>NZ_JBSFDF010000052.1:0-59643 GCF_053593795.1 Streptomyces sp. NPDC002104 | reverse complement strand
GCCCCAGGGGGTCCGGGGCGCAGCCCCGGGGAACGGGCGAAGGGCGGGTAGGGGACTCCGCCCCGCGCAGCGGCACCCACCCCGGCCCGCGGGCCCGGCGTTCCGTCCCGGGTACGCAAACGGGCCGGGCCCGGTGCCCCCGAAGGGGAACCGGGCCCGGCCCGTGCCGTCTGCCGACGGATGATGCCGCTTAGTTGTCGTCCTCGTCGATCAGGAAGCCCCGCATGGGAGACGGCGCCTGCTGCATCGGCTGCGGAGCAGCCGGCCGCACCGGAGCCATCGGCTGCGTCATCGCCGGGGACATCTGCTGCTGCCCGCCACCGTAGGAGGGGGCCATCGGGGACGGACCACCCATCGGGGAGGGACCGCCGCCCATGGACGGACCGCCCATGGAGTGCATCGCACCGGCCGGAGCCATCGACGGGGTCGGCGACGGCGGCAGCGCGGGACCGGCGGGGTTCCGCGGCGGAGCCAGCGAGTCGTCGGCCTGCGTCTCCAGCTGGCGCAGCTGCGACTCCAGGTAGGACTTCAGACGGGTGCGGTACTCACGCTCGAAGCCCCGCAGGTCCTCGACCTTGCGCTCCAGCGTGGCGCGGGCGGACTCCAGGGAGCCCATCGCGACGCGGTGCTTCTCCTGCGCGTCCCGCTCCAGCGCGTCGGCCTTGGCGCGGGCGTCCCGCTCCAGGCCCTCGGCGCGCGACCGGGCCTCGCCGACGATCTTGTTGGCCTCGGAGCGGGCCTCCGCGATCGCCTGGTCGGCGGTCTGCTGCGCGAGCGACAGGACGCGGGCGGCGCTGTCGCCACCGGGACCCTGCTGCGGGAGCTGCTGCGGCTGCTGGTGCATCTGCTGGCCCATGGGCTGCATCTGCTGGCCCATCGGCTGCATCTGCTGACCCATCGGCTGGCCCATCTGCTGGCCGAGCGGGTTCTGGCCACCCATGGACTGCTGCTGCTGTCCCTGCATCGGGCCACCCATCAGGCCGGGACCCTGCTGGCCCATGCCCTGCTGACCCATGCCCTGCTGGCCCATCTGCTGCTGCCCACCCATGGTGTGCTGCTGCTGTCCCTGCATCGGGCCGCCCATCGGGCCGGGGCCCTGCGGACCGCCGTGCCCACCGGGGCCGGCCGGAAGCTGGGGCGGGCCGCCCTGGAGCTGCGGCTGCCCCATGGGGGGCTGCTGCTGCTGCGGGGGGCCGGATATGGCCGCGGGCACGGGGGCGCCGGGGCCACGCTGGCCTCCACCGTCCTGGGGGTCCGGCTTGCGCATGCCCTGCTGCTGGTTCTGCGCTGCGGCGCGGGTGGCGGCCGCCAGCTTGGCGCGCAGATCCTCGTTCTCGCGCAGCAGGCGCGTCAGTTCGGACTCGACCTCGTCGAGGAAGGCGTCGACCTCGTCCTCGTCATAGCCCTCTCGCAGGCGGACGGTCGTGAACTGCTTGTTCCGCACGTCCTCGGGAGTCAGCGGCATGTCTTCTTCACCTCTACGTAGTCGTCGGCAGTCGGCAGGACCGTATCGGGACTGTCCCCGCGCCTGCGGGGGAGCTCATCGTTCACACGCTTCTCGCAGCGGTGCTCACGAAACTGATGAGGATGTAAACGATGATCATCAGAACGAAGAAGGACAGGTCGAGTGCCACGCCCCCGAGACGCAACGGCGGGATGAGCCGCCGAAGGAGCTTGAGCGGTGGATCGGTGACAGTGTAGGTGGCCTCCAGAACGACCACCATCGCCTTGCCGGGTGTCCATGAACGTGCGAACTGGAACACGTAGTCCATGACCAGTCGGAAGATCAGCACGATGAGGAAGCACATCAGCGCGATGTAAACCACTTCGAGTGCGACGCCCATCCCGCGCTTCCCTCTCCCCTGCTTCCGCCCTGTACCCGGTCCCGTATCTGACGGATCGGTCTAGCTTTGGTTGAAGAACCCGCCCTCCGCGATGCGGGCCTTGTCCTCCGCCGTGACATCGACGTTAGCAGGAGACAGCAGGAACACCTTCTGTGTCACGCGTTCAATGCTGCCGTGCAGACCGAAGACAAGACCGGCGGCGAAGTCGACAAGACGCTTCGCGTCCGTGTCGTCCATCTCCGTGAGATTCATGATCACCGGGGTGCCCTCACGGAAGTGTTCCCCGATGGTACGGGCCTCGTTGTAGGTCCGGGGGTGCAGCGTCGTGATGCGGTACGGCTCCCGCTCGGAGACGACCTTGGGCATGATCACGGGGGCGTTCTTCTCCAGATTCGAGCGATCGGGTGTGATGGACGCCACGGGTGCGATTCGTGCGGGACGTCCGTTTTCAACCGGCATTGGGAGGGGTTCTCTTGGCGCCGGAGGCTGGGCAACTCGTACCGGTTCGTCCGATACGGGCGTTTGATGCGAAACAGGTTGCTGCCGGCGGTCCCGCTCGCGCGACCGCTCCGGCTCCGGCTCGGGTTCGAACTCGTCGTCGGGGTCGTACCCCGGGTTGTCGTACCGGTCGTCCTCCACGAGGCCGAGGTAGACCGCCATCTTGCGCATCGCGCCGGCCATTCTCTGAGTCCTCCGCTCTGTGGTGGATCGCCCTGTCGCAGGTGTCCCGCAGTGTCACGAATGTCACCAACTGCCCGCGATCCACGTGGCCTGTCCGCTCATCAGCGGAAATGACCATATTTTCTGCTGTGGTCCGACTTTCTTCGCGACGTTACCCGAGCCGGGGTCTCGCGCCGAGTACCGCAGTGCCGACGCGTACATGTGTCGCACCGGCCGCAACGGCCTGTTCCAGGTCTGCGCTCATCCCGGCCGAGACCATCGTGGCAGCCGGATGGTCCGCGCGCAGGCGGGATGACAATTCCACCAGCCGCTCGAAGGCCGCTTGTTCGCGTCCCGCGTACTGCCCGGCCAGCGGAGCGACCGTCATGACACCGTCGATGCGCAGTCCGGGAGCCGCCGCCACGAGGTCCGCCAACTCGGCGAGCTGCTCGGGCGCCGCGCCGCCGCGGGCCCCCCGTTCGCCCGACTCGGCGTCGAGGGCGATCTGGACCAGGCAGCCCAGTTCCCGCCCGGCGCCCTCCGCGGCCGCCGAGAGGGCGGTGACGAGCCTGGGGCGGTCGACGGACTGCACGAGGTGCGCGTATCCCGCCACCGAACGGACTTTGTTCGTCTGCAACTGACCGACGAAGTGCCAGGTGAGGGGCAGATCCGCGCAGGCCTCGGCCTTGGGGGCCGCGTCCTGGTCCCGGTTTTCCGCCACGTGACGGACCCCCAGGTCCGCCAGCAGTCGTACGTCGCTCGCCGGGTAGGTCTTGGTGACCACGATGAGGGTCACCTCCTCCCGCTTGCGCCCGGCGGCCGCGCAGGCGGCCCCGATCCGCTCCTGCACCCGCGCGAGGTTCTCGGCGAGCTCGGACTTACGATCCGTCATTCTTCAGTCCAACCAGACATATCCGGCAAGCCGCCCGGTCATCCGGTCGCGGCGGTACGAGAAGTGGTCCCGCGACTCCAGTGTGCAGACCGGGGAACGGCCGAGGTCGGCCACCCCCGCCTCCGCGAGCTGCGCGTGCACTCCGGCCACCACGTCGACGGCCGGTGTCCCCCAGCTCGTCTCGGCGTACGCGGCCGGCACCACCTCGGCGACCGCCGCCCGCATCTCGGCGGGAACCTCGTAGCAGCGTCCGCACACCGCCGGTCCGGTACGGGCCACCATGCGCGCGGGGTCGGCGCCGAGCGAGACCATCGCCCCGACGGCGGCGCCCACGACTCCGGCGACCAGTCCGGGCCGCCCGGCGTGGGCGGCTCCCGCGATGCCGGCGACGGGGTCGGCCAGCAGGACGGGCGTGCAGTCGGCGGTGAGGACCGCGAGGGCGAGCCCCCGACGGGCGGTCACCACCGCGTCCACCGCCGGGATCTCCTCCCGGTCCGGGCCCCACGGGCCGTCGACCACCGCCACGTCCCGGCCGTGCACCTGGTTCATCCAGACCACCAGGTCCGGCGCGATGCCGAGCGCCTTCGCCGCGGCGGCCCGGTTCGCACGAACGGCGGCCGGGTCGTCTCCGACCGCGCCGCCGAGATTGAGCTCCTCGTACGGAACGGCGCTCACCCCGCCCCACCGGTCGGTGAAGGCGAAGTGGGCGCCGCTCTCGCTGTACTGCTCCAGGGTCACTTCAAGAAGTCCGGGACGTCCAGTTCCTCGGCCGGGCTGTCCTGGTACGGCCGGGCCGTCGGGACCTGCGGGGCCGGAGCCTCGGCGACCGGGACCGGCTCGCTGCGGACCGGCTCTTCGCGCGGGGTGACCGAGCCGAGTCCGCCGAAGGCCGGGCGGGCCGGCTCGGCGGCACGGACCGGAGCCGGGGCCGGCTCCTCGCGCTTGGTGGAGGCCGCGCCGATGACGTTGTCGCGGCGGGCCGGGGGCTGTCCGCCGTCGAACCCGGCCGCGATGACGGTGACCCGTACCTCGTCGCCGAGCGCGTCGTCGATGACGGCTCCGAAGATGATGTTCGCCTCGGGGTGCGCGGCCTCGCTCACCAGCTGCGCGGCCTCGTTGATCTCGAAGAGACCGAGGTCCGAGCCGCCGGAGATGGACAGGAGCACGCCGCGGGCGCCGTCGATGGACGCCTCCAGCAGCGGCGAGGAGATCGCCATCTCCGCCGCGGCCACCGCGCGGTCGTCGCCGCGCGCCGAGCCGATGCCCATCAGGGCCGAGCCCGCCTCGGACATCACGGACTTGACGTCCGCGAAGTCGAGGTTGATCAGACCCGGGGTCGTGATGAGGTCCGTGATGCCCTGGACGCCGGACAGCAGGACCTGGTCCGCCGACTTGAAGGCGTCCAGCACGCTGACCTGGCGGTCCGAGATGGACAGCAGGCGGTCGTTGGGGATGACGATGAGGGTGTCGACCTGCTCGCGGAGCTGGGCGATGCCGTCCTCGGCCTGGTTCGCGCGGCGCCGGCCCTCGAAGGTGAACGGCCGGGTGACCACACCGATCGTCAGGGCGCCCAGCGAGCGCGCGATGTTGGCGACGACGGGTGCGCCGCCCGTTCCGGTGCCGCCGCCTTCGCCGGCGGTGACGAAGACCATGTCGGCCCCCTTGAGGACCTCCTCGATCTCCTCGCGGTGGTCCTCTGCCGCCTTGCGGCCGACATCGGGGTTGGCCCCGGCGCCGAGACCCCGGGTGAGTTCCCGGCCGACGTCGAGCTTGACGTCGGCATCGCTCATCAACAGCGCCTGGGCGTCTGTGTTGATGGCGATGAACTCGACGCCCTTGAGACCGACCTCGATCATTCGGTTGATGGCATTGACACCACCGCCGCCGACACCGATGACCTTGATGACTGCGAGGTAGTTCTGCGGTGCTGCCACGTCGAAGGCCTCTCGCCTCGAGTTACGTGTCGTTCGCCTCGCGGGCCTGCGGTGCGACGACTGATGCCGAAATTGGGACGGTCCGTACACGCCGACCCGAACCCTAACCCTGAAGTTTAGGGTTATGAGTGTGTCTGTTCCTTGGACTCTTCCGAACAGGACACTAAGTCGACAAGTAGCGCGTGTTCAACGAACACGCCGAACCTCCCGTTTTTCTTTTCACCCTATGTGATCACCCGTATCGGTGGCCAACCAGGGTGCGACGCTGTTCGGCCGGACGTCAACTACCGGACACCGCCGGGGCGGTGGGGACGCTCACGTCGAATCGGTCAGCCTTGGGCGAGGCCTTCAGGAGCGCCGACAGCGCGCGGCCCTTCGCCTCGCCCTGTTCGCCGCTCCCCCAGACCACCGACCGGCCGCCGCTCAACTCCAGTACCACCGAGTCGTAGGACCGGACCCTGACCTGCAGGGTCTGCTTGCGGACGGGTTCCGGGAGGACTCCTGCGATGAGGACGGCCTCGCGCAGCAGCCGTTCCTCGTCGAAACGGCGGCCGCTCGGGGACTGCTTGGAGCTCAGTTCGAGGAGCGGAACACCCGCCGGAGCCTGTCCGACCGTGTCGAATCGCACACCGGAAGCGTCCACTTCCACGAACCGCGCGTCCTTCTTGATGAGCAGAACGGGTTTGCGTTCCGTCACCTTCACACCGATTCCGTGCGGCCAGGCCCGCACCACATCGACCGAATCGATACGGGGCAGGCGGCCGCGGAGCCGGGCTTCGATCTCGTCGGTGTCCACGGACACCAGGGGGGCTCCGACGGGAACGGCCGCCGCCGCCAGCACCTGCTCCCGGGTCAGGACCTCGGTGCCGGTGGCGGTGACCTTCTCGATCCGGAGCCAGGAGGAGCCGTAGAGCACCCAGGTGCAGCCGGCGGCCAGGAGCAGCGCGAGGACCACCCCGGCGACCACGAGGGGTCCCCGGCGCAGTCCTCCCGGGAGTCCCCCGGGGCGCGGTCCGCGCGGCCCCCCGGGGCCGGAGCCCTTGGGCGGCTTCGGCGACTTGGGGGCCTTGGGGGTCCCCGGCCGCCCGAGCGGGCCGGAGCCCTTCCCGGCGGCTCCCGGGCCGCCACGCTGCGCGGTGCTCGCTCCGGCCACTCGTGTGCCTCCTGCGTCGGTGCTTCCCGCGTCAGCGGGCTCTGTTGGCTGCGATCGCCTCGTACACCATGCCGACGAGCAGCTCGTCGGCGTCCCGCCGGCCGAACTCGGCGGCGGCGCGGGACATCTCGTACAGCCGGTGCGGGTCGGCGAGCACCGGGAGGACCTGGCTGAGCACCCACTGGGGCGTCAGTTCCGCGTCGTCCACGAGCAGGCCGCCGCCGGCCTTGACCACCGGCTGGGCGTTGAGCCGCTGTTCGCCGTTGCCGATCGGCAGCGGGACGTAGGCGGCGGGCAGCCCGACGGCGGACAGTTCGGCGACGGTCATCGCGCCCGCGCGGCACAGCATCATGTCGGCGGCGGCGTACGCGAGATCCATCCGGTCCACGTACGGTACCGGGACATAGGGCGGCATCCCGGGCATGTTGTCGACACGCGGCAGTTCGTTCTTCGGGCCGACCGCGTGCAGGATCTGGACGCCGGAGCGCTGGAGGGTCGGCGCGACCTGCTCGATCACCTCGTTGAGGCGGCGGGCGCCCTGCGAGCCGCCGGAGACCAGCAGGGTCGGCAGGTTGGGGTCCAGGCCGAAGGCGGCGCGCGCCTCCGGGCGGACCAGCGCCCGGTCGAGGGTGGAGATCGAGCGGCGCAGCGGGATGCCCACGTAGCGGGCGCCGCGCAGTTTGCTGTCGGGGGTGGAGACCGCGACGGCGTGCGCGTACCGGGAGCCGATCTTGTTGGCCAGTCCGGGCCGGGCATTGGCCTCGTGGACGATGATCGGCACCCCGAGCCGCTTGGCCGCGAGGTAGCCGGGCAGGGCCACGTAGCCGCCGAAGCCGACGACGCAGTCGGCCTTGGTGCGGATCAGGATCTCCTCCGCGGCCTTGATGGTGCCGCGCAGCCGTCCTGGGACGGTGATCAGCTCGGGCGTGGGCCTACGGGGCAACGGGACGGCCGGGATCAGTCCCAGCTCGTAGCCGCGCTCGGGCACCAGGCGGGTTTCGAGTCCGCGTTCGGTGCCGAGGGCGGTGATGCCCACGGAAGGGTCCTGCCTGCGCAGGGCGTCCGCGAGGGCCAGCGCCGGCTCGATGTGGCCGGCGGTCCCCCCACCGGCGAGTACGACATGCACCGAAATTCACCGCTCTCCGGACGGACGCTTCTTGACGCGCCGTCTCATCGACTTCCATCTCTGCCCGGTCCGCGGCCGGCCGTTCTTGGGCCTCCGCATCGCGAGCGCCGCCCGTGCCGCCGGCTCCTCCCGCGCGAAGGCGATGAGCAGTCCGACCGCGAACATGGTCGGCAGCAAGGCGGACCCACCGTAGGAGAACAGCGGGAGCGGGACCCCGGCGATCGGCAGCAGACCGAGCACCGCACCGATGTTGATCACGGCTTGCGCCGTGATCCAGGTGGTCACGCCTCCCGCGGCAAACCGTACGAAGGGGTCCTCCGTGCGTCCGGCCACGCGGATACCCGCATAGCCTAGGGCCGCGAACAGGGCGAGCACCGACAGCGTCCCCGCCAGCCCCAGTTCCTCGCCGGTGATGGCGAAGATGAAGTCGGTGTGGGCCTCTGGCAGTTGCCCCCATTTTTCCACACTGGCACCGAGTCCGGAACCGAACCATCCGCCCGATGCCAGGGCGTAGATTCCGTGGACGGCCTGCCAGCACAGCCCGTTGTCGGGCAGCTCGGAGACTCCGATGCACTGGAGCCGGTCCATGCGGTGCGGGCTGGTCTTGATGAGCAGGGCGACGAGCACGCCCACGAAGGCCAGGACCGCCGCGAACATCCGCGTCGGGGCTCCGGCCAGCCACAACAGCCCGAACAGGATGGCTCCGAGGATCATCGCGGTGCCCATGTCCCCGCCGAGCATGATGAGCCCGAGCAGCAGGAAGGTGACGGGGACCAGCGGCACCAGCAGGTGTTTCCACTGGCTCAGCAGGTCCTTGTCGCCCTTGCGCGCCAGCAGGTCGGCGCCCCAGAGGATGAGGGCCAGTTTGCCGAACTCACTGGGCTGCAGCATGAACGGACCGCCAAGGGAGATCCAATTCTGGTTGCCGTTGATCGACACTCCTATCCCGGGGACCTGGACCAGGACCATCAGGAAGAGCGTGCCGGTGAGCACCGGATAGGACAGGGCCCGGTGGAGTTTGACGGGCATCCGGGAGGCGATCAGCAGCAGTCCGGTGCCGATCGTGGCCGCCAGGAACTGCTTCTTGAAGAAGTACGCGTCGCCCAGCCCGAGCTGGAGCGCCTTGATCATGGAGGCCGAGTAGACCATCACCAGGCCGAGCACGGTGATGAGCAGCGCGCTGCCGAAGATCAGGTAATACGCCGTGAGGGGCCGGTCCCAGGCCCGGCGGAGCTGCCGTTGCGTCCGCCGCAGCCGAGTCAGCGGCCCGCCCCCGGCGGGCCTGCCGGGACGCGCCGCGGGGCGCGCACGGCCCAGCACCCCCCTGCCGGCCCTGGGCGCGCCGGATGGGGCGGCCCTGCCCTCTCTGGCGGTCCGGGCCGCCTTGGCGGTCTTGTCCGCGGACGGCCGCCGCCCCGGCAGCACTTGCTTGGCCGGCATCTGTGATCTTCCCCTCCAACTCGTACGAGGCGAGCAGCCGGTCGGCCGGAGGGAACCTGCCCTGGATCGAGCCGGTCCTAGGCCTGCTCGGCGGCCAGTTCGCGCACCGCGTCGGCGAACGCGTCCCCACGCTTGCTGTAGTTCGCGAACATGTCCATCGAGGCACAGGCAGGGGCCAGCAGAACCGTGTCGCCGGGTTCCGCGAGCCGGGCCGCTTCCCGGACCGCCGCGAGCATCGCCCCAGTGTCGGTCCGTGCGAGGTCCACGACCGGGACCTCCGGGGCGTGTCGCGCCAGTGCCTCGGCGATCAGGGCCCGGTCGGCGCCGATCAGGACGACGCCCCGCAGCCGCTTCGCGGCCTTCTGCACGAGCTCGTCGAAGGTCGCGCCCTTGGCGAGGCCGCCGGCGATCCAGACCACCGGCTCGAAGGCCGCCAGGGAGGCTTCCGCGGCGTGGGTGTTGGTGGCCTTGGAGTCGTCCACGTACGTGACCCCGCCGACCTCGTCGACGTGGCTGACCCGGTGGGCGTCCGGCCGGAAGTCGCGCAGTCCGTCGCGGACGGCGCGCGGCGCCACGCCGAAGGCGCGGGCCAGGGCGGCGGCGGCGAGGGCGTTGGCGATGTTGTGCGGGGCGGGCGGGTTGACGTCCGCGACCTCGGCGAGTTCCTGGGCGTTCTTCTGCCGGTTCTCCACGAAGGCCCGGTCGACGAGGATGCCGTCGACGACGCCGAACATGGAGGGGCCGGGGGCGCCGAGGGTGAAGCCGATGGCCCGGCAGCCCTCTTCGACGTCCGCCTCGACGACCAGGTCCTCGGTGGCCTTGTCGGCGGCGTTGTAGACGCAGGCGACCGTGTTGCCCTCGTAGATCCGGCCCTTGTCGGCGGCGTACGCCTCCATCGAGCCGTGCCAGTCGAGGTGGTCCGGGGCCAGGTTCAGGACGGCCGCGGAGTGGGGGCGCACCGAGGGCGCCCAGTGCAGCTGGTAGCTGGAGAGCTCGACGGCGAGGACGTCGTACGTCTCCTCGCCGAGGACCACGTCGATGATCGGGGTGCCGATGTTGCCGACGGCCGCCGTCCGGAGCCCGGCCGCCTTCAGGATCGAGGCGAGCATCTGGGTGGTGGTGGTCTTGCCGTTGGTCCCGGTGATCGCCAGCCAGGGGGCGGCGTCCGGGCCGCGCAGCAGCCAGGCGATCTCGACGTCGCCCACGACGTCCACGCCGGCCGCGGCGGCTGCCGCGAAGAGGGGGCTGTCGGGCTTCCAGCCCGGCGAGGTGACCACGAGGTCGGTGCCCTCGGGCAGGGTCTGCGCGTCGCCCAGGCGTACGGAGATGCCCGCCGCCTCCAGCTCCGCGGCCCGCGCGCGGTGGCCCTCGCTGTCGCCGCCGTCCACGACGGTGACGACCGCACCGAGCCCGGCCAGGGCGCGCGCGGCGCTGATGCCGCTCACGCCGAGGCCGGCGACGGTGATGTTCTTGCCGTGCCAGGCGGTCACTTGTCGGCTGCCCATCCCGCGTAGAAGACGCCGAGGCCCACGATCACGCACATGCCCTGGATGATCCAGAACCGCACGACGACCAGGACTTCGGACCATCCCTTGAGTTCGAAGTGGTGCTGCAGCGGTGCCATCCGGAAGACGCGCTTGCCGGTCAGCTTGAAGGAGCCGACCTGGATGACGACCGACATGGTGATGAGGACGAAGAGGCCGCCGAGGAGCGCCATCAGGAACTCGGTGCGGGAGCAGATCGCCAGGCCGGCGAGCGCGCCGCCGAGGGCCAGCGAACCGGTGTCGCCCATGAAGATCTTGGCGGGCGAGGTGTTCCACCACAGGAAGCCGAAGCAGGCGCCCATGAGGGCGGCGGCGACGACCGCGAGGTCCAGTGGGTCGCGCACCTCGAAACAGGCCGCCGGGTTGGTCAGGGTCTGCGCGTTGGCGCAGGACTCCTGGTACTGCCAGACGCCGATGAAGGTGTAGGCGCCGAAGACCATCACGGCGGCGCCGGTGGCCAGGCCGTCGAGGCCGTCGGTCAGGTTCACGCCGTTGGACATCGCCAGGATCATGAACAGGGCCCAGACCACGAACAGCACGGGGCCGATCGCCCAGCCGAAGTCCGTGACGAACGACAGCTTGGTGGAGGCCGGGGCCAGTCCGCGGGCGTCCTTGAACTGCAGCGCGAGCACCGCGAAGGCGATGCCGACGATCAGCTGGCCGGCCATCTTGGCCTTGGCCCGCAGACCGAGCGAACGCTGCTTGACGATCTTGATGTAGTCGTCGAGGAAGCCGACCACGCCCATGCCCGCCATCAGGAAGAGGACGAGGATGCCCGAGAAGGTCGGCTGGCTGCCGGTGATCACCTTGGTGAGGGCGTACGCGATCAGCGTCGCCAGGATGAAGGAGATGCCGCCCATGGTGGGCGTGCCCTTCTTCCCGGCGTGACCGCGCGGCCCGTCGTCACGGATGAACTGGCCGTAGCCCTTGCGGGCCAGACCCTTGATCAGCAGCGGGGTGCCGATGAGCGTGAGGAAGAGTCCGATGACTCCGGAGAACAGGATCTGCCTCATCGGCCGGCGACCTCGCCGTCGAGCAGGGCCTGGGCCACCCGCTCCAGGCCGGCTGACCTGGAAGCCTTCACCAGCACGACGTCTCCCGGGCGCAGTTCACTGCGCAACAGGTCGACCGCCGCCTGCGCGTCGGACACGAGCACCGACTCCTCACCCCACGAACCCTCGTTATATGCGCCCAGTTGCAGCCAGGAGGCTTCCCTGCCCCCGACCGCGACCAGCTTGCTCACGTTGAGCCGGACGACAAGCCGTCCGACCGCGTCGTGCTCGGCGAGCGCGTCGTCTCCGAGCTCGGCCATCGGGCCGAGCACCGCCCACGTGCGGGCCCCGTTGGCCTTGCCGGCACCGCCCATCGCGGCGAGTGCGCGCAGTGCGGCCCGCATGGACTCGGGGTTTGCGTTGTAGGCGTCGTTGACGATCGTCACGCCGTCCGCCCGCTCGGTGACCTCCATCCGCCACCGGGACAGGCTGCCCGCCCCGGAGAGCGCGATGGCGATCTCCTCGGCGGACATGCCCAGCACGTGGGCGACGGCGGCCGCGGCGAGCGCGTTCGACACGTGGTGCTCACCGTACAGCCGCAAGGTCACGTCGCTGCACCCGGTGGGTGTTCGCAATGTGAAGGAAGGCTGTCCCCTGTCCGTCATCCGGACCTCGGTGGCCCGGATGTCGGCGTCCTCGGCCTCGCCGAACAGCACCGTACGGGCCTTCGTGCGCCCGGTCATGGCACGTACCAGCAGGTCATCGGCGTTGAGGACGGCGATGCCGCCCTCCGCCTCGGACGGCAGGGACTCGACGAGTTCGCCCTTGGCCTGCGCGATCTGCTCCCGGCCGCCGAACTCCCCGATGTGCGCGGTGCCGACGTTGAGGACCACGCCGATCCGCGGGGGCGTCAGTCCGGTGAGGTAGGCGATGTGGCCGATGCCGCGGGCGCCCATCTCCAGGACCAGGTGCTGCGTCTCCTCGGTGACCCGCAGCGTCGTGATCGGCAGGCCGATCTCGTTGTTGAGGTTTCCGGGGGTCCACACGGTCGGCGCGTGGTGCTGCAGGACCTGGGCGATCAGGTCCTTGGTGGAGGTCTTGCCGGCGGAGCCGGTGAGGGCCACGACGTCGGTGCCGAGACGTTCGACGACGGCGCGGGCGAGCGCGCCGAGGGCGGCCACCACGTCGGGGACGACGATGGCCGCGACGCCGACGGGCCGGGTCGCGAGGACGGCCACGGCCCCGGCGGCCAGGGCGCGTTCGGCGTAGTCGTGGCCGTCCACGCGCTCCCCGACGAAGGCGGCGAACAGGCTGCCGGCCTGCACCTCGCGGGAGTCGTAGACGACGGGGCCGGTGACCAGGACGGACGGATCCGGTATGTCGTGGGGCTGCCCGCCGGTGATCTCGGCGATCTCGGCGAGGGAAAGGGCGATCACTGGTTCACCTCGGCCTGTCGGGGACGCTGGCGTGCTTGGGTCTCGATGGCCGCGCGCAGGACCGCCCGGTCGTCGAAGGGGCGTACGACGCCCGCGATGTCCTGGCCCTGCTCGTGGCCCTTGCCGGCCACCAGCACGGTGTCGCCGGGCTCGGCGCGCGCGACGGCGGCGGCGATGGCCGCCGCCCGGTCGGCGTCGACGAGGACGGCGCCCCGCTCGGCGGGCGGTACGGACACGGCGCCGCGGAACATCGCGGCGAGGATCCCGAGGGGGTCCTCGGAACGCGGGTTGTCGGAGGTCAGTACGGCGGTGTCGGCGAACCGGGCGGCCGCCGCGCCCATCGGGGCCCGCTTGGTGGTGTCGCGGTCGCCGCCGCAGCCCAGGACGACGTGCAGCTTGCCGGTGGTGACCTCGCGCAGGGCGCGCAGGACCGATTCGACGGCGTCCGTCTTGTGCGCGTAGTCCACGACGGCCAGGTACGGCTGTCCCGCGTCGACCCGCTCCAGGCGGCCGGGCACCCCGGGGACCGCGGCGACGCCGTCGGCGGCGGTCTGCGGGTCGAGGCCGGCGGCGGCGAGCGTGACGACGGCGGCCACGGTGTTGGCCACGTTGAACGGGCCGGGCAGCGGGGCGGTGGCGGTGATCCGCTCGCCCGCGGGGCCCACCAGGGTCAGGGTCGAGTCCATGTGGCGCGAGACCACGTCCTCGGCCCGCCAGTCGGCGGCCGGGTCGCCGGTGGCGGAGAAGGTGACGACCGGGATCGGCGCCTCCTTGGCGAGGCGGCGGCCGTACTCGTCGTCGATGTTGACCACGCCGAGGCGGGCGCGGCGCTCGGTGAAGAGCTGCGCCTTGGCCTGGAAGTAGTCCTCCATGTCGGAGTGGAACTCCATGTGCTCCGGGCTCAGGTTGTTGAAGACGGCCACGTCGAAGACGCAGCCGTCGACCCGGCCGAGCACCAGGGCGTGACTGGAGACCTCCATGGCGACGGCCTCGACGCCGCGTTCGCGCATGACCGCGAACAGCGCCTGCAGGTCGGTGGCCTCGGGGGTGGTGCGCTCGGACTTGATGCGTTCGTCGCCGACGCGCATCTCGACGGTGCCGATGAGCCCCGTCCTGCGTCCGCCGCCGCGCAGGCCGCCCTCGACGAGGTACGCCGTGGTGGTCTTGCCGGAGGTGCCGGTGATGCCGATCTGGAGCAGGGCCTCGCCCGGCCGTCCGTAGACCGCGGCGGCCAGTTCGCCCATCCGGCCGCGCGGGTCGGCGACGGCGAGGACCGGGAGTCCGGTGGCCGCGGCGCGTTCGGCGCCGGCCGGGTCGGTCAGTACGGCGGCGGCGCCGAGGGCGGCCGCCTGGGCGGCGAAGTCCGCGCCGTGCAGTTTGGCGCCCGGCAGGGCCGCGTACAGGTCCCCGGGGCGCACGGCACGCGAATCGTGCGTGATGCCGGTGATCCGCGTCAGAGCGCCGGGGGCGTCCGGGGCGCCGGGTGCTCCGACTCCCAGCAGCTCCGCCAGCTCGCCGAGGGGTGTCGGGCGCACGGACAGGGGACGTGGCGCTCCCGGCGGCGCTGCCGGTGCGTCGTTCTGGGTGGTTCTGGGCTGATCAGCGTGGGGCACGGCGGTGAGCGTACCGGGCGCGGCGGGCCGCTCGCGAAGCGAGGGCCCGGCCTGGGGCGCGGCGGACCCGTGGTTCCCGGATTCGGGGGTGATCGTTGTCACTGATGGTGCCTCACGCTTTTCTGGGGCGGGCCGGCCGGGGCTGCGGTCACTGGCCCGGCTGCGGGCTGGGCTTGGAGCCGGGCTGCGCGCCGGGTTCGTAGGTGACCGGGAGTCCGGCGGGGGCGGTTCCGGTGGGAGCGATCTGGAGGGTTTTGAGGGCGAACTCCATGACCTTCTTGTAGATGGGTCCGCAGATCTGGCCGCCGAAGTAACTGCCCTTGGTGGGGTTCTGGATGGCGCAGTAGACGGTGATGCGGGGGTTGTCCGCGGGTGCGAATCCTGCGAACGAGGCGGTGTAGCCCTTGTAGCGGCCGGTGGCCGGATCCACCCGGTTGGAGGTGCCGGTCTTGCCGCCGACCCGGTAGCCGGGGATGCGGGCCTTGGTGCCGGTGCCCTCCTGGTCGTCGACCACCGACTCCAGCATTTCCGCGAGGGTCTTGGCGGTCTCCTTGCTGACCACCCGGGTCCTCGCGGGCGCGGGCGCCGGGGTGAAGCGGCCGTCGGGGCCCTTGGTGCCGCGGACCAGGGTGGGGGCGATGCGCTCGCCGCCGTTGGCGATGGTCGAGTACACGGAGGCCGCCTGCATGGCGTTGAGGGACAGGCCCTGGCCGAACGGGATCGTGTACTGCTGGGAAGTGGACCACTTCTCGGCCGGGGCGAGGATGCCCCGGGACTCGCCGGGGTAGTTCAGGCCGGTGGGCCGGCCGATGCCGAACTTGTCCAGGTACGCGTGCAGGACCTTGTTGGATTCGGGCTGCGTCGGGCCGAGCTGGCCGGTGGCCAGGATGGTGCCGATGTTGGAGGACTTGGCCAGCACCCCGTTGAGGGTCAGGTACCAGGTCGGGTGGTCGATGTCGTCCTTGAAGAGCCGGTCGCCGCGGTGCAGCCGGTTGGGCACCTCGACGTGGGTGCCGGGCCCGGCCTTCTTCTCCTCCAGGACGGCCGCCATCGACATCACCTTGGCGGTGGAGCCGGGCTCGTACACGTCCTGGAGCGCGGCGTTGCCCATGGCGGCGGAGCTGGCCTTGGAGAGGTCGTTGGGGTCGAAACCGGGGGCGTTGGCCATGGCGAGGATCTCGCCGGTGGTGGTGTCCTGGACGATGACGTACCCGCGGTCGGCCTCCGACTTGGCGACCTGCTCGGTGATGGCGCTCTGCGCGGCCCACTGGATGTCGCGGTCGATGGTCAGCTCGATGTCCTCGCCGGGCACGGCGGGCTTCTCGCTGGACCCGGCGGTGGGCACGCGGCGGCCGCCGGACTGGGCGTACGTGAGCTCGCCGGCCTTGCCGGACAGCTTCTTGTCGAGGGAGGACTCCAGGCCGCCGCCGCCCTTGCCCTCGGCGTTGACGTAACCCAGTATCCCGGCGGCGAGGTCGCCGTTCGGGTACACGCGCTTGCTGCTGTTCTCGTTGAACACGCCGGCCAGGACGTTGGCGCCGGGGCCGTTGTTCTTCTTGTCGGCGGACGCCTTCTCGGCGAAGACCTTCTTGAGGTCCTTGATCTGGTTCCAGACCTGCGGGGTCTGGCGGCGGGCGAGGACCACGTAGCGGGTGTTCTTCGTCTTCAGGCGCGCGGTGAGCTCCTTGGCGTCCTTGCCGAGGATCGGCGCGAGGAGGGCCGCCGCCTGCTCGGGGGCGTCGGGGGCCTTGCTCTCCTGCACGGTGAACATGTGCGGGTCCGCGGTGATGTCGTACGCGTCCACGCTGGTGGCCAGCGCCACGCCCTTGCGGTCGGTGATCACCCCGCGTTCGGCGGCCAGGGTGTAGCTGGCGAAGCGGTTCTCGGAGGCCTTGGCGGAGTACGCGGACGCGTCGACGGCCTGCACCTGGAGCAGCCGTACGACGAACACCAGCATCACCATCGTCAGGCCCACGCTGACCAGCCGCAGCCGGGGCTTGGGGGCGCCGAGGCGGATGGTGTGCGGTTTCCTCGCGGGGGCGGGGCGCCGGGTGGTGGGCCTGGCGGCCGGGCGGGCCGCCGCGGCCCGGGCGCGCTCCCCGGCCGGCCGGGGCCGCCCGGGCCCGGGCACCCGCCGCCGCGGCGGCTCCTGGGGGCTCATGCGGCGGCCCCGTGGACGTGCGCGAAGCCCGGCTGCGCCTGAGCTCTTGGGGCTCCGCCCCGGACCCTGCTCCTCAAGCGCCGGAGGGGCTGGATTTGGCCTGCGCCGGCCCATACGCGCACGTCGGCGGGGTGGATGAATCCGGCCTCGCCGGCGTGTGAGGCGCGGGGGTCCTGGGGCTGGCCCCCGGCGACGGCGCCGCACGCGGCGCGGGTCCGGGCGGAGCCCGGGGACCCTCCCCCGGCCTCGCCGGCGTGTGGGGCGCGGGTCAGGGCGGAGCCCTGGGAACGGTGGAAGGGCGGGGAGGGGACCGGCCCCGCAGGGGTACGCGTCACGACGTCACCGTCCAGGGGTCTGGGAGGGCTGGGGAGCGCCACCCGAGGGCGCGCTTGAGGGGGCCGGGGCAGCGGCCGGAGGCGCCGGGGATCCGCCCGGGGCCGGGGAGCCTGCCTGCGCCGGGGAGCCGGCCGGGCTGGGGACGGCCCCGCCCGGGGAGGCCGGGACCGGCGGGGCGGACGGCGGCGGCGACGGGGGCGGCGGCTCGGCGGCCGGGGACGCGGTCCCGGCGACCTTGCCGTCGGGCCCGATGAACACCGGGCTGCCGCCGGGCACCAGACCGAGCTCGTGCGCCCGCCGCTGCAGCGCGTCGGGCGCCGAATAGCCGTCGACGTCCCGCTGCAGCGCCTGTTCCTCGTCCGTGAGCGCGGTGGTCTCCCGCTTCAGCTTGCTCAGCTGGAAGGAGCCCTGGTTGAGCGCCGAGTTCAGCAGCAGCAGGCTGATCAGCCCGCCGCCGAGCAGCGCCACGACCAGCAGGACGAACGGGGTCCGCGCCGCCTGTCCGGCGACCGGCCCCCCCAGCACCCGCCCCAGGCGTTTCACAGCCGCGCCTCCCGGATGCGCTCCACCCCGCGGCAGCGGGCCGGCGCCGCACGCCGGTTCTCCGCGATCTCCTCCTCCGTCGGCAGCTCCGCACCGCGCGTCAGCAGCTTCAGCTTCGGCTGGTACTTCTCCGGTACGACCGGCAGCCCGGGCGGGGCCGTGGAGGTGGCGCCGGCGGCGAAGACCTGCTTGACGAGGCGGTCCTCCAGCGACTGGTACGAGAGCACCACGATCCGGCCGCCGACCGCGATCCGGTCCACCGCGGCGGGGATCGCCCGCTCCAGTCCGGACAGCTCTCCGTTGACCTCGATGCGCAGGGCCTGGAAGGTGCGCTTGGCCGGGTTGCCGCCGGTCCGCTTCGCCGCCTGCGGCAGGGAGTCGCGGATCAGTTCGACGAGGCGCGCGCTGTTGGTGAAGGGGTCCTTGTCCCGCTCGCGCACCACCGCGGACACGATCCGCTTGGCCTGCTTCTCCTCGCCGTACTGGCGCAGGATGCGGACCAGTTCGCCGGGCGCGTAGGTGTTGAGGACCTCGGCCGCGCTGATGCCCGTCGTCTGGTCCATCCGCATGTCGAGCGGGGCGTCCTGTGCGTAGGCGAAGCCGCGGTCGGCCTCGTCCAGTTGCATGGAGGAGACGCCGAGGTCGAAGAGGATGCCCTGCACGGCGGGGATGCGCAGGCCGTCCAGGACCTCGGCCAGGTCGGCGTAGATGGCGTGGACGAGGGTGACCCGGTCCCCGAAGGGCGCGAGGCGCTCCCCGGAGAGGCGCAGGGCTTCCTTGTCGCGGTCGAGGCCGATCAGGTGGGCCTCGGGGAACCGGGTGAGCAGGGCCTCGCTGTGGCCGCCGAGGCCGAGGGTGCAGTCGACGACGACGGCCCCGGGCCTCTCCAGTGCCGGGGCCAACAGGTCCAGGCACCGCTGGAGCATCACCGGGACGTGTCGGGACTCGCTAGTCAAAGCGCCCTCTCAGATAACGGCGCGGCAGGCATACGCCGCGCCGCGCACGCGGAGTCTTACCAAAGGGCCGGGCGGCCGGTCAGGGCCGGGCTCCGGCCGGTTCGCGTCACTTTAGTGCAACGGTCGCCGCGGTCAACGAACCGCCCCGCGCGCCGTGCGCCCCACTGCGACCGAAGCCGCAAAAGCCGCGAATCACCCGGACAGCCGCGTGCGCCTCACCCTTGTGGGTTAGCTCACAACAGGATCAGGTGACCTTCTTTGTCCACCCTCACTCGATGCTCATACGCCCTGTGACCACTAACGTCGTATCCATGACGACTTCCGCATCCCTGCCCGCCGAGTCCGCCCGCCTGTCCCCCGAGGGCTCCGGCACCACCGACAGGCTCGTGGAACTGAACCGCGCCTACGCGGCGAAGTTCAGCGACCCCGGCATGGACGCCCGGCCGGTCCTCCAGGTGGCCGTCGTGGCCTGTATGGACGCCCGTCTCGACCTGCACGCCGCCCTCGGCCTGGAGCTCGGCGACTGTCACACGATCCGCAACGCCGGCGGTGTGGTCACCGACGACACCATCCGCTCCCTCACCATCAGCCAGCGGGCGCTCGGCACCCGCACCGTGATACTCATCCACCACACCGGATGCGGTCTCGAAAGCCTGACCGAGGACTTCCGGCACGAGCTGGAGGACGAGGTCGGCCAGCGCCCCGCCTGGGCCGTCGAGGCCTTCCGCGACGTGGACCAGGACGTCCGGCAGTCCATGCAGCGGGTCCGCACGAACCCCTTCCTGCCCCACAAGGACGATGTGCGAGGCTTCGTCTTCGACGTGCACACCGGGCTCCTGCGGGAGATCGATCCCACCTCTTGAGTGACACCAGGGCCAAGCGGCGTCAAGAATGCGGGGAGACGTCACCCGGAAGGAAGCTTCCGGGCCGGTGATCGCGTGACGACGTTCTTGATGCTCGCGGTTTCAGAGGTGTTTCGGGGTGGGCCGGTCATGCGCCATGGGGCGCCGGCCCTGGGAAAGGGTCGAGGAGAATCAGGTGACCACGTATGACGACCGAGCGAGCCTCGCGGATCTGACCAGCACGGCGCAGCAGGTGCGGGAATCGATCGAAAGCGTGATCGAGGGCAAGCCCGAGGTGGTCCGCCTCGCGCTGACCGTCCTGCTCGCCGAGGGCCACCTGCTCATCGAGGACGTTCCCGGCGTCGGCAAGACGATGCTGGCCAAGGCGCTCGCCAAGTCCATCGACTGTTCGGTCCAGCGGATCCAGTTCACCCCGGACCTGCTGCCCTCGGACATCACCGGCGTGAGCATCTACGACCAGCAGCGCCGGGAGTTCGAGTTCAAGCCGGGCGCGATCTTCGCGCAGATCGTCATCGGCGACGAGATCAACCGCGCCTCCCCCAAGACCCAGTCCGCGCTGCTGGAGTCGATGGAGGAGCGCCAGGTCACCATCGACGGCACCACCTACACGCTGCCGAGCCCCTTCATGGTCGTCGCCACCCAGAACCCGGTGGAGATGGAGGGCACCTATCCGCTGCCCGAGGCCCAGCGCGACCGCTTCATGGCCCGGGTCTCGGTGGGCTACCCCAGCCCCGAGGCCGAACTGCGGATGCTCGACGTGCACGGCGGACTCTCCCCGCTCGACGATCTGACGGCCGTCGCGCACGCCCACGACATCGGCAAGCTCATCGAAGCCGTCCGCGAGGTGTACGTGGCCGCGCCCGTCCGGCGCTACGTCGTCGACCTGGTCGCCGCCACCCGCAGCCACCCGGACCTGCGCCTGGGCGCCTCGCCCCGTGCCACCCTGCACCTGCTGCGCGCCGTGAAGGCCTCCGCCGCCCTGTCCGGTCGGGACTACGTCCTGCCCGACGACGTCCAGGCCCTGGCCGGACCGGTCCTCGCGCACCGGCTGCTGCCGACCGCGCAGGCCCAGCTGAGCCGGCGCACCGCCGAGCAGGTCGTCGCCGACATCCTCCAGCGCACCCCCGTACCGGCCGCGCAGTCCCGCGGCGAGATCCCGCCCGGCGCGGGCATCCGGGGCTTCTGATGAGCGCCGGCGCCCCGCACGACGCGGGCGGCCGGGGTCCCCAGGAGGGTGGCGGGCTGCGCGCGTCCCTGTCCGGGCTGACCACCCGCGGCCGGTCCTTCCTGGCCGCCGGGATCGCCGCCGGGCTGTGCGCGTACGTGCTGGGCCAGTCCGAGCTGCTCCGGGTCGGGCTGCTGCTCGCCGTGCTGCCGCTGCTCTGCGTCCTGGCCCTGCACCGCACCCGCCACCGGGTCTCCGGCAACCGCCGGCTGACCCCGATGCGGGTGCCCGCCGGCGCCGAGGCGCGGGTGCAGCTGCGGCTCGACAACACCTCCCGGATGCCGACCGGGCTGCTCATGCTCCAGGACCGGGTGCCGTACGTACTGGGGCCCCGGCCGCGCTTCGTCCTGGACCGGGTGGAGCCGGGCGGCCGCCGCGAGGTCTCCTACCGGGTCCGCTCCGACCTGCGCGGCCGCTACCCGCTGGGCCCGCTCCAGCTGCGGCTCACCGACCCCTTCGGGCTGGTCGAGCTGACCCGCTCCTTCTCCGCGTACGACACCCTCACCGTCATCCCGCGCACCGAGGCGCTGCCCCCGGTCCGCTTCACCGGCGAGTCCTCCGGCTACGGCGACGGCAGCCGCCGCTCGCTGGCCCTGGCGGGCGAGGACGACGTGATCCCGCGCGGCTACCGGCGCGGGGACGACCTGCGCCGCGTGCACTGGCGCTCCACCGCCCGCTACGGCGAGCTGATGGTGCGCCGCGAGGAGCAGCCGCAGCGCAGCCGGGCCACCGTGCTGCTGGACACCCGGCGCCTCGCCTACGAGGGCGCCGGCCCCGACTCGGCCTTCGAGTGGGCGGTCTCCGCCGCCGCGTCGGCCCTGGTGCACCTGCTGGAGCAGGGCTTCTCCGTGCGGCTGCTGACCGACACCGGGGACTGCGTGCCCCGCGAGGGCGGCGGCTTCACCTCCGGCGGGCAGGAGTCCGCGGAGGCGGCGGGGCTGCTGATGGACACCCTCGCGGTGGTCGGCCACTCCGACGGCGCGGGCCTCTCGCGGGCCTGCGACGCGGTACGCAGCAACGGCGCCGGCAGCGGCTTCGGCGGAGCGGGCGGTGACGGGCTCCTCATCGCCTTCTTCGGGGACCTGGACGACGTACAGACGGGCTTGGCGGCCAAGATGTGCCGCCGCGGCGGAGGCGCCGTGGCGTTCGTCCTGGACTCCGCGCAATGGTCGGGGCGGCCCCAGGGCCTGGCTTCCGTGATGGCGCAGGGGCTGCCTCCGCTGGAGGAGCGCCTGGCCGGGCTGCGCGACGCGGGCTGGACGGCCCTGCCCGCCCCGCCCGGGGTGGCCTTCGGGGAACTGTGGCGGCAGGCGGGCAACGCGCCGATCGGCGCGGCGGGCGGTTCTGGTTCGGCGGGGGGCTGGGGATGAGCGGACGGGCGAGACTGACGGTCTTCGCGGCCCTGGCGACGCTGTTCACCGCCTGGTCGCTGAGACCGCTGGTGGAAACGGGCGGCTGGCTGCCGCAGGCGGCGCTGCTGCTGGCGCTGCAGAGCGCGGTGGGCGCGGGCGCGCGGCGGGTGCCGCTGGCCCGGACGCTGACCGTCGCCTCGCAGGTCCTCGTATCGCTGCTGGCACTAATGCTGGTGTTCGGCGGGAAGATGCCGTCCGCCGCCGGCGAAGGGCTGCTGGACTACCTCGTCACGGACTTCGGCGCACTGTTCCGCCAGGGCGTGCAGGACGTCAACGAGTTCTCGATGCCGGCCCCGCTCACCGACGGGATCCGGCTGCTGCTGGTGTCCGGGGTGCTGCTGATCGGCCTGCTGGTGGACCTGCTGGCGGTGACCGTACGGACGGCCGCCGCGGCCGGGCTCCCGCTGCTCGCGCTGTACTCCGTGGCGGCGGGCCTGTCGGGCGCGGCCACCGGGTCGGGCGGCGCCTCGGTCTCGTCGACGGGCTCCTTCCTCCTCGCGGGCTGCGGCTACCTCCTGCTCCTGCTCGCCGAGGGCCGCGACCGGCTCGCCCAGTGGGGCCGGGTCTTCGGGGCCGCCCCTCGCGGAAAGGTCGCCGCCGGATTCTCGGGCGGCGCCCAGGCCGTCGCCCCGGTGCGCACCGGGCGGCGGATCGGCGCGGTCGCGCTGGGTCTGGCGCTGGCGATGCCGCTGGTGCTGCCCTCCATGGGCAGCGGACTGCTGGGCACGGGCGGCGGCGCGGGCGAGGGCGAGGGCAACGGCCTGGGCCCGTCGATCCAGGCGGTCAACCCGCTGGTCTCCCTGCAGAGCAGCCTGAACACCCAGGACAACCGGGTGGTGCTGCGCTACCGCACGGACAGCCCGCAGCTCAGCGAGCAGTACCTGCGGATCCTGGCGCTGGACGAGTTCAACGGCGTCAAGTGGGAGGCGTCGGGGCGCGCCCTGACGGACGTCCCGAAGCGGATGCCGAACCCGCCCGGGGTGAGCGAGAGCGTGCTGGGCGGCGCCACCGAGGTGCAGACCTTCATCTCCTCGGCCCAGACCTACGCGCAGCGCTACCTGCCGATGCCCTACCCGGCGACGGGCGTGGACATCGCCGGGAAGTGGCGGTTCGAGCCGGCCGGGCGCACGCTCGTCGGGGACCAGCTGGGCAAGGACAAGTTCCAGAACGCCCAGGGCGTGCAGTACTCGGTGCGGAGCCTGCTGCTGAACCCCACGGCGGAGCAGTTGCGCCGCGCCCCGGCGCCGAATCCCGAGATCGCGGCCGAGTACACGAAGGTGCCGGACAACCTGCCGCCGGTCGTCGTGCAGAAGGCCCGCGAGGTCACGCGCGGCACGAAGGACGACTACTCGGCGGCGGTCAAGCTCCAGGACTACTTCGCGGTGAGCGGCGGATTCCGCTACGACACGAAGGTCTCCTCGGGTACGGGTGCGCAGGCCATCGCCAAGTTCCTCGCCGACAAGGAGGGCTTCTGCGTCCACTTCGCCTTCTCGATGGCCTCGATGGCGCGCACCCTCGGGATCCCGGCGCGGGTCGCGGTCGGGTTCACGCCCGGGGTGAAGCAGTCCGACGGCGTCGTCAACGTCTCGATGCGGGACGCGCACGCCTGGCCGGAGCTGTACTTCGAGGGCGTGGGCTGGACCCGCTTCGAGCCGACGCCCCGGTCGGGGATCACGGTGCCGGACTACAGCCGGCCCGCCGCCCCGCAGACCCAGCCGAGCGTGCCGACGGCGGCTCCGTCCGCGAGTGCGGCGCAGCCTTCGGCCGGTCCCTCGACGGCGGACGACTGCCCGCCGGACCAGAAGAAGCTGGGCGAGTGCGGTCCGGCCGCGGGCGGGCGGAACACGGGCGCGGGGGGCGACGGCGCCTCGGCGCCCACGGTCCTGGCCTGGACGGCCGCGGGCGTCCTGCTGCTGGCCCTGCCGCTCCTGCCGTTCCTGTGGCGCGGGCGCCTGCGGGCGCGACGGCTCGGCTCCGGGCAGGTCCTGGCCGCCTGGCGGGAGCTGGGCGACGCGGCGTGGGACGCCGGGATCGTCCCGGACGAGGCGCTGTCCCCCCGGGGGGCGGCGGACCGGGTGGTCTCCCTGGGCCGGCTGGACGCGGAGGCGGCCGATGCCGTACGCCGCGTCGCGGGCGCGGTGGAGCGGGAGCTGTACGCACCGCCGGGCGCGGAGCCCCCCTACGGGGAGCTGGCGCAGGACGTCCTGCTCGCCCGGGCCGGTCTCCTCGCCGGAGTGTCCCGCCGGGCCCGGCTGCGGGCCCTGCTCCTCCCCCGCTCGGCGGCCCGCGTCCGCTGGGCCGCCTCGGCCCGCTGGTCATCACTGACCACCCGCTTCGCCGACGCGGCGTCACGCACCCGGGCCCGCATCCCCCTGCGCGGCCGCGGCTGAGGGAGGGGACGGGCACCGAAGCCCTGCGGGGCCGTCCCGCCCAGCGGCACCCGCGCAGCCTGGCACGGGCTTCGCGCCCCGGAACCGGAACACGGCTGAGGCCGGGGCTCGATCCCCCCGAGCCCCGGCCTCGGCCGTGTTCCCACCCCGTCGGCCAGAGAGGCCCGGTCCGCACCTGCCGCCCCGTGTCGGCGGTGCGCCCCGGGCCCCTGTCCGTGGCCCCCAGTCTGGCGCGCCGACGCCCCGCACCCATCCGCGCAGATACTCATTTCCGCGACTAGGTACGGATACTCACCCGCCCCACCAGTTCTACGCGGCCCCGCGGCCGCAACGGCACCGCCGATCGGGGGGAACCCGTCAGCGGTTCCCGCTCACCCGTCCCCGCAGCAGCAGCGACAGCGCCGAGTGCACGTCGTCCAGCGACCGCTCGCTCTGGAACGACTGCCAGTCCAGCGCCGCCACCAGCACCATCCCCACCATCGCCGCGGCGGTCAGCGGTACGTCGATCTCCGTGCTGAGCTCGCCCCGTTCCACACCCTCCCGCAGCACCGTCTCCACGACGGCGACGGCTTCTCGCCGGACGACCATCAGCGTGGACTGCCAGGTCCGGTTGGTGCGCCACAGCTCGGCGACGTAGAGCTGGGTGAAGGCGGGGTACCGGTCGATGAAGACCAGCCCGGCCCGGATCATCGCGTCGAGCGCCTCGACCCGGCTCCCGCCTCGGGCCTCGGTCGTCTCCGCGGCCGTGCGCAGGGACTCGGTCAGGAGTCCCACACCGTGCCGCAGCAGCTCCTCGAAGAGGTCGTTCTTGCTGGCGAAGTTGTAGTAGACGGTGCCCTTCGCCACGCCCGCCCGCTCGGCGATCTCTTCGACCGTGGTCGCGGAGAAGCCCTGCTCCGCTATGAGGGTGACGGCCGCTTCGTAGAGCTTCTGCCGTGTGGCCGCGCGGCGACCGCCGCCCGAGGCCGTACCGGTGCTGCTGCTTTCCATGGCGCTGATTCTCACAGGTCAACCTGTCCGTCCGGGCTACAGGCTCAGTTCCGGGCGCAGCCGGTCCATCGTCCACACCTGCTTGCCGCGGGCGGCGAGGGCGGTGAGGGCGAGGGCTCCCGCCGTGAAGGCGGTGAGGACCAGGCAGCCCTGCCAGACCGGGGCGAGGTCGCCGCCGGTGATGAGCCGGCGCAGGCTCTCGACCACGTAGGACATCGGCAGGTACGGGTGGATGGCGTTGAAGAAGCCGGGGCTGGTCTGGACGGGGTAGGTACCGCCCGCCGAGGTGAGCTGGAGCATCAGGACGGCCAGCACCAGGATCCGGCCGGCCGCGCCGAACTTGGCGTTGAGCCACTGGACCATGGCGGCGAAGCAGGCGGCGACCAGGACCAGGAAGCCGACGGTGAGCGCGGGCCGGGCCATCTGCAGGCCGAGCCCCCAGTGCAGTACGGACATCAGTGCGCCCACCTGCGCGGCGCCGATCCCCACCACGGGCAGCCAGCCCGCGAGGGCGATCCGCCAGGGCGAGGCCCCGGTGGCGAGCGCGCGCCGGTTCAGCGGTGCGATCAGCATGTAGGCGACCATCGCGCCGACCCACAGGGAGAGCGGGATGAAGTACGGGGCGAAACCGGTGCCGTAATTGGGCGCCTTGTGCAGGGACTGGTTGGCGAGGCGTACCGGGTCGGCCATGACCTCGGTACGGGCGTCGCGCTGCTGCTCGTCGTAGGCCGGGATCTTGCCGGCGCCGTCGTGCAGGCCGCCGGCGAGTTCGCCGTTGCCGTCGACGAGCTTGACCAGGCCGCCGTCGAGCTCGTGCGCGCCGTCGCCGAGCTTGCCGACGCCCACGCCGAGCGCGCCGGAGCCCTCGGTGGCGGAGCCGATGCCGGTGTGGAGCTTGGCCATGCCGGCGGAGACCTTGTGGGCGCCGTCGTTGAGGGCGTTCACCTGGGTGACCGCGGCTTCCAGGTCCGCGGAGAGGCCGGGGGCCTTCGTGACGAGGAGGCGGGCTTCGCGCTCCAGGTCGGCGAGCTGCTTGTGGAGGGTGGCGAGGTCCCCCTTCGAGTTCCCCAGCAGGGTGTCCACGTCACCGGCGAGTTCGGCGGCCTCGGCCGCGTCGTCCTTGAGCCGCTTCAGCTGCGGGCAGGTCTGCGGGAGCGGCTTGGCGCCGGTGGTGCAGGTCTTCGCGTAGACGTCGGCGGCGCCGGTGGAGACGCGCTGGGTGACGGTCGCGGCGGCCGGGGCCGCCTTGGCGAAGGCCGCGAGGTGGTTGTCGACGACCTTCGCGGTGTCGGCGACGAGTTCGGCGCTGTCCGCGAGGCTCTTGGGGTCCTTGAGGAAGGGGCGCGCCTTGTCGGCGGCGCCGCCGACCTTGTCGGCGAGCGTCTGGGTGCCGTCCGCGACGCCCTTCGAACCGGTTTCCAGCTGTCCGGCGGCCTCGTTCAGCTTCTTCAGTCCGCCGGTGAGCTCGCCGTTCTTCGCCTTCGCCGTGTCCAGGCCGTCGGCGAGGTCCTTGGCGCCCTTCCGTGCCTTGCCGGCCCCGTCGGTGAGCTTGTCGGCTCCGTCGGCGGCCTGGGCGGTCTTGTCGTGGAGGTCGGAGAAGTTGACGAAGATCTTGTCGAGGAACCCGCGGGAGGCGTTGGTGGACGCCGCCGAGCGGACCTCGGAGAAGACGGTGCGCGAGATCGAGCCGACGATGTAGTTGTTCGCGTCGTTCGTGCGGACCTGGAGGGCTCCGGTGGCGGGGTCCTCGCCCGAGCTGGAGGCGATCTTCGCGCTGAAGTCGGCGGGCATGGTGAGGGAGAGGTAGTACGTGCCCTTCTCCAGCCCGTCGGCCGCCTCCTCGGCGCTCACCTCGCGCCAGTCGAAGGTCTTGCTGTCGCGGAGCTTGCGGGTGATCTCGCCGCCGGCGTCGATCCGCTTCCCGTCGACGGTGGCGCCCCGGTCGGAGTTGACGAGGGCGACCGGCACCTTGTCGAGGCGGCTGTACGGGTCCCAGAAGGACCACAGGTACAGGGCTCCGTAGAGCAGCGGCAGCAGGAGCAGCGCCACGAGGGCGGCCCGGGGCAGCTTCCCCCGCCCGAACCGCTTCAGCTCAAGCGCGGCCAGCTTCGGCGAGCGCATCGTCGTCCCCCTTCGTGTCGTGCGGGTCCTGGGCGGCGGCCGGGATGCCGGTGCCGGCGGAGTCGCCAGTGCCTTCGGTGTCGGCGGTGCCTGCGGATCCGGCGGTGCCTGCGGAGTCGGCGGTGCCTGCGGATTCGTGCGGGGTGGTGGCCTCGGCACCCCAGGTGACCTTGGAGTCCTGGTAGTCCTGGGAGTCCTGGGAGTCCTGGGAGTCCTGGGAGTCCTGGGAGTCCTGGGAGTCCTGGGAGTCCTGGGAGTCCTGGGAGTCCTGGGAGTCCTGGGAGTTCATGGGCCGGGGCACCACTGCGGATCCCGCGGCCGGTGTCGCCGCCGGGTCGGTGGGGGCGGTGGCCGCCGGGCCCGTGCGCAGGACCGTCGCGTCGGACGGGGCCTCGCTGCACACCGCGAGGACCGTGGTCCCGCGGGCGGCCACGGACCGCAGCAGGTCCCAGGCTTCGGCGCGTTCGGCGTCCGAGAGCTTGAGGTCGAGGTCGTCCACGGCGAGCAGACGGGGCGAGCCGAGCAGCGCGATGGCCACCGACAGCCGTACGGATTCCAGCCGTTCCAGGTCCCGTACGGAGGTGCGCGGCCCCTTCGGCAGGGTCGCGAGGTCCAGTCCGGCGGCGGCCAGCGCGGCGTCGATCCGGGCAGCCGTGGAGGTGCGGCGCTCGGCGCGCGGGCGGAGCAGGGCGCGGACGGGACCGTCGTAGCGGCGCTGGAGCATGGCGCCCTCGCGCAGTTGCTCGGCGACGGTGAGGGCCTGGTCCAGGTCGTTGACCCCGGGCACCGGGCCGAGGGCGGCGATGCGGCGGACCGAGGCCATCTTCTTCGGCAGCCGGTGGCGGCCGATCTCGGCGTGGCCCTCGGTGGACTTCATGCGGCCGGTGAGGGCGAGGAGCAGGCAGGTCCGCCCGCTCCCGGAGGGGCCTTCGACCGCGATGAGCGAGCCGGGCGCCGCGTCGATCCCGATCCCCCGGAACACCCAGCCCCGCGGGCCTTTGGCTCCGAAGTCCTCGGCTTTGACGGCCGCGCCGTGCGGGCTGTCCACGCCCTCCCCCTTCTTTTGAACTGACCGGTCAGTTCAAAAACTAGCATCCCCGGCGGCATCCAGGGCGCACGGGGCGGCAGTTGCCGGTTCACAACCCCGGATACCGGGACGAACCCGCAGGTCAGCGGGATTGTCAGTGGGGACCGTCACGATGGGGGCAGACGAGAAACAGCTCGACCCGTAGGAGCTCCACCAGGCAGCGCCCAGCGCACGCGATGACAGGAGGTTCGTCATGGCCACACCGTCCCCGTCCCCTGTCCACCCCGTCCCCCGGAAGTCCACGGCACCCCCGGCCGCCCTCGATCTGCTCACCAAGGCCCACGAGGGCCTGGCCGAAGCCGCCTTGCTGACCCGGCCCAACGAGCGGTACGCCACCGCCCACCTCGCCGCGCTGCGCGCCGCCGCGGCCGTGCTCGCCGCGCGCGGACGGCCGGAGCCGGCGCACCCCCGGCGCAGGCCGCGGATCCGCAGCGCGTGGGAGGTGCTCCCGGAGATAGCTCCGGAACTGGCCGAGTGGAGCGCGCTCTTCGCCTCCGGGGCGGCCCGCCGGGCGCGGGCGGAGGCGGGCATAGCGGGAGCGGCCACCGCCCGGGACGCGGACGATCTGGTGCGTGCCGTCGCGATGTTCCTGCGCCTGGTGGAGCGGATGCTCTCGCTCCGCCCGCTGCTGCCGGCCGACCTGCCGCAGGGCCTTCCGCCGGGCCTGCCGCTGCCGCGTACGGAGCGTCCGGACGCGGGATGACCTGCCCGGCAGCGCGAGGCCATAGGGTGGGCAGCGACCGCTCACCAACGCGCCGAGGAGCCATCAGCCGTGTCGGACACTTCCCGCCCCCGCGCCTCCCTCCGCACCGCCGTGGTGTGGGAGGTACTCAAGGAGGCGCTCGACCGCCGGGTGAAGGCGACCGGGCGGGACGTGCTGGACGTACTGGACACGGGTGGCGGCACCGGCAAGTTCGCCGTGCCGGTGGCCCACCTCGGACACCGGGTCACCGTGGTCGACCCGAGCCCCAACGCGCTGTTCGGTCTGGAGCGGCGGGTCGCCGAAGCCGGCGTGGCCGATCTGGTCCGCGGGGTGCAGGGCGACGCCCAGGGTCTGCTCGACGTCGTCGAGCGCGATGCGTACGACGTGGTGATCTGCCACGGCGTCCTGGAGTACGTGGACGACCCGGCCGAGGGCGTCGCCAACGCGGTGGCCGCCCTGCGCCCCGGCGGCATCCTCAGCCTGCTCGGCGCCGGACTCGGCGGGGCCGTCCTGGCCCGCGCCCTGGCCGGGCACTTCACGGAGGCCCGTACGGCCCTGACCGACCCGGCCGGCCGCTGGGGCGCGGGCGATCCGGTACCGCGCCGCTTCACCGCCGAGCAGCTCTCCGCGCTGGTCTCCGAGGCGGGGCTGGCCGTGGGCGCGGTGCACGGGGTCCGGGTCTTCGCCGATCTCGTCCCCGGCGTCCTGGTCGACACCGAGCCGGGCGCCGTCGAGGCCCTGCTGCGACTGGAGGAGGCCGCGGCGGAGCTGCCGGCGTTCCACGCGGTCGCCACGCAGCTGCACGTACTGGGCGAGAAGCCCGCCTGATCTGCGCGGCTTCCGGGCACGCGGTGCGCCACTCACCCTCCGAACCGGGGTCGTGACCCGTATGATCGGGGTCAGCGCCCGGCATGCCGAGCGGACCGCTGGGGAATAACGCCCTCAGTGAGCCGTTCAAACGGCGCTGAGCATTCCCCAAGCGGTACTTTTTACGGGCAGTGTTTTTTTAGAACGTGGCGTAGAGGGCGGGTATCACGGGGGCGATTCCCCGCCTATCCTGAAGGGGACCCCTGGTCGCTACCCCCCGCGACCGACGGATGAGGAGGACTCCCGTGCCGCTCTCGGAGCACGAGCAGCGAATGCTCGAGCAGATGGAGCGAGCGCTGTACGCCGAAGATCCCAAATTCGCTACAGCGCTTGAGGGAAGCGGACTGCGCACGTACACCCGGCGACGGGTCTACCAGGCAGTCGCAGGCATTGTGGTGGGTATCGCGCTCCTCATGACCGGTGTGATCGTGCCGAACGTACTGTGGATCAGCGTGGTGGGATTCCTCGTCATGCTGGGCTGTACGGTGCTCGTGGTCACCGGTTGGCGCAAGGCACCCAAGCCTGGTGAGCAACCCGCCTCCGGCAGTGCAGGCGGTTCGCCCCAAGGGCAGAACCGGCAGCGTCGGTCGATGATGACCCGTATCGAGGAACGGTGGCAGCGCCGCCGGGACGAACAGGGGCAGTAGGCCCCACCGACAGACTCGGGTGAGGGGACGGCCGCCGAAAGGCGGCCGTCCCCTCACTGTTTCCCGAATCCGCTGTTTCCCGGATCCACGGTTTCCCGAATCCGCGCCGGATCACGGCTTCTGGGACATGATGATCAGATGAGTGTGCTCCCCCTGGTCTTCACCAGCGGCTGGGCCAGTGGGATCAACGCATACGCCGTGGTCCTCCTGCTCGGCATCTTCGGCCGGACCGGCCTGACCGACGAGGTCCCCGCGTCCCTGCAGCGCACCGACGTGCTCATCGTCGCGGCCGCCCTCTTCCTCTGCGAGGCCGTCGCCGACAAGATCCCGTACGTGGACTCCCTCTGGGACACCGTCCACACCGTGATCCGCCCGGTGTCCGGAGCGGTGGTCGGCGCGCTGCTGGCCGGGCAGAGCGGCTCGCTCTCCGACATCGCCGCCGGCGCGGTCGGCGGTTCCACCGCCCTGGCCAGCCATTTCGTCAAAGCCGGCACGCGCATGGCCATCAACACCTCCCCCGAACCCTTCAGCAACGTCGTGATGAGCACCGCCGAGGACCTCGGGGTGGGCGGCATCGTCACCTTCGCGATGTTCAATCCCGAGGCCGCCGCGATCATCTGCGCCGTCCTGCTGATCATCGGACTCGCCCTGCTGATCTACCTCTGGGCCAAGATCCGCCGCTTCCTGCGCCGCCGCGCCCAGCGCCGCGAGGAGAAGAGGCTCGCCGCCGAGGTCGCGCGCGTCGCTCGATAGGCTCAGCGGCATGGCACGAATTGCGGTGATCGGCGCCGGCATGGGCGCGATGGCGACGGCGGCACGGCTGGCCGTGGCCGGACATCAGGTGACGGTGTACGAGCGGGGGGCGACCTACGGCGGAGCCGTCGGCCGCTACGCCCGCGACGGCTTCGTCTTCGACACCGGCCCCGGTCTGGTGCACCTGCCCGCCGTCTACCGCGACCTGTTCGTCAAGACCGGCAAGCGGCCGCTGGAGGAGTGCGCGGAGCTGGTCCAGATCGACCCCGCCGTCCGCTACGTCCTCCCGGACGGCCGCACCCTCACCTTCCCGGGCGGCTCGCACGGTGGCGCCGCGGCCGCCGTCGACGCGGCCTTCGGACCCGGCTCCGGGGACCGCTGGAGCGCCGTCCTGGGCCGCGCCCGGGACGCCTGGGACGCCACCCGCCGGCCGCTCCTGGAGGAGCCGCTGCAGCAGGACACCTCCCCGCTGGCCCGCGACCCGTACCCCGCGCTGCGCGGGAGCGGACTGCTGCGCCGCCGCCCCCCGACCCTGGCCGAGGTGGCCGCCCGCGAGCTCGGCGGCGGCGGCTTCGACGAGCTGCTCACCGCGCGCGTACGGGCGTACGGGGTCGATCCGGCGACCGCGCCCGCCTCGGCCGCGGTGCTTCCCTACATGGAGCAGACCTTCGGCAGCTGGTACGTGCGCGGCGGGGTCCGGGAGCTGGCCACCGCCGTGTACGAGCGGTGCCTGGAGCGCAAGGTCGCCTTCGAGTTCGCCGCCGGGGTGCGGGAGGTCCTCGTGCGCGAGGGCCGGGCCGCCGGGCTGGTGACGGACGACGGCACCGAGGTCGGGGCCGACCACGTGGTGTGCGCCGCCGACCCCGGCGGGCTGCGGATCCCGCCCGCCGCGGACTCCGCGTCCCCCCGTACCGCGGAACCGGCACGCTGGTACACCCTGTTCGCCGCGCTGCGCGGGGCCCGCGACGCCGGCGCCGCGCACCGCACCCTGGTGGGCCCGGTCACCGTGCTGCGCCCCGACGACCCGGCCACCCGGCCCGACGCGGACCACGAGGCGGTCACCGTGCACGCGGTGCGGACCGGGGGCCCGGGGCCCGCGCCGTCCGCCGAGGACCTGCTGACGGCGGCCGAGCGGGCCGTCCCCGGACTGCGGGAGCGGCTGCTGTGGCACGAGCTGCGCACCCCGGCCGACGTGGAGGCGGCCACGGGTGCGGTCGGCGGCCGGGTGCCCGCGCCCGCGCTGGCGGGAGCCGGGGGCCGGCTGCTGCGCCCGGCGAACACCACCGCCGTGCCCGGGCTGTACCTGGCGGGCGGCTGGGCCCACCCGGGCGGCGGGCTGGCGCACGCCGGGATGACGGGGGCCCTGGTGGCCGGGCTGATCGTGGAGGGCGCGGACTTCCGGGGCTCTCGCTAGGCCGTACGCCGAGCTGCGCCGGGCCGATGGTCGGCCGGCGGCTAGTAGCGGTACTGCTCGTACTCGCCCGTGCCCTGGTACGGATACGGGTACGGCTGCTGCTGCTGCTGCGGATCGTCCGCCGGGTAGGGCTGGTTCACGTCGCGCTGCTGCGGGACCCAGACACCGCCGGGCGGGGTGTCCATGGAGTACTGCTCCTGCTGCCCGCTCGCGTACGGGTCCGGGGCGTAGCCGCCGTACGGGGGCGCGTAGCCGTAGGGCTGCTGCGGGGCGACGGCTCCGCCGGTGCCGATGTACGGATCCGAGTAGGCGGCGTACACCTGCTGCTCGCCGGGGGCCGGATAGCCGGTGGTGTAGTCGTAGCCGCCCTGGGTCTGCGGGTCGTAGTACGCCGCGTACTGGTGGGCGTCCTGCTCGGCCGGGGCGAACGGGGAGGCGAAGGTGGTGGTCTCGCCGGGCACCCCGTACGAGCCCGCGTCTGCGGCGGCCGGCTGCGCCGGGTAGAACCCCTGGACCTGTTCGCGCACGGCGCCCCCGGAGAACGCGCCGGAGTCCTCTTCGGTTTCCTTGTCGTACGTGTCGTACGTGTCGTACGCGTCGCTGTCGTCCCCGGCCTCGTCCGGCCCGTACTCCAGGGCCGTGACCTCCAGGGCCGGCTCCGGGCGCGGTGCGCCCCCGGCCCGCCGGCGCCGGCTCTGCGGGAGCTCGGGCTCGGGGGCCTTGCCCCGGCGCAGCGCCCAGCCGGACACGAAGCCCTTGCGGAAGGAGAGGGTCACCAGCGTCTGGCCGATCGCGAACGCCACGGCTCCGGCCGCGATGACGAGCACCGACGGCAGCACGACGCCGGCGACCACGCCGACGAACCCGGCGAAGGCGAGCAGGCGCCAGCGCAGCCGGGCCTTGTACTGCATCAGGACCTCGGCAAGCAGCCACAGCGCGACGAAACCGAACGCGATGTAGAGGACCGTCATTCCCATGCGGGGCCCCTCTCGGTGCGGCCGCCCGCCCGGGGGGAACGGTACGGCCGGTCAGGCCCGCTGGTGCAGGCCCAGGTTCTCGTAGATCTCGAGCGTCGCCGTGGAATTGTTCAGCGTGATGAAGTGCAGACCCGGGACACCCTCGGACAGCAGCCGCGCGCAGAACTCCGTGGCGAACTCGATGCCAATGGAGCGTACAGCGGCCGCGTCGTCCTTGACCGCGAGCATGCGCTCTTTCACAGCCGCGGGGAAGATTGCGTTGCTGAGTTGCGGGAGCCGGTCGAGCTGCTTGATGTTCACAACAGGCATGACCTCGGGGATGATCGGGGTGTCGCAGCCCGCCTTCGCGACGCTGTCGCGCATCCGGAGGTAGTGCTCCGGATCGAAGAACATCTGTGTGATCGCATAGTCGGCGCCCGCGCGGCACTTGTCCACGAAGTGCCGGATGTCCGTGTCCCAGTCCGTGGAGCGCGGGTGCATCTCGGGGAAGGCCGCGACGCCGACGCAGAAGTCGCCGGACTCCTTGACCAGCCGGACCAGGTCCGCCGCGTAGTGCACGCCCTCGGGGTGCGGCACCCACTCGCCCATGGGGTTGCCCGGCGGGTCTCCGCGCACGACGAGCATGTTGCGGATGCCCGCGTCGGCGAACTGTCCGATGACGTTGCGCAGCTCGGCGATCGAGTGGTCGACGGCGGTGAGGTGCGCGACCGGGGTCAGCGTGGTGTCCGCGGCGATCTGCTCGGTGGCACGGACGGTGCCGCCGCGCGTGGAGCCGCCGGCCCCGTAGGTCACGGACACGAAGCTCGGGGCCACCGCCTCGACCCGGCGGAGCGCGTTCCAGAGGTTGCGCTCGCCCTTCTCCGTCTTGGGGGCCCAGAACTCGAAGGAGTACGAGCGCCCGGACGCGATGAGGTCGCGGACCGTGTGCGCACGGTCCGACCAGGTGGAAGAGGTACCAAGGGCCATACGGGGAGGTTAGACGCGGTCCGGTGTCCATCGAAGCGTTGTCCACGGACTGGACGCGAAAATGAGACGGCGGAGCCGCAAGGGGGTGTCCGGCCGGTGGCTAGCCGAGCCGGGCGCGGACCCGCTTGGCCAGGTCGGCGGCGGCGGCGCCGGGGTCGGAGGCCTCGGTGAGGGCCCGTACGACCACGACGCGGGAGGCGCCGGCGTCCAGGACCTCGTCCAGGTTTCCCGCGTCGATCCCGCCGATGGCGAACCACGGCCGGTCCTGCGCGAGGGAGGCCGCGTGCCGGACGAGGCCGAGGCCGGGGGCGAACCGGCCGGGCTTGGTGGGGGTGGGCCAGCAGGGGCCGGTGCAGAAGTAGTCCACGCCGGGCTCGGCGGCAGCAGCGTCGACCTCCGCCTCGGAGTGGCAGGAGCGGCCGATCAGGACGTCCTGCCCCAGGATGGCGCGGGCGGCGGGCACGGGGATGTCGCCCTGCCCGAGGTGCAGCACGTCCGAGCCGATGGCGTGCGCGACGTCGGCCCGGTCGTTGACGGCGAGCAGCTTGCCGTGGCGGCGGGCCGCTTCGGCGAAGACCTGGAGGTGCTCCAGCTCCTCGCCCGCCTCCATGCCCTTGTCGCGGAGCTGGACGATGTCCACGCCGCCGGCGAGGACCGCGTCCAGGAATCCGGGGAGGTCGCCCTGCCGCTTGCGGGCGTCCGTGCACAGGTAGAGCCGGGCATCGGACAGCTGGGCGGCGATGGCGGACATGGGTACCCCCGGGTGATGAGTCGTTCGTGTCAGTACGGACGTACGCGGTGGGCGAACCCCGGACCGGGGCCCGCCCACCGCGACGCTCGAGGTGGAGTCGGGTCAGATGGCGAGCGCCTGAGCGCGGCGCTTCACCTCCGTGCCGCGATTCTCGCTCAGCGCCTGCACGGGGGTGCCGGGCAGGGTGTCGTCGGCGGTGAAGAGCCACTCCAGGATCTCGGCGTCGGTGAAGCGGTCGTCGCGCAGGACGGTCAGCAGGCCGACCAGCCCCTTGACGATCTTGTCTCCGTCGATGAAGGCGGCGGGGACCTGGAGGGAGCGGTTCTCGCCGCGGCGCACCGCGAGCAGCTGACCCTCCTTGACCAGCTGGCGAACCTTGGTCACTTCGATGTCGAGCATCTCCGCGATGTCGGGGAGGTACAGCCAGGCGGGAACAAGGGCATCGATCTTTGCGTCAATCTCGGTCACGAGCACAAGCCTGCCATCTCGGACTCGCCGCCGGTACCCGAGCGGCCCCGTCCGGGGCCCGGGGCCCCGCCGGACGGGGCCGAAAACGGGTCCGGGCGGGCCCGGAGCACCCCGGAATCAGAACGCCGACGGGCCCGCCGGGTCAGGGGAGGAGCGTCGACTTCAGGGCCGTCGCCGGGTCGGCCAGCTTCGCCCGGTCCACCCGCGCGCCCGATTCGATCAGGCGGCGCCCCTGCGCCAGGTCGCGCGGCCGCCCCACCGCGAGGACCGCGGCCAGCCGGCCGTCCCGCAGCCAGCACACCGACCAGGTGGCGTCCGCCGGGTCGCCGCGCCACACCAGCGCGTCCGCGGAGCCGTGGTGGCCCGCGTACTGCACGAAGCGGCCGAACTGCTCCGACCAGAAGTACGGGACCGGGTCGTAGACCTGGCCCCCCGAGCCCCCGGCCAGGATGTCCGCCGCCACCACCCGGGGCCCCTGGAGCGCGTTGTCCCAGTGGTGCACCAGCAGCCGGGCCCCGTAGCGCCCCGAGGGGAAGGAGGCGCAGTCCCCCACCGCGTACACCCCGGGCACCGAGGTGCGCAGCCACGCGTCGGCGGCCACCGCCCCGTCGGCACCGAGTTCCACGCCGGACCCGGCCAGCCATCCGGTGGCCGGCCGGGCGCCGATGCCCACCACCACCGCACCGGCCGGCAGCTCCCGGCCGTCGGCCAGCAGGACCCGGCCCGGCTCCACGGAGGCCACCCGCGCGCCGGTCAGCAGCTCGGCGCCCGCCTGGGCGTACCAGCGCCCCATCGGCTCGGCGACCTCCGCCGGCAGCGCGCCCGCCAGGACCCGGTCGGCCGCCTCGACCACGGTCACCGCGCAGCCCGCCTCGCGGGCCGCGGTGGCGAACTCCGCGCCGATCCAGCCGGCGCCGACCACCACGACCGGCGTGCCGTCCGCCAGGACGGGCCGCAGCCGGGCCGCGTCGTCCAGGGTGCGCAGCAGGTGCACCCCGGGGACGCCCTCCGCGCCGGGCAGGGTCAGCGGCAGGGCGCCGGTCGCCAGCACGAGGACCTCGTACGGGACCGGGCCGGCCTCGGTGTCGACCTCCCGGTCGGCGGCCCGCAGCCCGGTGACCTCGACCCCCAGGCGGAGCTCGATGCCGAGCTCCTCGAAGTCGACGTCGAAGGCCGAGTCCTCCGCCTTGCCGAGGAGCACCGCCTTGGACAGCGGGGGCCGGTCGTAGGGCTGGTGGGGTTCGGCTCCCAGCAGGGTGACGGGGCCGGTCCAGCCCTGTTCCCGCAGGGCGACCGCGGTCTGGACCCCGGCCATCCCGGCGCCGACGACCACCACGCCGCGCCCCGCGTCCCGGGCCTGCCGCTTCTGCTCTTGCGTCTGCTCGCTCACCCGGCCCAGCCTAATCAACTGACGGTCCGTCAGGAATAGCGGGATGGCGACCTGCCGGGATCCGGGCAGGCACGTTCCGGGATCCGGACGGGCACCGCCGCCGGGGAGGCAGCCTTACCGCCCGTCGGCCTCACCGTTACTCTGGCACGGAACCTATCGCGGGAGTCCGGGCGCACCGGGCTGAGAGGGAGGCTGGCCGGCCTCCGACCGTACGAACCTGATCCGGGTCATGCCGGCGAAGGGAGGGGCTGGACGCCCATGCATTCATCCAGGAACGGCCGGAGCACCGGCCACGACGTCCTCGTCATCGGGGGCGGCATCATCGGCCTGGTCACCGCCTGGCGGGCGGCCCGGCGCGGGCTGCGCACCGCGCTGGCCGACCCGGCCCCCGGCGGCGGCGCCGCCCAGGTCGCGGCCGGCATGCTGGCCGCCGTCACCGAGCTGCACTACGGCGAGGAGACCCTCCTCGGGCTCAACCTCGCCTCCGCCGCCCGCTACCCCGCATTCGCCGCCGAGCTCGCCGAAGCCAGCGGCGGCATGGACATCGGCTACCGGGCCTGCGGCACCCTCGCCGTCGCCCTCGACGCCGACGACCGGCTGCACCTGCGCGAACTGCACGCCCTCCAGCGCCGCTGCGGCCTGGAGTCCGACTGGCTGACCGGCCGCGAGTGCCGCCGCCTGGAACCGATGCTGGCCCCCGGCGTGCGCGGCGGCCTGCGCGTGGACGGCGACCACCAGGTCGATCCCCGCCGCCTCGCGGCCGCCCTGCTGGCCGCCTGCGAAAGGGCCGGGGTCACCCTGCACCGCGCCGGGGCGGCCCGGCTGCTGACCACCGCCGACCGGGCCTGCGGCGCGGTCCTCGACGACGCGGACGGTACGGAGCTGCGCGCCGACCAGGTGGTCCTGGCCGCGGGCTCGCTCAGCGGCCGGCTGGACGGCGTACCGCCCGAGGCCGTGGCCCCCGTACGCCCGGTCAAGGGCCAGGTGCTGCGCCTCGCGGTGCCGCCCTCGTACGCCCCGTTCCTGTCCCGGACCGTACGGGCCGTGGTGCGCGGCAGCCACGTCTACCTGGTCCCCCGTGAGAACGGCGAACTCGTCGTCGGCGCCACCAGCGAGGAACTCGGCTGGGACACCACCGTCACCGCGGGCGGGGTCTACGAACTCCTGCGCGACGCCCACGAACTGGTCCCCGGGATCACCGAACTCCCCCTGGTGGAGACCCGGGCCGGGCTGCGGCCCGGATCGCCCGACAACGCCCCCCTCCTCGGCCCCACCGAACTCCCCGGCCTGCACCTGGCCACCGGGCACTACCGCAACGGCGTCCTGCTCACCCCGCTCACCGGGGACGTCATGGCGGACCTGCTGACCACCGGCGAACTGCCGGAAATCGCCCGCCCCTTCACCCCGCGCCGCTTCGCCCTCGCACCGGCCCTCACGCGACAGGAGTCGTTCGCATGACCATTTCCGTCAACGGCGAGCCGCGCGAGATCGCGGACGGGACCATGCTCGCCACCGTGGTCGCCACCCTCACCGAGGCCACCAAGGGGGTCGCGGCCGCCCTCAACGAGACCGTGGTGCCGCGCGGCCAGTGGCCCTACACCTCCGTGACCGACGGCGACCGCGTCGAGGTCCTCACCGCGGTCCAGGGAGGCTGAGCACCATGGCGGACGACGTCTTCACCCTCGCCGGCCGGACCTTCTCCTCACGCCTGATCATGGGCACCGGCGGGGCGCCGAGCCTGGACATCCTGGAACGGGCGCTGGTCGCCTCCGGCACCGAACTCACCACCGTCGCGATGCGGCGCCTCGACCCGACGGTGCAGGGCTCGGTCCTGTCCGTACTGAACCGCCTCGGCATCGCGGTCCTCCCCAACACGGCGGGCTGCTTCACGGCGGGCGAGGCCGTCCTGACGGCGCGCCTCGCCCGGGAGGCCCTCGGCACGGACTGGATCAAACTGGAGGTCGTCGCGGACGAACGCACCCTCCTCCCGGACGGGATCGAGCTGCTCGACGCGGCGGAGACCCTGGTCGACGAGGGCTTCACGGTCCTGCCCTACACGAACGACGACCCGGTCCTCGCCCGCAAACTGGAGGACGTGGGCTGCGCCGCGATCATGCCGCTCGGCTCCCCGATCGGCTCCGGCATGGGCATCCGCAACCCGCACAACTTCGAGCTGATCACCGAGCGGGCCGGGGTCCCGGTCATCCTGGACGCGGGCGCCGGCACGGCCTCGGACGTGGCCCTGGCCATGGAACTGGGCTGCGCGGCGGTCATGCTCGCCTCGGCGGTGACCCGGGCGCAGCTCCCCGTCCTGATGGCCGCGGCCATGCGGGACGCGGTCGCGGCGGGCCGCCTGGCCCACCGCGCGGGCCGCATCCCCCAACGCCGCTTCGCGGAGGCCTCCTCCCCGGTGGAGGGCCGAGCCGCCCTGGACCCGGAACGCCCGGCGTTCTGAGGGGCCGGTACGGGTTCCCGCGCGCGCGGAGCCCTCACCCCCGCGCGCGGGAACCCGTACCGCCCCACGTCACAGGTGCGCTGCAACCGTCCGGGCCCGGGGCGGGGGCCGGACCGGCCCTCGTAGAATCTCCGGGTGGACACGACCCTGGATGACCCCCTCGTCGGGCAGACGCTCGACGGCCGCTACCGCGTGGACGCCCGTATCGCGGCCGGCGGCATGGCCACGGTCTACCGGGCCGTCGACACCCGGCTGGACCGGGTCCTCGCGCTGAAGGTGATGCACCCGGCGCTCGCCGCCGACCCCGGCTTCGTCGACCGGTTCATCCGCGAGGCGAAGTCCGTGGCCCGTCTGGCGCACCCCAACGTCGTGGCCGTCTTCGACCAGGGCACGCACGGCCCGTACACGTACCTCGCCATGGAGTACGTGTCCGGCTGCACCCTGCGCGACGTGCTCCGGGAGCGCGGCGCGCTCCAGCCCCGCGCGGCCCTCGACATCCTCGAACCGGTGCTCGCCGCCCTCGGCGCCGCGCACCGCGCCGGGTTCGTGCACCGGGACATGAAGCCCGAGAACGTGCTGATCGGTGACGACGGCCGGGTCAAGGTGGCCGACTTCGGGCTGGTGCGGTCCGTGGACTCCGTGACCAACACCACCGGGTCCGTCCTCGGCACCGTCTCCTACCTCGCCCCCGAGCAGATCGAGAACGGCGTCACCGACACCCGCGTGGACGTCTACGCCTGCGGGGTCGTGCTCTACGAGATGCTCACCGGCTCCAAGCCGCACACCGGCACCAACCCCGCCCAGGTGCTCTACCAGCACCTCAACGAGGACGTCCCGCCGCCGTCGGCCGCCGTCCCCGGGCTGCCCACCGCGCTCGACGAGCTCGTCGCCCAGGCCACCGCGCGCAACCCCGATCTGCGTCCCTACGACGCGGTCGCGCTCCTCGGGCTGGCCATGGAGGCCCGCGCCCAGCTCGCGGACTCGGAGCTGGACGCCGTGCCGCCGCAGGCCCGGGCCGCGGAGCGGACCGCCGCGGAGGACCGCACGAGCGTGATCCCCCGCCCGGTGACCGTGCGGGCCGACAACGTCCCGCACGCCTCGCACGCCGAGCCCGTCTCCCACACCTCCCGGCTCGCGGCTCCGCCGCTGCCCCCGGCGCCGGCCGGGCCGCGGATCCGGCGCCCCGGGCCGCTGCTCGTGGTGCTCGGTGTCCTGCTCTTCCTCGGCCTCGGTACGGGGGTCTGGTACATCAGCTCCGGCCAGTTCACGAAGGTCCCGAACCTGCTCGGGAAGACCGAGGCGGAGGCCAAGTCCCGGCTGTCGGCGGCCGGGCTCGGGGTGAAGGGGATCGACCGGAAGTTCAGCGCGGCCTTCGACAAGGGCACCGTGATGAACACCGACCCGGCCGGCGGCAAGCGCATCCGCGGCAACGGCGCCGTGACGCTCACCATCTCGCGCGGGCCCGAGGTCGTCGTGGTCCCGGACCTGAAGGGCAAGCCCGTGGCGGCCGCGAAGGAGGAGCTGACCTCGGTCGGTCTGACGCCGGGGGCCGTCACGCAGGCGTTCAGCGAGGACGTCGCGCAGGGCTCGGTGATCGGCACGGACCCGGCGGGCGGGCAGAAGCGGTCCCTGGACACCCTGGTCGCGATGGTGGTCAGCAAGGGCCGCCCGGTGCCGGTCCCGCGCGTCACGGGCGTCTCCCTCGACCAGGCCCGTTCCACCCTGGAGGGCCTCGGCCTGAAGGTGGAGACGGCCCCGGAGGAGGTCAACTCCCCCTCCCCCGCCGGTACGGTCGCCAACCAGTCGATCGGCGCCGGCAGCCAGGCCGCCGCCGGCGACACGGTCACCCTCACCCTGTCCAAGGGCCCCCGCCAGATCCCGGTTCCGGACGTCACCGGCCAGGAGGCCGACGCGGCCCGCGCGACCCTGGAGGGGCTGGGCTTCAAGGTCAAGGTCGACAAGCCCTTCCTCTCCTTCAGCAACACCGTCGACTCCCAGTCGGTCCCCGCGGGCCAGAACGCCGCCGAGGGCAGCACGATCACCATCAGGACCAAGGGGCTGTAACAGCACGCCATGAACAACAATTCAACGGGCCGCAATCCGGTCGGCGGGCACGTGCCCGTCGCGGGCGGGCTGGCCTCGGTCGGGCTTGCGTACGCCCGCGAGATGGGCGCCGAGGCCGTGCAGGTCTTCGTCGCCAATCCGCGCGGCTGGGCCACCCCGGTCGGCAATCCGGCCCAGGACGAGCTGTTCCGCGCGGCCTGCGCGGCCGAGGGCATCCCGGCGTACGTCCACGCGCCGTACCTGATCAACTTCGGCTCGCACACCGAGGCCACCGTCGAGAAGTCCGTGGAATCCCTGCGGCACTCGCTGCGCCGGGCCCGGGCGATCGGCGCGCTCGGGGTGGTCGTGCACACGGGCTCGGCGACCGGGGGCCGGCCGCGCGAAGCGGCGTACGCGCAGGTCAGGGAACACATGCTGCCGCTGCTGGACGAGCTGACGCACGAGGACGACCCCTTCCTGCTGCTGGAGTCCACGGCCGGCCAGGGTTCCTCGCTGTGCTCGACCGCCGAGGAGTTCGGCCCGTACTTCGACGCCCTCGACCGTCATCCGATGCTCGGGATCTGCCTCGACACCTGCCACATCTTCGCGGCCGGGCACGATCTGGCGGAGCCGGGCGGGACGAAGCGGACGCTGGACCTGCTCGTGGACACGGTGGGCGAGGGCCGGCTGAAGCTGGTGCACGCCAACGACTCCAAGGAGGCCGTGGGCGCCCACAAGGACCGCCACGCGCAGATCGGGCAGGGCCACATCGGCCGGGAGGCCTTCGCCGAGCTGTTCACGCACCCGGCGATGGAGGGCGTACCGCTGATCATCGAGACGCCCGGCGGCAAGGAGGGGCACGCGGCGGACGTGGCGCTGCTGAAGGAGCTGCGCGGGCTCCACTGATCTGTTGAGGAATACCCCAGGGGGGTATACGGTTCTGTCATATCGACCGACAGAGCCGCTATCCGGCGTTCCTCGCCAGGGGGTTGTCATGGAACACGCGCACGAGCAGCAGGGGCAGCACGAGCAGCACGAGCACCATGCACAGGGCGAACATCACGGCCACACCCACGAGCACGAGCACGAGCACGGCCATGCTCACGCCCACGCCCACACCTCCGGCGGCGGGAAGGTCACCTGGGCCGCCGCCGCGCAGGCCACGCTCCACTGCCTCACCGGGTGCGCCATCGGCGAGGTGCTCGGCATGGTCATCGGCACCGCCCTCGGCTGGGGGAACGCTCCGACGATGGTCCTCGCGATCGTCCTGGCGTTCTTCTTCGGCTACGCGCTCACCCTGCGCGGGATCCTCGCCGCGGGCCTGGACTTCCGTACGGCCATCCGGGTGGCGTTGGCGGCGGACACCCTGTCGATCGCCGTCATGGAGCTGATCGACAACGGGGTGATCCTGCTCTGGCCCGGAGCCATGGACGCGATGCTGTCGGACGGGCTCTTCTGGGCGGCGCTCGGGATCGCGCTCGCGGTGGCCTTCGTCGTCACGACGCCGGTCAACAAGTGGATGATCGGCCGCGGAAAGGGTCACGCGGTCGTCCACCAGTACCACCACTGAGCCACCGAACCGATGAGCTACAGCTCGGGGCCGTCCCCCGGCTCCTCCTGGTACGAGTAGCGCTGCTCGCGCCAGGGGTCGCCGATGTTGTGGTAGCCGCGCTCCTCCCAGAAGCCGCGGCGGTCGGCGGTCATGTACTCGACGCCGCGGACCCACTTGGGGCCCTTCCACGCGTAGAGGTGCGGCACGACCAGCCGGAGCGGGAAACCGTGCTCCGCGGTGAGCAGTTCACCGCCCTGATGGGTGGCGAAGACGGTCCGCTCGGAGGCGAAGTCCGCGAGGCGCAGGTTGGAGCTGAAGCCGTACTCGGCCCACACCATCACGTGCGTGACCTGCGGGGACGGCGGAGCGAGGTCGAGGACCGTGCGGGCGAGGACGCCGCCCCATTCGGCACCGGTCATGCTGAACTTCGTCACGCAGTGCAGGTCGGCCTCGACGGACTCGAACGGCAGGGCCGCGAACTCCTCGTGGTTCCAGCAGTGCTTCTCACCGTCGGCCGTGGCGCCGAAGACGCGGAACTCCCAGCGCTCGGGCTTGAACTTGGGTACCGGTCCGTAGTGGGTGACCGGCCAGCCTCGCTGCAACCTCTGCCCCGGGGGAAGCTCCAGTTGCTCTGATCCCGGAGATTCCCGGCTTTCCGGCTGACCCATGTCTCCATGGTGACAGACTTGGCGGGGTGGTCGTGACCAGCTTCGACCGGATTCGGGCAAGTCACGGTAACTCCCACTAAGGAGGCACTTACTGGACGGCCTCCTGCGGCGGTGCAAGGATGCGCGCACCTGCCCCGTCACATTGCTGACATTGCTTGGAAGGAGCCTCTGCGATGCAGGGCGACCCCGAGGTCCTTGAGTTTCTCAACGAGCAGCTGACCGGCGAACTTACGGCCATCAACCAGTACTGGCTCCACTACCGGATCCAGGACAACAAGGGCTGGACGAAGCTCGCCAAGTACACGCGTGAAGAGTCCATCGATGAGATGAAGCACGCGGACAAGATCACCGAACGCATCCTGATGCTCGACGGTCTGCCGAACTACCAGCGCCTCTTCCACGTCCGCGTGGGCCAGACGCTGACGGAGATGTTCCAGGCGGACCGGCAGGTCGAGGTCGAGGCGATCGACCGCCTCAAGCGCGGCATCGAGGTCATGCGCGGCAAGGGCGACGTCACCTCGGCGCGGCTGTTCGAGGAGATCCTGGAGGACGAGGAGCACCACATCGACTACCTCGACACCCAGCTGGAGCTCATCGAGTCCATCGGCGAGGCGCTCTACATCGCGCAGCTCATCGAGCAGCCGAGCTAGTACCGGTTTCCGGGGCTCCTACGCGGCTTCGGCGAGCTCCGTGCCCGCCGGTACCAGCGGGTCCGCGGCGAGCACGGCGGCGGCGGCGCCCTTCTCCAGCAGTTCGCGGCGCGGGCAGGCCCCGCGGCCGAGGAGGCCCTGGATGGTCCGCACGCAGGAACCGCAGTCGGTGCCGGCCTTCGTGGCCGAGGCGATCTGGCGGGGGGTGCAGGCTCCGGCCTCCGCGTGGTCCTTGACCTGCTTGTCGGTGATCCCGAAACAAGAGCAGACGTACACGCGGTTCACCTCCCTGACAGGAACGGTTCGGCCAGCCATCCCGTATTCGGTGAGGCTTACCTAACCCTACCCAAACTTAGGGTTCCCTAAAAGACCCGGATACGCCGATGGGGCGCGGATCACATTCGATCCGCGCCCCATCGTCATGGAGTGCTCACACTGCGCTCGGGCGCCTACTGGTCGCGGTACATCTCGGCGACGAGGAACGCCAGGTCCAGGGACTGGCTGCGGTTCAGGCGCGGGTCGCAGGCCGTCTCGTAGCGCTGGTGCAGGTCGTCGACGAAGATCTCGTCGCCGCCGCCCACGCACTCGGTGACGTCGTCACCGGTGAGCTCGACGTGGATGCCGCCCGGGTGGGTGCCGAGGCCCTTGTGGACCTCGAAGAAGCCCTTGACCTCGTCGAGCACGTCGTCGAAACGGCGCGTCTTGTGGCCGGAGGCCGCCTCGAAGGTGTTGCCGTGCATCGGGTCGGTGACCCAGCCGACGGTCGCGCCGGAGGCGGTGACCTTCTCGACGAGCTCGGGGAGCTTGTCGCGGACCTTGTCGGCGCCCATGCGGACGACGAAGGTCAGCCGGCCCGGCTCGCGCTCGGGGTCGAGGCGGTCGATGTAGGTGAGCGCCTCGTCCACCGTGGTGGTGGGGCCGAGCTTGATGCCGATCGGGTTGGCGATCTGCGAGCAGAACTCGATGTGCGCGTGGTCGAGCTGGCGGGTGCGCTCACCGATCCAGACCATGTGGCCCGAGGTGTCGTACAGCCGGCCGGTGCGCGAGTCCGTACGGGTGAGGGCGCCCTCGTAGTCGAGGAGCAGCGCCTCGTGGGAGGCGTAGAACTCGACGGCCTTGAACTCCGCCGGGTCGGTGCCGCAGGCCTTCATGAAGTTCAGGGCGTTGTCGATCTCCCGCGCGAGCTGCTCGTAGCGCTGCCCGGACGGGGAGTTCTTCACGAAGTCCTGGTTCCAGGCGTGCACCTGGCGCAGGTCGGCGTAACCACCGGTGGTGAAGGCGCGCACCAGGTTCAGCGTGGAGGCCGACGCGTGGTACATGCGCTTGAGGCGCTCGGGGTCCGGGACGCGGGACTCCTCCGTGAAGGCGAAGCCGTTCACGGAGTCGCCGCGGTAGGTCGGCAGGGTGATGCCGTCGCGGGTCTCGGTGTCCTTGGAGCGCGGCTTGGAGTACTGGCCGGCGATGCGGCCGACCTTGACGACGGGCACGGAGGCCGCGTAGGTCAGGACGGCGCTCATCTGGAGCAGCGTCTTCAGCTTGGCGCGGATGTGGTCGGCGGAGACGGCATCGAAGGCCTCGGCGCAGTCGCCACCCTGCAGCAGGAACGCCTCGCCCTTGGCGACGGCTCCCAGACGGGCGCGCAGCTGGTCGCATTCGCCCGCGAAAACGAGGGGAGGATACGACTCGAGGTCCGCGACGACAGCGCGCAGGGCCTCGGCATCGGGGTACGAAGGCTGCTGCGCCGCGGGAAGGTCTCGCCAGGTCGCCTTGGAGGCGGGGGCTTGGGTTTCAGCGTTCACGGTCACCCCACACACATTACGGCGTCACACCCCGCCTTCCGGTCGAGGACCACTACGTGAGACGGATGTCTCTCACTGTGTTACTCACCCGTTTACCTCCCACCGCCCGACGTGTGGGCTAGGGTTCGGAGCATGTACGCGCACTCGAACCAGAACTGGTGGTGGCCCGCTCCCGGCGGCCCACTTCTCGCGCGTACCTGAAGACACGAGCGATACGAAGGCCGCCCCGAGGGGCGGCCTTCCGCATTCCGTGAGACACACAGTCGCTGGAAACCCGGGCCGTCCCACCCTCCGCAACCGGATAGGACGCCCACTCCATGCACGCGCATCCGCATTCGCACCCGCACCCGCTCCTGAACCGCCTGCTCGACGACGCCTGCCCGCCCTTCGCGCTGCTGCGCCGCCGCACGCCGGGCCGCGATCACGACACTGTGGAACTGCTGATCGGCCCGGTCCACGAGGCCGCGCGGCTGGCCGACCTGCCCGTCGGCGAGCGCCCCGCCCTGGCGCTCGTCCCGTTCCGCCAGATCCGGGAGCGCGGGTTCGACGTACGCGACGACGGCACGCCGCTGAGCGTCCTGGTCGCCGAGGAGACCTACGAGATCCCGCTCGCCGAGGCGCTGGCCGCGCTGCCGGACCACGGGGTGCGGGTCGACGACGGCGGCTTCGACGTCCCCGACGAGGAGTACGCGGACACCGTCCGGCGGGTCATCGAGGACGAGATCGGCCGGGGCGAGGGCGCGAACTTCGTCATCCGGCGCACCTACCGGGGCCGGATCGAGGGCTTCGGCCGCGCCGACGCCCTCGCGCTGTTCCGCCGGCTGCTGGAGGGCGAGCGGGGCGCGTACTGGACGTACGTGGTCCACACCGGGGAGCGCACCCTCGTCGGGGCCAGCCCCGAGGTACACGTACGGATGACCGGGGGCACGGTCGTGATGAACCCGATCAGCGGTACGTACCGCCACCCGGCCGGGGGGCCGACGGCCGACTCCCTCCTCGCCTTCCTCGGCGACCGCAAGGAGACCGAGGAGCTGTCCATGGTGGTGGACGAGGAACTGAAGATGATGTGCACGGTCGGGGACATGGGCGGGGTCGTCGTCGGCCCCCGCCTCAAGGAGATGGCGCACCTCGCGCACACCGAGTACGAGCTGCGCGGCCGCTCCTCGCTGGACGTGCGCGAGGTGCTGAAGGAGACGATGTTCGCGGCGACCGTGACCGGATCGCCGGTGCAGAACGCCTGCCGGGTCATCGAGCGGTACGAGCCCCTCGGGCAGGACGGGGTGGGCCGCGGCTACTACGCGGGCGCGCTGGCCCTGCTGGGCCTCGACGCCTCGGGCGCCCAGACCCTCGACTCCCCCATCCTCATCCGGACGGCGGACATCGCCCCGGACGGCACGCTGCGGGTGCCCGTCGGGGCCACCCTCGTACGGCACTCCGATCCGGCGGGCGAGGTCGCGGAGACGCACGCGAAGGCGGCCGGGGTGCTGGCGGCGCTGGGCGTGCGTCCGGCGGCGGCGCCGCCCTCCTCCTCCGGTCCGCGGCTGGCCGACGACCCCCGGGTCCAGGCGGCCCTGGCGGCGCGCCGCGAGGACCTGGCGCCGTTCTGGCTGCGGATGCAGGAGCGGCCGGCACCGGTGACGGGCCACGCGCTGGTGGTGGACGGGGAGGACACCTTCACCTCGATGCTGCGCCACGTCCTGCGGGTGACCGGGCTGGAGGTGACCGTACGCCGCTACGACGACCCCGGGCTGCGGGCCGCCGCCCTGGCCTGGGACGGGCCGATCGTGCTGGGCCCCGGCCCGGGCGACCCGGCGGACTTCGGCGACCCGAAGATCCGCGCGATGCGCGAGCTGACGGCGGAGCTGCTGGCCTCGCACCGGGGCGGGCTGCTCGGGGTCTGCCTCAGCCACCAGCTGCTCGCCGCCGAGCTGGGGCTTCCGCTGGTGCGCAAGGCGGAGCCGGCGCAGGGGGCGCAGACGCGGATCCCGCTGTTCGGGGCGGAGGAGGTCGTCGGCTTCTACAACACCTACGCGGCGCACTGCTCGGCGCAGCGGGAGCGGTCCCTGGCCCTGCGGGGCATCGAGGTCTCCCGTGACCCCGTCACGGGAGAGGTGCACGCCCTGCGCTCCGCCTCCGGCGGCTTCGCGGGGGTCCAGTTCCACCCGGAGTCGGTCCTGACCCTGCGGGGCGCGGACCTGGTCCGCGATCTGATCGCCGGGGTCCGCGCGGCCGCACGGGCGTAGCCCGCCCGGGCGGGTGGGGGACCGCCACGCGGAGCCGTCCCCCACCCGCAGGGCCGAACGGGGCCGGACCCGACCCGACCGGACCCGCCGGAGTCCGTCAGGACGGTACGAGCGTGTTCTCCGAGCGGCGGCCCGCCACGTAGTCCGCGACGTTGGCGACCGTGGTGTCGATGATCTGGCCCACCGCGTCGTGGGTGTAGTACGCCTGGTGGGAGGTGACGACCACGTTCGGGAAGGTGATCAGCCGCGCCAGGGTGTCGTCCTCGACGACCACCAGGGACTTGTCCAGGAAGAAGAGCCCGGCCTCCGCCTCGTACACGTCCAGGCCGACCCCCGCGAAGCGTCCGGACCGCAACTCCGTGACCAGCGCTTCCGTGTCGATCAGGCCGCCGCGGCTGGAGTTCACCAGGATGGCGTCGTCCTTCATCGCCTTCAGCGCCTCGGCGCCGATGATGTGGTGCGTGGACTCCAGCAGCGGCACGTGCAGGCTGATCAGGTCCGAGGAGGCGAACAGCGTGTCCTTGTCCACGTACTTCATGCCCAGCTCCACGCACGCCGGGTTCTGCGCCACGTCCCAGCCCAGCAGGTTCATCCCGAACCCGTGGGCGATCCGGGTGAACGCCTCCCCGATCTTGCCGGTGCCGAGCACCCCCACCGTGCGGCCGCGCATGTCGCGGCCCATCAGGCCGTTCAGCCGGAAGTCGAAGTCCCGCGTGCGGTTCGAGGCCCGGACGATCCGCCGGTTCACCGCCATGGCCAGGGTCCACGCGAACTCGGCCACCGAGTACGGGGAGTAGTACGAGACCCGGCTGACCGTCAGGCCGAGCTGCCGCGCGACCTCCAGGTCGATGTTGTTGAAGCCGGTGGAGCGCTGGGCGATCATCTTCGTCCCGCCCGCGGCCAGGGTGCGCAGCACGCGGCCGTTCAGGTCCGCGTTGACGCTCGACGAGACGATCTCGTACCCGGCCGCGATGGGCGCGGTGTCCTCACTGAGGAAGACGTCCAGGCAGCGCACCTCGTGCAGGCCCGCGAAAGCCTTCTCGATGAGCGGCTTCTCGTCCGCCGTCACCCCGAATGCCAGGATTTCCACGTTCGCTCCCGTACTGCGCCAAAGAATCGGACCATGGGTCGTTTGTCACCTTACGACCCATGCCCCGTGCCCGCCCTGGCGGCTCAGCCGACTCGGCCGGCTCAGCCGAAGAACACTCCGGCCTCCCGGTACAGCGCCGGGTCCACCGTCTTCAGCTTCGCCGTCGCCTCGGCGATCGGCACCCGCACGATGTCCGTCCCCTTCAGCGCGACCATCTTCCCGAAGTCCCCGTCGCGCACCGCGTCGATCGCGTGCAGCCCGAAGCGGGTGGCCAGCCACCGGTCGAACGCGCTGGGGGTGCCGCCCCGCTGGATGTGCCCGAGTACGGTCGTACGGGCCTCCTTGCCGGTCCGCGCCTCGATCTCCTTGGCCAGCCACTCGCCCACGCCGGACAGCCGCACGTGCCCGAAGGAGTCCTTCGTCGCGTCCTTCAGCACCATGTCCCCGTCCTTGGGCATGGCGCCCTCGGCGACGCACACGATCGGCGCGTAGCTCGCCTTGAACCGGGAGCTCACCCAGGCGCAGACCTGGTCCACGTCGAAGCGCTGCTCGGGGATGAGGATGACGTTGGCGCCGCCCGCGAGCCCCGAGTGCAGGGCGATCCAGCCGGCGTGCCGGCCCATCACCTCGACGACCAGCACCCGCATGTGGGACTCGGCGGTGGTGTGCAGCCGGTCGATGGCCTCCGTCGCGATACCGACGGCGGTGTCGAAGCCGAAGGTGTAGTCGGTGGCCGAGAGGTCGTTGTCGATGGTCTTGGGCACCCCCACGCACGGGATGCCGTACTCCTCGTAGAGCTTCGCGGCCACACCCAGGGTGTCCTCGCCGCCGATCGCGACGAGGGCGTCGACCTCGTACTTGGCGAGGTTCTCCTTGATCCGGCGGACGCCGTCGTCCAGCTTGAACGGGTTGGTGCGCGAGGAGCCGAGGATGGTCCCGCCGCGCGGCAGGATCCCGCGCACGGCGGGGATGTCGAGCGGGACGGTGCGGCCTTCGACCGCGCCGCGCCAGCCGTCCTTGAACCCGATGAACTCGTAGGCGTACTCCTGGACGCCCTTGCGCACGACACTGCGGATCACCGCGTTGAGCCCGGGGCAGTCGCCGCCGCCCGTCAGCACTCCGACCTTCATGGCCTTCATGGAATCTTCCCTTCGCCACAGGGCCCGCTGAGGGCGCGGGGCCCGCATGACGGTCACGCTAGTGGTGACTCAGGTCACAGCAAGATGCCGGGAAGGGTCAATTCCGGGGGAATTGCGGGGCGTTGCATCCGCCCGTTCACTCGTACGAGGGGCCGCCCGGGCGTGCGGACGTCCCCGAGACACCTCTTAGGCGTCGTCGAGGCCGCGCTCGATCGCGTACCGGACGAGCTCCACCCGGTTGTGCAGCTGGAGCTTGCCCAGGGTGTTCTGCACGTGGTTCTGCACGGTGCGGTGGGAGATGACGAGGCGTTCCGCGATCTGCTTGTACGAGAGCCCCTTGGCCACCAGTCGCAGCACCTCGGTCTCCCGGTCGGTGAGCTGCGGGGCCTTCGGCTCGTCGGAGGCGGCGGGCGCCGGGTCGGTGGCGAGGCGGCGGTACTCGCCGAGGACCAGGCCGGCCAGGCCCGGGGTGAAGACGGGGTCGCCGGCCGCCGTGCGGCGCACGGCGTCGATGAGCTCCTGGGCGCCGGCGGACTTCAGCAGGTAGCCGGTCGCACCGGACTTCACGGCTTCCAGGACGTCGGCGTGCTCGCCGCTCGCGGAGAGCACGAGGACCCGCAGCGCCGGGTTGGCGCCGACCAGTTCCTTGCAGACCTGCACGCCGGGCATGCCGGGGAGGTTGAGGTCGAGGACCAGGACGTGCGGGGCGGCGGCGCGGGCCCTGCGCACGGCCTCGGGTCCGTCGCCCGCGGTGGCCACCAGGTCGAAGCCGGCGGCGGCCAGGTCGCGGGCGACCGCGTCCCGCCACATCGGATGGTCGTCCACGACCATGACCTTGATGCCGCCGAGGCCGCTCGGCTCGGTCGGCGCGTTGGGCTCGGTCGACTCGTTCGACGCGTTCACTTGGTGCTCCCCCTCGGTACTTTCAGTTCCACTTCGGTGCCCTGCCCCGGGACGGACACCAGCTCGGCGCTGCCGCCGAGGTCGCGCAGGCGGCCCCGGATGGACAGGGCCACTCCCATCCGGCCCTCCCCCTCGGCCTGGTCGAGCCGGCCGGCCGGGATGCCCGGACCGTCGTCGCGGACGGTCACGATCACCTCGTCGCCCCAGTCCTCGACCAGGATCCAGGCGCTGGCCCCCTCGCCCGCGTGCTTGCGCACGTTGTCGAGGGCCGCCCCGACCGCCGCGGCCAGCTCACGGGCCGCGGGCACGGGCAACGGCACCGGGGTGCCCGGTTCGGCGAAGCTCACCCGTGAGCCCGCGTGCGGGGCGAGGAGGGTCCGCAGGTCGAGGTCGCCCTCGTCCTCGCCGGGCTCCTCCACCTCGAAGGCGGCCACGATCGCGCCGAGCGCCTCGTCGCGGGAGATCCGGGAGGGGCGCGCCAGTCCGCTGGAGACCAGGGTGCGCAGCGCGACCTCCTGCTCCCCCGCCATCCGGCCCAGTTCGGCGGCCTCGCCGCCCAGTTCGGTGCCGCGCCGCTGGACCATGGCGAGGACCTGGAGGACCCCGTCGTGGATGTCGCGGGCGAGGCGTTCGCGCTCGCGGGTGGCGGCCTCGATCTCCAGGGCGCGGGCGAGCGTGGCCTCACTGGCCCGGGCCACCTCGACGACGTAGCCGATGGCGATGGAGGCCACCCACACCAGGAGCACGTTGTGCAGGGTGTCCCGGGTGGGCTCGCCGCGCTGCACGAGGTTGGCGGCGGCGACGAAGCTGGAGGCGAAACAGGCCCAGCGCCAGCCGCCCTTGAGGGCGAAGGCGAGGACCGCGCCCGCGGTCCATATGGAGGGCAGCGTGGGGCCGCCGCCGGTGACCCGTTCGTGGCTGTCGGCGAGCGGGGTGAGCAGGATCCCGACGCAGGCGACGGCGAGGTCGGCGCCCAGGAACCGCTTGGTGCAACTGGCGGCGTTGGCCACCTTGGGGAGCGTGAACAGGGTCCAGCCCGCGAGGAGGGCCAGGTAGGAGACGGCGATCCAGGGGCGGTCGAACTTCTTGTAGGCGGAGGCGAACAGCAGGGCCGCGTAGACCATGGTGAGCAGCCGGTAGGCCGTCAGGGCACGCCACAGCGGCTGCTCGACCGACATGCGTACGACGCGCTCGCGCTTCGCCATCTCCCCCACCCCGTACGGGCGGACCCGCCCGTGTGCTGCTACTTGTCGGTGTCCGAGGCGCCGGGCTCGGTCTTTTCGGCGCTCTCGGCCTTCTCGTTCCTCGCGGCGGCCTTCTCCGCGTCGGCGATCTGGCGCTTGGCGGCCGTCGCGTAGATGTCGACGTACTCCTGGCCGGACAGCTTCATGATCTCGTACATGACCTCGTCGGTCACCGAGCGGAGGATGAAGCGGTCCCCCTCCATGCCGTGGTAGCGGCTGAAGTCCAGCGGCTTGCCGATCCGGATGCCCGGGCGCATCAGCTTGGGCACCACCTTGCCGGGCGGCTGGATCTTCTCCGTGTCGATCATCGCGACGGGGATCACGGGCGCTCCGGTGGCCAGCGCCACCCGGGCCAGACCGCCGGGCTTGCCGCGGTACAGCCGGCCGTCGGGTGAACGCGTCCCTTCGGGGTAAATACCGAACAGCTCTCCGCGTTCGATGACGTCGATGCCGCTCTTGATCGCGGCCTCGCCGGCCCCGCGCGCACCGGAACGGTCCACCGGGAGCTGGCCGACGCCCTTGAAGAAGGCGGCCGTCAGCTTGCCCTTGACGCCCGGGGAGGTGAAGTACTCCGCCTTCGCGATGAAGGTCACCTTGCGGTCCAGCACGGCCGGGAGGAAGAAGGAGTCGGAGAAGGACAGGTGGTTGCTCGCGAGGATCGCCGGCCCCTCTGCGGGAATGTTCTCGAGGCCCTCCACCCACGGCCTGAAGGCGAGCTTCAGGGAACCGCCGATCGAGAACTTCATTGCGCCGTAGATCAACTCGAAAGCCTTCCTGTGTCTGTCGAACAGACCTTATCCCCTGGTCGTGCCCGGAGCCGTCCGACGACCCTGGTCGGTGTCATCCCCGTCGCGTACGGTGAAGTCACACAGCGCTACGCACCCCACGCCCCCCTCTAAGGAGACCCTGGTGCCCGTCCTCCATGGAGCCGAGCCGTTCCGCCACGAGGGCGGAAAGGCCGGCGTCCTCCTCTGCCACGGCTTCACCGGTTCCCCCCAGTCGATGCGCCCCTGGGCCGAGTACCTCGCCGCACGCGGACTGACGGTGTCCCTCCCCCTGCTCCCCGGGCACGGGACGCGCTGGCAGGACATGCAGCTCACCGGCTGGCAGGACTGGTACGCCGAGGTGGACCGCGCGCTGCGGGAGCTGCTCGACAGCTGCGACCAGGTGTTCGTCTGCGGGCTGTCGATGGGCGGCGCGCTGACCCTGCGCCTGGCGGCGAAGCACGGGGACAGCATCAGCGGCATCGTCCTCGTCAACCCGGTCAACAAGATCCACGACCCGCTGGCGGTGGCCCTGCCGGTGGTCAAGCACTTCATCCGGTCGACCCCGGGCATCGCGAGCGACATCGCCAAGCCCGGCTCGGACGAGGTCGGCTACGACCGGGTCCCGACGCGGGCCGCGCACTCGCTGCGCACGTTCCTGCGGATGCTGGACACCGAACTGCCGCAGGTGACGCAGCCGCTGCTGCTGCTGCACAGCCCGCAGGACCACGTGGTGCGGCCGACGGACTCGACGCGGATCCTGGCGCGGGTGTCCTCCACGGACGTCACCGAGACGCTGCTGGAACAGAGTTACCACGTCGCGACGTTGGACCATGACGCGGAGCGGATCTTCGCGGACAGCTACGCGTTCGTCGGGCGGCTGTCGGAGAGCTTGGGCAGGGAGGGGGCGGCCAGCGGTGGCTGAGCACGAGGAGTCCGCCGGGGGTGTTCCCCCGCTGGACGAGGAAGCGGCGTGGGCGGCGATCGTGGCCGGCTACGGGCAGGAGCCCGCGGACCCGCCGGGCGCGAGACCGTTCCGGCCGATCGAGAACCTCCTCCTGCCGGAGGAGGACGTGAAACCGGCCGGCCCGGCCCCGGCGCCCGACCAGGCGGGCCCCGCGGGCCCGGCCTCCCCGGAGCCGCCGTCGGCGGCGGCCCTGGGCAGCTCGGTGGTGTTCGCTCCGGGCGTGGGCGGAGCCGGTCCCCGGGACCACTCCCTGGCCGAACCGGACGACTCCCCCGAGGCCGCGAAGGACGAGGGGCACTTCGTCCCCCCGGAGCCGGAGCTGCCGGAGGCCGACGCCACGTCGAAGTTCGCCTGGCTGGCGGTGGTGGGCGGACCGGTCCTGCTGCTCCTGGCGGTGCTGCTGCAGTGGGAGATGACGTGGTGGCTGACGACGCTGGGCGTCGGCGGCTTCCTGGGCGGCTTCGCGACGCTGGTCGCGCGGATGTCCACGGGCGAGGACGACGACGACGACCCCGGCCGGGGTGCGGTGGTGTGATGTTCTGACGCGTCGCGGGCGCGGCGAGGGGCTCGAGGGGCCCTTGCCGCGCCCGCGGCGCGTCAGGCCGGAAGCCGGAGGGTGGCCAGGACCGGGAGGTGGTCCGTGGCGCGGGTCAGGTCCGCGGGGCTGACTCCCGCAAGGCCCTCGGGAACGCCGCAGGCGAGGACTTCCACGGCAGGGCTGGCGAAGACCGCGTCGATCCGCCGGGGCGGCGACGACCGCACCCACGTGTGCTCCCCGCCCCACGGCGCCACCGCCCGGCAGTCCTGCAGGGCCCCCGCCAGCCGGCGGAAGGCGGGCCCCGACGGGCCCTCGTTGATGTCGCCCGCGGCGATCGCGTACGGCACGTCCATGCCGGCGAGCCGTTCCAGGAGCAGTTCCGCCTGGGCGAGGCGTTCGGGCCCGTCCAGTGACAGGTGGGCGCTCAGCACCCCGACCCGCACCCCGCCCAGCCGGACGACCGCCGTGGCGAAGCCCCGCCGGTGGCGGCCCGGCGTCAGGGGCAGCAGGACGTCCTCCGTCCGCTCCACGAAGGCCCGTAGGGAACACAGCAGCAGCGGGCCCGCGGCCGTCGCGCCGCCCGACAGGACGACCAGGTCGCACTTCGAGGCCAGCCGCGCCGCGTGCTTGCGCCACCGGAAGAACCGCGGCGCCTCCTGGACGCAGACCAGGTCCGGTGCGCACGCGCGGATGACGCGCGCCAGCGCGTCCTCGTCGTCGCGCAGCGAACGGACGTTGTAGGAGAGCACCCGGACCACGGCGGAACCATCGCCTTCGGTACGGGAGTTCGGCAGCTCGGCGCGTTCCTGTCCCAGTTCCATACACGGCAACATAACGAGACTGCCCGCCGCACCCCAGAGGGCGCGGCGGGCAGTCCGCCGGTACGGGTCGCCGCCGGGGCGGGCTTCAGCCCTGGCGGGCCAGGTCCGCCGCGCCGACCAGGCCGGCCTTGCCGCCGAGCTGAGCGGCGAGGACCTGCGCGTGCGGACGCCAGGCGCCGCCGATCAGCCAGCGCTTGAAGGACTTGCGGATCGGGTCGAGGACCAGGTCGCCCTCGTCCGAGACGCCGCCGCCGACGATGAACGCCGACGGGTCGAAGAGCGAGGCCAGGTCCGCGAGGCCGGCGCCCGCCCAACGGGCCAGCTCGCGGAAGGAGTCGATGGCCACCAGGTCGCCGGCGCGGGCCGCCTCGCTGATGTGCTTGCCCTCGATGCCGTCCGGGGTGCCGTCGCCGAGCGCGAGGAGCGCCTTCGCGTTCTCGGGGGTGGCGTTGGCGCGCTGCTTGGCGTAGCGGACGAGCGCGCGCCCGGAGGCGTACTGCTCCCAGCAGCCCTGGCTGCCGCAGCCGCACAGCAGGCCGTCCGGGACCACCCGGATGTGGCCGAACTCGGCGGCCACGCCGAAGCGTCCGCGCCGGAGCTTGTTGCCGATGATGATGCCGCCGCCCAGGCCCGTGCCGAGCGTGATGCAGATGACGTCCTCGTGGCCCTGGCCGGCGCCGAAGCGGTATTCGCCCCAGGCGGCGCAGTTGGCGTCGTTCTCGACGACCACGGGCAGGCCGATGCGCTGCTCGACCTTGTCCTTCAGCGGCTCGTGCCGCCAGTTGATGTTGGGCGCGAAGAGTACGGTCGCGCGCTTGTCGTCGACGTATCCGGCGGCGCCGATGCCGACCGCGTCGATGGTGTGGCTGGCGCTGACCTCGGAGACCGCGGCGCAGATCGCGTCCGTCACTCCGTCCGGGGTCGGCGGCGTGGGCACCTTGTACGTCTCAAGGATGGTGCCGTCTTCGTCGACCACGCCGGCCGCGATCTTCGTGCCGCCGATGTCGACGCCGATGGTGAGTCCCATTAGTCCCTCGGTTTCCGGTCAAACCCCGCCGCTGTCAACCGTACCCGAGGGACGGCTGGGTTCAGTCGAGATCGATCCGCTCGGTCGGGCCGTCTTCGCCCTCGTCACGCGGGTCCTTCGCGTTCCCGGCGGCGTTCGCGGTCGTGTTTCCGGCCGCGTTCGCGGTGGTGCCGCTCCCCCGGTCGGGGGACGGTTCGTCGCGCGTCCAGCGGCGCTCGTGGCCCTCGACCGCGGAGCGGTAGGCGGCGAGCAGCTCCGATCCGGCCGCCGCGAGGTGGTCGAAGACCTCGGGATTGCGCTCGACGACGGGTTTGGCGGCGGTCTTCGCCTGGTTGACGAACTGCCGTACGGCGCCCTGCGCGGCCACGCCGAACAGCGGGTTGTTCAGCGCGGAGACCTTGTCGGACACCTTGTCCGCGACGGCCTCGAAGAGCTTGAGCAGCTCCTCGGCGGCGGTCCCGGTGCCGGCGCCCCCGGAGGCGCCCTGCTCGGACCTGCGGCGCTCCCGCTCGGCGGCGAGGTCCTCGGCGCAGGCCTCGGCCCAGGCGTCGTCCCCGTTCGAGGGATCGGTGGGGCGGTCAGTGGCCTCGCTCATGGCGGACTCTCCTGCGGCGGCGGGTGGGCGTGCGGTACGGACTCCTGCTCCCTTCGACGTTACCCGAACGGCGGTACGCCCCGGGGGCTACGCCTTCTCCCCGCTCCGGGGCCACAGGTCCGGGTCCGGGGTGAAGCGGATGCGGAGCTCGTCGTCGGCGAGGGCGGCGCCGGAGACGGTGCAGCGGCGCAGTGCGGCGGGCAGCGGAACGATCCTGCGGTACGGGCCCACCGTGAGCAGCAGCTCGTCCCCGCGCCGCACCAGCCCGAGCTCGCTCTTCTCGGCGCGGGGCAGCGGGACCCGCCAGAGCAGCACCCCGTCCTCGGCGATCCGGTCCTCGACGGTCCAGACGGGCCGGGGCGCGACGGCCGGGGCGGGCGCCGGGGCCAGCTCCGCGAGGTCCTCGGGGCCGTGCGGGTCCCGGCCCAGGTGGGGCACGGGGAGCACGGGGAGCACCGGGAGGCTCCCGTCGCCGGTCCCGGCCCACTGGGCCGCGTACTTCTCCTGCTGCGCGGCGAGTCCCGCGAGCCAGGGGTCGGCGGATCCTGCGGGCAGCATCCGGTTGGCGACGAGCGCCGAGACGGGCAGCCGGTACAGGGCGAGCCCGAGCATGCCCAGGCGCAGCGCGGCGTCGGCGGCGGGTCCCGGCTCGGCGACGAGCCGTACGGAGGTGGTGGGGGCCTCCAGCACGTCCTGGACGGCCGCCAGGTCCTCGTCCCAGCGGGCGGCGGCCTCGTACAGCCACTGCGCGGGCATGGGGACGCCGGCGAGCTGGGCCAGTACGGGGCGCAGGGCGCGGGCCGCCTGGCGCTCCGCGGGGAGCAGCCGGGCGAGGTAGCGGCGGAGCTGGGCGGGGAGGGCGAGGGTGGCGACCGCCTGGTGCAGCGGGGGCATGTCCACGACCACGAGGTCGGTGCCGGGCGTGTGCGCGGCCCGGCGCAGGGCGCGGAGCAGGGCGAACTGTTCGGCGCCGGGCAGTTCGGTGATCTCGTCGGCGTGCAGCGGGCGGGCGCCGAGCATCCCGAGGACCGCGGAGCCGCGCTCCTGGAGCTCGACGAACTCGTGCCGGAACTCCTCGCCGGAGTCGACGCGGGTCACGTCGAGCGTGCCGTGCGGGGTGAGGGGCGGGGTGGTGGGGCCGGCGGTGAGCAGGAGCACCCGGTGGCCCTGGCGGGCGGCGGCGAGCGCGGTGGCCGCCGCGATGGTGCTCCGCCCGGCGCCGCCGGGGCCGGTGACGAGAAGGGTGTGCATGCTGCTCCTAGCTCCGCGTGTACCCGGCCCGGCCCCGGGGGGCCCGACCGATGGCCCCTGCCACCCTGCCACGCCCGTGCCCCACCCTGGGGCCCGCCCCGGGCCGCTCACCCGCTACGGGTGTCCGCTGCGCGGGCCGAAGTTCCCCTACCCGCCCTTCCACCGTTCCCCGGGCGCTGCCCGGACCCCGGTCCTCAAACGCCGGACGGGCTGGGGAGGGGTACCGGGCTGCGCCCGGAC
>NZ_JBSFDF010000051.1:0-60245 GCF_053593795.1 Streptomyces sp. NPDC002104 | reverse complement strand
TCAACCCGAAGGGCGCCTGCATCGGCCCGATGGGCAGCCGCGTGCGCAACGTGATGGCCGAACTGCACGGCGAGAAGATCGACATCGTCGACTGGGATCATGCTCGGATGGATCCCTTGTCGACCGATCTGGTCCGCCTCGCCGCCACCGGCAGGTTCGGAGACTTCTTCGTCGGTGCTCGGCTGCCCGATCTCGTCGCGGCGAAGGGGGAGCCCGAGTGGTCGGGGCGCATCCAGGCGGAGCGGCGGTGGCCGCACTGGTTCTGCTACGGCGGTCTGGAGATCGTCTTCTGCCGGTGCCGGCTGCTGGACCGGATGTTCATCCCCGTCTGGCGCGAAGGGCTGGAGATCCCGGGGACCGGCCGTGCACCGGGATACACCGTCACGGCGCCGGTCACCGAGCCGCAGTTCACCGCCGCCCTCAAGGCCGCCGGGATCTCCTGGCGCACGCAGTGGTCGCCGACGCTGCCGGACCAGCGCACGCTCCTGACCGACCCGGCTCCCGGCATCGTCGCCGACTTCGTCTTCGTCGCGCCCGACGAGGGGGATCCGGCCATGGCGGACTGGCCGCTGGAGAAGGCGGGCACGTACGGACTGCACCACGGCGCCTGTCCGGAGCCGGACCCGGACCTCCCCGACGACGGCTACGGAGCCTGAGGTGGACGAAGTACTGGAGGAACTGCGCTCCGTCGGCCCCTTCTTCACCGTGGCGTACGGGAAGGAGCCGCCCGGCCCCGGTTTCCGGCCGCTCGGCGAGCTGTACGGGGAGCGGCTCGGGCCCTACGTCGGTGAAGTCGGGCGGCGCATCGGGACCGGCCCCGGCCGGGTGGCGGCTTCGACGGCGCAGTTCGGGATCGTCTCGCGGCTCTGGTCGCTCGCCCTCGGCTGCGCCGTCCTGTCCGGGCGGGTGCCGGACCTGAGCCCCGGCGGCCTGTGGTGGCGGCTGCCCGGCGCGGGGTCGCTGGAGCTGTGGCTGCCCGAGCCCGCCGAGTTCCCCGCAGAGTTGCCCGCCGGGTCCCCGGGGCAGACCCCGGAGCGGGCCCTGGCGGACTCCGTGCTCGGCAACCTCGCGGTGCTCGACACGGCGCTGCGCGAGCGGTTCGGCGTCTCACCGCGGGTGCTGCGCGGCAACGCCGCCTCCGGGCTGGTCGGCGCCGTCCGGGTGCTCACGGACCGGGTGCCGGGGGAGGCGGCCGCGCTGCTGGCCGCCGGGATCCTCGCCGACGGCGGCCCGCTCGAGGGGACCGGTGCCTTCGTCCACGAACCGGGTCTCGGGGTGGCCTTCGTCCGCCGGAGCTGCTGCCTGTACTACAAGGTGCCCGGCGGCGGACTCTGCGGGGACTGCGTGCTGCGGACCCGGCAAGATCCGAAAGAGACGGCCTAGCGGGGCCGGGGCCGTTCGGAGCAATGGAGCGTGTGGCGCGCGGCGGCGCGCCCGGTGGTCCTTCTACGTTCCCTGCCATGACGCACGAACGCACCGGATCCGAAGGCCGCGCCCCCGCCCGCGGGGTCTCCCGCCGCACCGCCCTGACCGGCCTCGCCGCCGGGGCCGGAGCCCTCGCCGTCGGAGCGGGGGCGGCTCCCGCCCCGGCCGCACCGGTTCCGCTCCCGGCGCCCGTACCGGCGCCCGCCGCGAAGGCGCCCCGGGCCGCCGCCGCCCCCGACCCTTCGCCCGGAGCCATGAAGCTCTTCGCCGACCCGGGCTTCAACTTCGCCGGGCTCTTCGCCCTGGGCGCCGCCGGCATGCGGGCCTCCGAGGTCGGCGAGGTGCTCACCGCCGTCAACACGATCAACGCCGCGGGAGTGTCCGAGCAGACCTTCTCCGACACCTTCCGCGGCTGGGGCGACCGGCTCGCCGCGCCCCCGGCCGGCGGCCGGCACGGCCGTGAAACCCCCTCGCAGACCCGCAGGTTCCGCTCGCTGCGGGCCGCGCAGTACTACGGGCAGGCCCTGTTCTACGTCCTGGGCACCGACCACCCCGGTGACGAGGAGGAGGTCTACCTCCAGGGGCGCCGCGCCTGGGACGCCTTCACGGAGCTCTGCTCCCCGGCCGCCGTCCGCGCGAAGGTCCCGTACGCGGACACCCGGCTGCCGGTCTGGTTCTTCCGCCCGCAAGGGCACCGCCCGACCGAACCCAGGCCCACCGTCATCCTCACCAACGGCAGCGACGGGCAGAACGTCGACATGTGGACCTACGGGGTCTGCGCCGCCCTCGACCGGGGCTGGAACGCCCTCGTCTACGACGGTCCGGGCCAAGGGGAGCTCCTCTTCGTCGAGGAGCTGTCCTTCACGCCCCGCTGGGAGAAGGTGGTCGGCCCGCTGATCGACTGGCTGGAGCGGCGCGAGGACGTGGACCGTTCCCGCATCGCGCTCACCGGCCTCAGCATGGGCGGCAACCTCGTCGCCCGCGCCGCCGCCTTCGAACCCCGCATCGCGGCCCTGGTCTGCCAGCCGGGCTGCGTCAGCCCGTGGCTCGGCTTCGACGAGGAGCTGCGCGACGTGGTCACCGCGGACAAGGAGGAGACCAACCGGGTGTGGAACGAGGAGGTGGTCCCCGAACTCACCCCGCAGCTCGCCCACACCGTGAAGAAGCGGTTCGAGATCTTCTCGAAGGAGGCGCTGCGCGCGGCCCGCGCCGGGCGGATCTTCACCGACCTGTGGACCCCCGCCCAGCTGGCCATCAGCCTGGACGTCACCGACGTCGTCCCGAGGATCAAGGCCCCGACGCTCGTCCTGGACTACGACTTCGAGCAGTTCTACCCCGGCCAGCCGCAGCGGATGTACGACCTGCTGCGCTCCCGGCGCGAGTACGTGAAACTGACGGAGGCCACCGGGGCGCAGTTGCACTGCTCCCCGATGGCCCCGCAGCAGCACTGCGACCTCGTCTTCGACTGGCTGGCCGACGTCCTGCACCGCTGAACGGGTAGGCAGGAGCCGGCCGGCCGGCTAGAAGGTCAGGTTCCAGGCGTCGATCTTGCCGGTGTCCGCGCTGGCGTTGTCGTTGACGCGCAGCGTCCAGACGCCGTTGGCGACCTCGGAGGAGGCGTTGACGGTGAAGGTCTGGATGATGTTGTCCGTGCTGCCGCCGGCCCGGTTGCTCAGGACGTAGACGGAGCCGTCCGGAGCCACGAGGTCGACCTTGAGGTCACCGATGTAGGTGTGCTTGATGTCCACGCCCACCTTGAGGGTGGCCGGCGCGTTGCCGGTCACCCCGCTCACGGTGATGGTGCTGTTGACGGTCGCGTTGTCGGTGATCGCGACGTCGGTGAGGTTCTCGAAGTACTTCCCGGGGGGCGGGGTCGAGCCACCGACCGCCTTCAGCGCGTCGACCTGGCCCTCGCCGAAGAACCCGTTGTTGGCCGTGGTGCCCTTGCAGCGGGTGTCCGACGGGCAGGCGGTGTCGTTGGCCTGGGTGGCCAGCGCGGCGCGGATCTGCGCCGGGGTGAAGGACGGGTTGGCACTGGCGATGAGCGCCGCGACGCCCACGACGTGCGGGGTGGCCATCGAGGTACCGCTCTTGGTGCTGTAACCGCCGCCCGGAGCGGTGGAGTAGACGTTGCTGCCCGGCGCGGCGACGTCGATGACGCCCTGGCCGAAGTTGGAGAACGAGGCCTTGGTGGTTCCGGTGCCGTTGGCGGCGACCGTGACCACGCCCGGGAGCTCGGTCGGGATGTCGAGGCAGGCGTTGGTGATGGTCCGGGTGGTCGGCGTCGAGTCGTTGGGGCTCGCCGAGTCCGTGGTCTTGTTGGCGAGGTCGTAGTCCTCGTTGCCCGCCGCGGCGACCTGGAGCGAGCCCTTGCTCTCCGCGTACTCCTGGGCGCGCTTGACGCCCTCGATGATCGCGGCCTGGTCGATGTTGTCCGGGCAGTTGAACTGCCACGGGTCCGTGTAATAGCTGTTGTTGGTGACCTTGAACCCGTGGTCGCCGGACCACACGAAGGCGCAGATGGTGTTCTCGGCGAAGAACAGCGAGGTGCCCGGCTCGGCCACGCGGACCGAGGAGATCTTCACGCCGGGGGCCACGCCGACGACGCCCTTGCCGTTCTTGGCGGCGGCCACGGAGCCGGCCACGTGCGTGCCGTGGGTGTCCACGTCGCGCCAGGCGCCGGTCCGGGTGTCCGCCTTGCCGTAGGCGCAGGAGGCCGAGTCCGCGGCGTTGAAGTTCGGCGCCAGGTCCTGGTGCTGGTCGTCGACGCCGGTGTCCAGGATGCCGACCTTGACGGAGGGCGAGCCGGTGGTCACGGCCCAGGCCTGGTCGGCCTTGATCTGGCTCATGTCGGCCCGTACGGGCTCGCCCGCGGGGGTCGTCGACTGGGACGGGTTGGCGGGCAGCGCCGGGTTGTAGGCGTCGGCCGGGACGTCCGAGGTGCGCGTCGCGCCGACCTTCTGGACCCCGCTGACCCCGCGCATGGTGGCGGCGAAGGTGGAGGAGGTCGAGTGGGCGACGATCACGCCGATCTGGTCGTAGTACGAGAAGACCGTGCCGCCGTTCGCCGCGACGGCCGAACGGACCGCGGAGCTGTCACCGGCGGCGGTGATCACCACGTAGGCGCGGGTGCCGGCAGCCCAGGTCGCACTCTGGGAAGTCGGCGCCGGAACCTGGGCCTTGGCCTTGGCGGGGGCGGAGGTGCCGGGGATGCCGGCCGGGGAGACGGGCGCCGTGCCCGCGAGCGCGGCCGGGGCCCCGAAGGCCAGGGCGGCCAGGGCGGCCGCCAGTACGAGGGTGCGTCGAGGTCGGCTGGATATGTGGGGTATCAATGCGTCCTCCGAAGACGGCCCTGCGGTGCGGGTGGCACCTACCGGGCCGTACGAAACGAGTGGTGGACGCAAGATGTCAGAAGCGTGCCCCGATATGGAAGTACCTTTTACAGCTAGACGGTTGATCCGATCTTGGCTGAAAAATGACTCCCACCCGAGGTGTCGGGACCGGCCGGGCTGGGCACCGTGGGGGCGAGCCCTGACCGGCCGGTCCGCGGGGCGTTCCCGTCAGACGGGTACGCCGTCCTTGGCGGCGCCCGGCTGGGCGGGCAGGTCCGCGGCCTGCTCGTGCCCGTCGTCGGCGAGCGTGCTCTCATCGAAGGGCAGGCGTCCCGCGAGGACTTCGGTGGCCCGGGCCCGGTCGAACTCCTTGGTCCAGGTGCCGATCAGCACGGTCGCGATCGCGTTGCCGGCGAAGTTCGTGAGCGCCCTGGCCTCGCTCATGAACCGGTCGATGCCCACGATCAGGCCGACGCCGTCGACGAGTTCAGGCCGGTGAGACTGCAGTCCCCCGGCGAGGGTGGCGAGTCCCGCGCCCGTGACCCCGGCCGCACCCTTCGAGGCCACGATCATGAACAGCAGCAGGGAGATCTGCTCGCCCAGGGCCAGCGGCTTGCCCATCGCCTCCGCGACGAAGAGCGAGGACATCGTCAGATAGATCGCGGTCCCGTCCAGGTTGAAGGAGTAGCCCGTCGGAACCGTGATGCCGACCACCGGCCGCGAGACGCCCACGTGTTCCATCTTCGCGATCAGCCGGGGCAGCGCCGACTCCGAAGAGGAGGTGGACAGGATCAGCAGGAACTCCCGGCCCAGGTAGCGCAGCAGGGCGAAGACGCTGATCCCCGTACACAGCCGCAGCAGCATGCCCAGGACGACGAAGACGAAGAGCAGGCAGGTCGTGTAGAACCCGATCATGATGACCGCGAGGGACTTCAGGGCGTCCATGCCGGTCGCCCCGACCACCGCCGCGATCGCGCCGAAGGCGCCCACCGGAGCCGCCCACATGATCATGGCGAGCACCCGGAACACCAGCTTCTGGACGTACCCGATCCCGCGCAGCACCGGTTCGCCCGCCGGGCCCATGGCCTGGAGCGCGAACCCGCAGAGCAGGGCCACCAGCAGGGTCTGCAGCACCTCGCCCCCGGTGAAGGCCGACACCAGCGTGGTCGGGATGATCCCCAGCAGGAACTCGGGCGTGCTCTCCGCGCCGCCCGCCTTCGCCTGGGCCTCGCCCGCGTGCCGGGCCGCCTCGGTCAGGTGCAGCCCGCTGCCCGGCTCCAGCAGGTTGCCCACGAGCAGCCCGATGGCCAGCGCCACCGTGGACATCACCATGAAGTAGCCGAGCGCCAGCCCGCCCACCGCGCCGACCTTGGCGGCCTTGCGCACCGAGCCGATGCCCAGCACGATCGTGCAGAAGATGACCGGCGAGATCATCATCTTGATGAGGTTGACGAACCCGGTGCCCAGCGGCTTGAGCTCCACGGCCGTGCCGGGCGCGGCGAAGCCGACGGCGATGCCGAGCAGCACCGCGCCGATCACCGCGATGTACAGATAATGCGTCTTGTCGCGCCTGGCGGCCACGATGCCTCCCGGTAGAGCCCTCCGCCTCCCCGATGGCGAAGGCGTCCCGGGAGGACCATCGCCCGCCGCTGTGACCCCGGTCACCCTTGCGTTCATTGAGTTCACGCCCCGGTGCACACTGAGCGCCATGTTCCGCTTCCCCCGGCCGCCGCGCAGCCTCGCCGGCCAGCTCTTCGCCATGCAGGTGGTGCTGGTCGCCGCCGTCGTCGCCGGCTGCGCCGTCTTCGCGTACGCGACCGCCCGCGACCAGGCCGAGGAGGCCGCCCGGCGCCAGGCGGGAGCGGTGGCCCGCGCGGTCGCCGACTCCCCGTCGGTCCGGGACGCGGCGCGGGGGAACGCCCGCGAGGCCCTGCAGCCCTACGCGGAGCGGGTCCGGGTGGACGCGGGCGTGGACTTCGTGACGATCATGGCTCCGGACGGGCGGCGCTGGACCCACCCCGACCCGATGCGCATCGGCGAACGCTTCCTCGGCAACACCGCCCCCGCGCTGCGGGGCGAGACCTTCAGCGAGACCTACACCGGCACCCTCGGCCCCTCGCTGCGCGTGGTCACCCCGATCACCGACGACGGCCGCGTCATCGGCATGGTCGCCGCGGGCATCACCGTCCGCGCGGTCAGCGCCCGCCTCGCCGCCCGGCTCTCCGCGCTCGCCTGGGTGGCCGGCGGGGCCCTCGCCCTCGGCGGGGCCGGCACCTACGTCATCAACGCCCGGCTGCGCCGCCACACCCACGGGATGAACGCCGCCGAGCTGAGCCGGATGTACGACTACCACCAGGCGGCCCTGCACGGGGTCCGCGAAGGGCTGCTGATGCTCGACGGCCGGCGCCGGATCACCCTGGTCAACGACGCGGGCCGCGAACTCCTCGGCCTGCGCGGGGAGATCAAGGGGACGGCGGTCGCCGACCTCGGCCTGCCCGCCCCGCTCACGGGAGCCCTGCTCGACGGCCTGCCCCGGGTGGACGAGGTCCATCTGACGGCGGAGCGCGTGCTCGTGCTCAACAGCGCACCCGTCGCCGGAGGTGGCCGCCGCGGCACCGTGGTCACCCTGCGCGACCACACCGAACTGCTGTCCCTGACCGGGGAACTGGACCAGGAGCGCGGATTCACCCGGGCGCTGCGCGCCCAGGCCCACGAGGCCGCCAACCGGCTGCACACCGTGGTCTCCCTCATCGAACTCGGCCGCAGCCGGGAAGCGGTGGACTTCGCCACCGCCGAACTGTCCCTCGCGCAGGCCCTGACCGACGAGGTGATCACCGCCGTCGGCGAGCCCGTCCTCGTCGCCCTGCTGCTCGGCAAGGCGGCGCAGGCCCACGAACGCGGGGTCGAGCTGGTCGTCACCCCGGACAGCGGAGCCATCGACGCCGGGCCCGGCGGGCCGCCGGCCCGGGACCTCGTCACCGTGCTCGGGAACCTCGTCGACAACGCCGTCGACGCCCTCACCGGGGTGCCCGGCGGCCGGATCTCCGTCACCATCCGCCCCGACGGCCCGGCCGGCCCCCATGGACGCGGGGTGCTGATCGGCGTCGCCGACAACGGCCCAGGACTTCCCGAGGGCGCCGACGTGTTCCGGCACGGCTGGTCGGGCAAGGGTGAGGGGCGGGGCCTGGGCCTCGCGCTGGTGCGCCAGGTGGCCCACCGGCACGGCGGAAGCGCCGACGCCGGTCAACTTCCCGGCGGGGGCGCCCGGTTCACCGTACGGCTGCCGGCGCGCAGGGAGCCGCGCGGGGAAGGGGACGCATGAGCACGCCCGAGGTGCGGGTTCTGGTCGTCGAGGACGATCCGGTGGCCGCCGACGCGCACGCGCTGTACGTCGGGCGGGTGCCCGGCTTCACGGCCGTCGAGGTCGTCCACTCCCTCGCCGCGGCCACCCGGGTCCTGGAGCGGACCCGGATCGACCTGCTGCTGCTCGACCTGACCCTGCCCGACGGCCACGGGCTGCGCTTCGCGCGCGGCCTGCGGGCGGCCGGCCACCCCGCCGACGTGATCGTCGTGACCTCGGCGCGGGACCTCGGCGTCGTCCGCGAGAGCGTCTCGCTCGGGGTGGTGCAGTACGTACTCAAGCCCTTCGCCTTCCCCACGCTGCGCGAACGGCTCCTGCGCTACGCCGAGTTCCGCGCGACGGCGGCGGGCGAGGCGGCCGGCCAGGACGATGTGGACCGCGCGATGGCGGCCCTGCGCTCACCCCGGCCGGCCGAACTGCCCAAGGGGATCGGCGGGCCGACCCTGGAGCGGGTCGCCGCACTTTTGCGGGCGGCCCCCGAGGGGCTGACCGCGGGCGGGGCGGCCGAGGCGGCCGGGATCTCCCGGATCACCGCCCGCCGGTACCTGGAGCACCTGGTGGACACCGGCCGCGCGGACCGCACCCCCCGGTACGGCCAGGTCGGCCGCCCCGAACTGCACTACCGCTGGCTGGCGGCGGCCCCGGCCGGGGCCGCCGCCGGCTCGGTGTCGAAGGTGTAGAACGTCCGGTGGTCCAGCATGTCGGCCGGGGTCACGTCGTTCCACGGCCGCATGGTCTCGTGCAGGTCCACGACGTTCGGGGTGCCGGCGGCGGGCAGGTACGGCGACTGCGGGTGGAGCGCCTGCCAGTCGGCCCACAGCTTGTCGATGAAGGCATGGTGCATCCAGAACACCGGGTCGTTGGGGGAGACCCCGGTGGCCATCTGGCCGCCCACCCACACGTGCACCCGGTTGTGCAGGTTGGCCCCGCGCCAGCCCTCCAGGTTGTTGCGGAAGCCGCCCGAGGAGCTGTTCCAGGGCGCCGCGTCGTAGACCGGCATCGCGAGGACGGAGTCGACCTCGGCCCTGGTCGGCAGCTGGGCCACGCCGGTGCCGAGCGCGCGGCGCAGGTAGGAGCGCCCGTCCACCCGTACGGCTATCTCCCACTTGCCCGCCGCGTACGCGAACGGTCCGTCGAGCACCTGCCCGTCCCGGGCCCGTCCGGTGCCGCCGAGGAAGTCGGCGGCCCAGAGGGAGGACCGGGCGGTCCGGTCGGCCGTCCAGTCCCAGTAGGGCAGGGCCACCGACGGATCCACCGCCTGCAGCGCCGCCTCGAACTCCAGCAGAAACCGGCGGTGCCAGGGCAGGAAGGAGGGGGAGCGGTGGCCGACCCGGTCGCCGGAGTCGGTGTCGCCCATGATGAAGCCGTTGTGGGTGGTGACGAAGCGGTCGTAGCGGCCGGTGCGCTTCAGTTCGAGGAGCGCCGCGACGAACGCCCGCTTCTCCTCGGGGGTGAGCGCGGCCTGGTTCTTGCGGATGGTCATCGCATGCCGCCCATCGGGACGAGGGCGGCGCCCTGGAGCTCGCGCACGGCGGCGCGGGCGAGCGGGAGCGGGCCGGAGAAGGTCTCGTAGTGGTTGACCACGCTGATCCAGCTGCCGTCGGCGTTGCGCATCACGTGCAGTTCGCGGTCGTCTATGAAGACGGTCGGCTGGCCGGGGGACTGGTGGCCGCCGTGGTGGCCGCCGTGGCCGTCCCCGCCGGTGGCGGGGACGATCCGTATCCGGCGGCCCTGGTAGACCTCGTCCGTGCTTCCCGGGGGTCCCGCAGGGGTGACGGGGGCAGCGGTACGGGATCCGGCGACGGCGGCGTGCGCGGTGGCGCCTGCGAGGCCGAGGGCGGTGAGTGCGCCGGCGGAGGCGGTTAAGGCCTGTCGGCGGGTGATCTTGTTCATGGCCCGAAGAGGTATCAGGGCGCGGAGAACAGGGGGCTGTTATCCGGACATGCGCGGATAAGTTGCCGGTCGAACTAATTGGATGATCTTCCCGTCCGGACTGGCTCCAACCACCCGGACGGGAAGACCTGCGTGAAAAAGCTTAACTGACGGGAAATCCTTCGGTCGCACGGGGCGGCTATGGGAGGGGTCACATCCCGGAGTCGGCCGGAAGCCGCGATGCGAACCGCCCCGCTCCAGGATGATCTGTCACCTTTCATCCCGTTATAGTCCCGATATGGCTCTCCATGAGACGAAGGACCAGCGTGCCCGCGACGCCGAGACGGACGTGTTCGCGTCCGCCCTCAGCGGCGAGATCCTCCCCAAGTACCGGATGCCCGAAGACCACTCGCCCTCCGAGGTGGTCTACCAGCTCCTCCACAACGAGCTGCTCCTCGACGGCAACGCCGCCCAGAACCTGGCCACCTTCTGCACCACGTGGTCGGACGACGGGGTCCACCGGCTGATGAACGAGTGCCTCGACAAGAACATGATCGACAAGGACGAGTACCCGCAGACGGCCGAGATCGAGGCCCGCTGCGTCAACATCCTGGCCGACCTGTGGAACGCCCCCGCCGGAACCACCGGCACCGGCTGCTCCACCACCGGCTCCAGCGAGGCCGCCATGCTCGGCGGCCTCGCCCTCAAGTGGCGCTGGCGCGAGCGCCGCCGCGCCGCCGGACTGCCCACCGACCGGCCGAACCTCGTGTGCGGGCCGGTCCAGGTCTGCTGGGAGAAGTTCGCCCGCTACTTCGACGTCGAGCTGCGCCAGCTCCCCCTGCTGCCCGGAGCCACCGGCCTGAGCCCCGAGCAGCTCGCCGCGAACGTCGACGAGAACACCATCGGCGTCGTCGCCATCCTCGGCGTCACCTACACCTGCGTCTACGAGCCCGTCGCCGAGATCGCCGCCGAACTCGACCGGATCCAGGCCGAGCACGGCTGGGACGTGCCGATCCACGTGGACGCGGCCAGCGGCGGCTTCGTCGCCCCCTTCCTCCACCCCGACGTGGTCTGGGACTTCCGGCTGCCGCGCGTGGCCTCCGTCAACACCTCCGGGCACAAGTACGGCCTCGCCCCCCTCGGGGTCGGCTGGATCGTCTGGCGCACCGCCGACCTGCTGCCGGCCGACCTCGTCTTCTCCGTGGACTACCTCGGCGGGGACATGCCCACCTTCGCCCTCAACTTCTCCCGCCCGGGCGGCGAGATCATCGCCCAGTACTACCTGTTCCTGCGGCTGGGCCGGGGCGGCTACCGCCGGGTCCAGCAGGCCTGCGCCGACACCGCCCAGTACCTGGCCCGCGAGATCGGGACCATCGGCCCCTTCACCCTCCTCTACGACGGCCAGGGCGCGCTGCCCGCCGTCTCCTACCGGCTCACCGACCCGGAGGGTGCCGGATTCACCCTCTACGACCTCTCCGACCGGCTGCGCATGCGCGGCTGGCAGGTGCCCTCGTACCCCCTGCCCGCCGAGCGCGACGACACCGTCATCCAGCGGGTCCTGATCCGGCACGGGGTGACCCGGGATCAGATCGCGCTGCTCGTCTCCGACCTGCGCAATGCCGTGGAACACCTGGTCGCGCACCCGCAGCCGGTGCCCGCGGCACCGCCCCGGTCGGGCTTCCACCACTGACACCCGCCCGGCGCCGGCCCGGCGTCGCCCCGGCGCCCGCCGGGAGGGGACCGGCGCTCAGGACGCCGGCCAGCGCATCCCCAGCTCCGTCAGCGCGGCCGTCCGCTCCGGGGTGAGGGAGGCGGCGCGGGAGCGCTGGTTGGCGATCCAGGAACCGAGGCGCAGGTCCCGCTCGCCGACCCGCTCCACGTGCGTGCGCGGCACCCGCAGGTGCCGCTCGCGCTCGTGGAACCGCCGGGCCGCCTCCAGGTGCGCCGCCCACGCGTCCGCGTGGGCGACCCGGGGCTTCGGCCGGTCCGCGCCCTCGGCCGGGGTCACCCCGAGGGTGTGCTCCAGCAGCCAGCGCTGGGCCCAGGCCAGGCGGTCCCAGGACGCGCGCTGGCCGCGCAGCCACACCCCGAGGTCCTCACCCTGGACCACGACCTCCCCGGGGCGCACCGGAAGCCGCCCGCCCGCGTCCAGATGGACCCGGGTCAGGTGGAAGGCCCGCTGCCAGGAGATCTCCCAGGCCGGGCACCAGGAGGCGTCGATGGCCTCCAGGGCCTCCCGGCGCTCCTCCGACAGGGCTCCGGGGCCCTCCCGGCGGGCCGCCGCACGCTGGTTCTTGACCCAGACCCCGACCGGGGCGCCGCGCCAGGTGGCGTCCACGGGGGGCAGCAGGTGACCGTGCTCGGCCGCCCAGCCCGCCGCCGCCGCGAGCCCCTCGTCGAACGCCACGTCGAAGTGGCTCCACACCATGCCCAGTTCGTCGAGCTGCGCCACCCGCAGCCGGCCGAGCGCCCCGCGGCGGTACGTGCGCCGGGCGTCCGCGATCCACTGGCCGAGCGGGAACCGGGCCAGCCCCGGCGGCCACGACTCCCCGGCGTCCAGGTCACCCGCGCCGGCCGCGTCCGCCGCCGGGCCTTCGGGCACCTTGAACGCGAACGGCACCTTCAGGTCCCCGGCGAGCCCGGCGTAGATGCGGGCGGCCTCCACCCCGCGCCGCCAGTGCTCGTGCTCCGGGTGCAGGACGCGCAGCCGGACGAAGGCGGCCAGCAGTGCCGGGTCGCGCGGAGTGGAGAAGCTCAGCAGGGACTGTGCGCCGCCGCGCAGACCGGAGCCGCCCACGGCCTCCACCGCGCCCTGCGTCGTACGCCGGCTCGGCGCCTGCGGCTGCGCCAGCGACTCCACGAGCCGGGTGTCGTGGGCCCGTAGCGCCTCCAGCAGCCGCGCGAGGTCCCCGTACGCCCGCGAGGTCAGCATCGTCTCGGGCGACTCGCCCGGCCCCAGCAGCACCGGCACCACGAGGGAGGCGACCTTGCCCTCCCCGGGCCGGATGCGCAGCGCCCGGCCCACGGCCTGCACCAGGTCGGGCATCGAACCGCGTACGTCGGCCCAGAAGACCGAGTCGCACTCCTTGGTGTCCACGCCCTCGCCCAGCACCCGGACGCTGCCCAGGAATGCCTTGTCCGCGACCCGGTCGTCCGCGAAGGCGCCCAGCACCCGGCGCCGGTGCGCCGCCGTGTGCTGCCCGCACAGCCAGTCCGCCCAGACGGTACGCGGATACACCGGCCGCGGGGCCCAGCTCGCGGCGCGCAGCCGGGCGGCGACCGCCGGCAGCCCGGCCGCGAAGGCCTCGGCCTCCTTGGTCAGGTGGTGGAAGACCAGGGTGCGCCGGAAGCCCTGCTTCACGGCCGCCGTCACCAGCGCCGTCTGGAGCGCCGCGAGCCGCACCCCGCGCACGGCGTCGGAGCGCCCGTCCGGTCCGAGCAGGACGGCCGCCTGGAACTCCGGATCGCTGACGTCCACGCAGACCACCCGGTAGGGCGCGCAGATGCCCCGGTCGACGGCCTCCGAGAGGGTCAGGGTGTGGCAGCGCGCCCCGAACGGCCCGTCCGGATCGTCCTCCATGGAGGCCACGAGGTCGCCCCGGACGGCGGGTTCCTCGCCGCCCGCGGGCGCGGAACCCTCGGCGGACTGCCAGACCCGGGGCGTGGCCGTCATGTAGAGCCGGCGGACCGAGGGGATCCGGACGTTGTCGTGCACCACCGCCCAGGGCTTGCCGATGCGCCCCGAGGTCCGGTGCGCCTCGTCGACCACGATCAGGTCCCAGCCGGGCAGGCCCTCGCGGTGCGCGCGTTCGATGGTGCCCAGGCCGAGCGAGGCGTACGTGGCGTACACCGTGACCCGGTCGACGGGCGGGCCCGCCCAGCCGGCCAGTTCGGCCGGGTCGGTGGTGGTGGGCACCCCCGCGTCCTCACCGCGCAGCGAGCACACGGCGAAGGCGCGGCCGGTCCGGCCGCCCGCGCGCCAGGCCGCCGCGGTCTGCACGAGGAGGTCCAGGGAGGGCACCAGCACCAGCACCCGGCCGGCCCGCAGTTCCTCGGCGGTGTGCACGGCCACCAGCGACTTGCCGGAGCCCGTCGCCATGATGACCTGCGTACGGAGCCCGGTCCGTGGGACCCTGCGCCCGGCGGGCAGTTCCAGCGCCCGCACGGCGGCGTCGACGGCCTCGCGCTGGTGCGGACGGAGCTTCTGCCTGCTGATGCGCCCCACCTCCACCCTGATCAGCTGATTTGCTTCCAGCTCCTATCTTGCCCCCCTTTTGAGTCATTGCGGGGAGATCGCGTGGACAGGGTGGGGCGAAGCGGATCGGGAGCCGCCGGCAGTCCCTACATCCGGGCGCCGAAGTTCTGCGTCCACCACGGGCCGCCCGCGCCCTGGTGGAGGCCCACGCCGATGTCCTTGAACGAGCAATTGAGGATGTTCTCGCGGTGGCCCTGGCTCTTCATCCAGGAATCCATCACCTGGGCGGCGGTCCGCTGGCCCATCGCGATGTTCTCCCCGTAGGTGGACCAGCGGTACCCGGCGGCCGTGGTCCGCTTGCCCGGGTCCGCTCCGTCCGGGTTGGTGTGCGAGAAGAAGTCCCGCCGCGCCATGTCGTCGGAGTGGCCCTGAGCGGCCGTACGCAGTTGCGCGTCCTCCTTGAGCGGCCCGCAGCCGGCCTTCGCCCGCTCGGAGTTGACCAGGGATATCACCTGGGCGACGGTGCTGCCGCCCGGCGGGGCGGTGGCGGGCTTCTTCGGCGGGGTGGACTTCGGACTGGGCTTCGGGGTGGGCGTGGGGGAGGGGCTCGGCGTCGCCGTGGGGCTCGGACTGGGGCTGGGGCCCGCCGAGGCGCTCGCGGACGCGGACACCGAGGGGCTCGGGGTGGGGGACGCCGGCTCCGGGGGCAGCGGGGTCCCCGATTCCGGTGCCAGGAGCGCGGCCGCGGGAGCCTCGGCGGAGCCGGTGCCGGGCCGGGTGCCGAGGTAGGTCAGCCCGCCTCCCACGACGCAGGCGGCGAGCACCGCGCCGCCGATCACCCGGCGCCGGCCGCGGGTGCGCCGCCGCTTGCGCAGCGAGGCGCGCCCGTCCCCGGGGCCGCCCGCGGCGGCGAACTGCGCCTCGCCCGCGTTCCCGGTCGCGTCGTACGCCGAAGCCGAAGCGGTGGTGGCCAGGCCCGAGGAGGCGAAGCCGGAGTCCAGGGCGGCCCGTACGCCCGCGAGCAGCGCCACCGAGACCGGCAGCAGGGCGAGCCCGGCCAGCAGGCCCTCGGCCGGGACCAGGCCGTTCCACAGTCCGGCGCACCGCAGGCATTCGCGGGCGTGCCGGGCTATTCGCTTGCGCCACAGCGCCGAGGGCACGCCGTCCCAGCTCGCGGCCATCGCCCGCAGGTCCTCGCAGGGCGGCTGGGCTCCCAGCGCCCGCTCCACCACCCGGGCCGCCTCCAGCTGCGCCTTCATCCGCTGCACCCGGACCGCCGTGTGCTGCGGGGACAGTTCCAGCGCCTGCGCCATCTCCGCGCGCGTCAGCTCCCCGGCGCACTCCAGCCACCACAGGGACAGCAGCGCCCGGTCGTCGGGCTCCAGCCAGCGCGTGGCACGGGCCGTCTCGCGCCGCTGGCCCTCCAGCTGGAGCCGTACGACGGTCAGGTCCACGAAGTCGGCGCCCGGATCGGCGAGCTCCCAGGCGGCTTCGAGGCCGCTTTCGCCGGGGGCGCTGCGGCGGGCCTGCCAGTGGGCGCGGACCCGGTTCATGGCGATCGCGACCAGCCAGGACCGGAAGCTGTGGTCGTCGCGCAGGCCGCCCAGCCCGTCGAGTGCCCGCAGCATCGTGTCCTGGACCACGTCGTCCACGTCGACGGACCCGTTCAGGGCCCGGCCGACGATGTTGTAGACCAGCGGCAGATAGGCGCTGACCAGGTCGTCCTGCGCGCGGGGATCGCCCGCGCGGGCCGCGGCGACCAGCGCTGCCGTGTGCTGAGTGCTCATAGAAAAGTCCCTGTCCGTACCGGCGCTCGATGATGCCCAATACCTGGGAGACCGTCGAGGGGGACGTCGATAACGCTTATCCGCCGGCCGATTCCGCGGATGCGGAATCCGGAGCGCCCGGCCCGGGTCCCGGCCCGGGTCCCGGCCCGGGTCCCGGTCCCGGTCCCGGTCCCGGTCCCGGTCCCGGTCCCGGTCCCGGTCCCGGCCCGGGTCAGGCCGGGGCGAGGCGGGCGGCCAGGGCGTCGAGATCGGGCAGGAACCAGATGTGGCGGCCCTCGTTCGACTCCCGTACGAGATCGCGCAGCGCCGCACTGGCCTCCAGGTGGGGCGAGAGGTCGCCGACGACCACGAGGCGGACCCGGTAGTTCACGAACTTCTGCATGATCGCCCCGGCGAGCCCGCTGCGCAGGTCGAAGAAGCCGGCGTCCAGCCGCTCCACCGGGACGGCGACGATGTCGGTCCGGTAGAAGGCGCCGCCGATGAGCTGGTCGAGCGCGTCCTGCTCGGTGGCGACCGTCGGGCCGTCCGCGGCGCAGACCAGGACCGGTACGCCGTGGTGTTCCACCAGGAGGTCAGTCATCGTCGTTCCCCATTCCGTTGCCCGGGCCGAGCACCCCGTCCACCAGGTGCAGCAGATCGGCCGTGGTGGCGGCGTCGCCGAGGATCACGATCTTCATGCGGGCGCGCTCCTTGTCGTAGACCGTCTGGACGCGCAGCGCCGCCGGAGCGGCCCGCGGGGACTGCGCGCTCGCCGTGACCAGGTTCGCGAGCCGGCTCGCGGCGTCGGGACCGATCGCGTCGATCTGCAGGATGCTCGACACCTCCACGTGCCGCCGCGGCGTCTCCCCGGCGGCGGAGGAATCCCCGGCCTCCGGGGCCGGGCGGCTCGTCAGCGCCTCGAAGTCCGCGCGGCTGATCCGGTACTGCTTGCCGATCCGGACGGCTTTGAGGCGGCCGTCGCGCACGTAGTTGCGCACCGTCCGCACGTGCAGACCGAGCAGCTCGGCGACCTCGCCGACCGAGTACAGCTCACGTCCTTCGTCACTCATGCTTCCGGATCCTACCCTATGAGGGGCTGATGCAGACTAATAGGGAAGGTTAGGGAACTCGGTGGAGGAGTTCGAGAAAGTGCCCAGGGGCGCGCAAGGGCAGGTGGTGATCGGCTCCGACGACCAGCGTCGGAACCCCGATCCGGTCCAGATGATCGACCGCGACCCCGTCGGGATCGAGGGCGTGCCCCTTCTCCGCGGCGTCCGCGGTGTTGGCGTTCCCCCGCACCATGGGCCCGATGGCCTCGAAACCGGGCGCCGACGAGCCCCGCCGTCCGCCGTCCGCCGTCCGTGGGCCGCCTCCGTGAGAGGTCCGGGAGCCGGGGAAAACCCCTTCGGGTGCGGCCGGGGCCGCTCCTATGATCACCGGATGACGGATCCCCGCTACCCCGCCAAGCCCCGCCCCGGAGACCGCGTCGCGGTGCTCTCCCCTTCGGCGGGCCTGCCCGAGCTCTTCCCGCAGCCCTACGAACTGGGACTGCGCCGGCTCCGGGAGGAGTTCGGGCTGGAGCCGGTGGAGTATCCGACGACCCGGAAGATGGGGGCGACGCCCCAGCAGCGGGCCGCCGACCTCCACGCCGCCTTCGCCGACCCCGGGATCAAGGCGGTGATCGCCAGCATCGGCGGCGACGACCAGATCACGGTGCTCCCGCACCTCGACGCCGATCTCCTGCGCGCCCACCCCAAGCCGTTCTTCGGCTACAGCGACAACACCAACCTGCTCCTGCACCTGAGGGATCTGGGGCTGGTCTCCTATCACGGGGGCTCGGTGATGGTCGAACTCGGACGGCCCGGCGCCCTGCACCCGTTGACCGAACGGTCCCTGCGGGCGGCGCTGTTCACCTCCGGCGCGTACGAGCTGACCCCCGCCGACGCCAGCGGCGACGTCAACGGCCCCTGGGACGACCCCCGCACCTTCGACGCCGAACCGGAACTGGAACCGGCCGGGGGCTGGACCTGGCACCAGGCCGACCGGGTGGTCGAGGGAATCAGCTGGGGAGGCAACCTGGAGATCATCTCCTGGCTCCTGATGGCCGACCGCGCCGTGCGGCCCGCCGAGGAGTACGCCGGCGGGGTGCTCTTCCTGGAGACCTCGGAGGACATGCCGCGGGCCCAGGAGGTCTACTGGATCCTGCGCGGCATGGGGGAGCGCGGACTGCTCCGGCAGTTCCCCGCCCTCCTGATGGGCCGGGCCAAGAGCTGGTCCTTCGAGAACCGCCACGGGACCGGGGAGCGGGAACGCTACCGCCGCGAGCAGCGCGAGGCGGTCCTGCGGGCCCTGGCCGAGTACGCCCCCGGCACCATGGCCGTCTTCGACGTGGACCTCGGGCACACCGACCCGCAGATCGTGATCCCCGTCGGGGGCCGGGTCCGGGTGGACGGCCCGGCCCGCCGGGTCTTCGTCACGTACTGACGAACATCGGCCGGACGTGGGCCCGTTGGGGTTCCCACGGCCGGGTCCGGGGTGACAATGGGGCTCCCACGGGACGTGTTGGGGGCGGCATGTCGGCGTTGCTCTTCAGGGGATCCGGCCGGGCGAGGGGCTGGGCCGGATACCTGGGTTCGGTAGGGCTCGGAGCGGGTGCGGTGGCGCTGGCGGCGGTGTGGACCTCGGGGCCCTGGGCCGCCGGGATCGGCGCCGCCGTCACCACGCTGTCCGGACTCGCCGCCGAGCTGACGCGGCCGTCCGGGGAGGGCGCCGACCCCCACGCCGCCGGGGAGGTGCTGCGCACCGCGTCGGGCCGGATCCCGCTGCTGCGCCACGTGGACCGCCCCGAACTGGCGGGAGCCCACCCGGCCGAGGCCCCCGCGGCCCCGCCCGCGTACATCCGGCGCGACGCCGAACCGGGGCTGCGTGCCGCCCTGGAGCGGACGCGGTTCGTCCTCGTGGTGGGGGAGTCCACGGCGGGCAAGACCCGGCTCGCCTACGAGGTGGCCCGCACCCGCTACCCCCGGCACGCCTTCGTCCGTCCGCTCTCCCGCGCCGCACTGCCCGAAGCGGTACGGATCGCCGGGCGCCGGCGCCGCGCCCTGCTGTGGCTGGACGACCTGGAGGACTACCTCGGCGCGGGCGGCCTCAGCGCCGCACAACTGGCCTCCCTGCAAGCGACGGTGGTCATCGCGACGATGCGGGTCCAAGAGTACCGGCGCTACGACGCCCGCGAGGAGAGCCGCCTCACCGGCTCCGACCGGGACGCCTGGCGGGCCCAGCGGGACCTGCTCCACCAGGCGACCGTCATCCGGCTGCCCCGGCACTGGTCCAGGGCGGAACGCGGCCGCGCCGCCGCCCACCAGGGCGATCCGCGCATCGGGGCCGCACTGCGCGCCGGCGAGCGGTTCGGGGTCGCGGAGGTGCTGGCGGCCGGACCGGAACTCCTGGCCGCCTGGGAGAACGCCTGGGCCCCGGGAGCCAATCCGCGCGGCGCCGCCGTGGTCGCGGCGGCGGTGGACTGCCGCCGGGCGGGACTGCGCCGCCCGGTGAGCCGCGCGTGGCTGCGCGAGCTGCACGCCCCCTATCTGGCGGCCCGGGGCGGCGGGGACCTCCAGCCCGAGCCGTTCGCCGAGGCCATGGACTGGGCCTGCGCCGCCGCCTACGCCACGAGCGGGCTGCTCATCGGCAACTTCGGGGCCGGATTCACCGCGTTCGACTACCTGCTGAACGCGCCGGGCAGCGGTCCGGTGCCCGACCACCTATGGCGCGGGCTGCTGCCCCTGGTGGAGCCCGCCGACGCCTACGACATGGGGCTCGTCGCCCATCAGGAGGGCCGCCTCGCGCGGGCCGTCGAAGCCCTCGGCCTGGCCTCGCGCGGCGGGGTCCCCGGCGCCGAACTGCCGCTCGCCATCGCCGTCGGGGACTCCGGGAAACCGCGCCGGGCCGCCGCCGATCTCGCCGGAATCGCCCGCCGGCGTGCCGGCCGGCTCGGGCCCCGGCACCCCGACACCCTGGCGGCGCGGCATCAACTGGCCTTCTTCGTAGGGGAGACAGGGAACCACCGGGCCGCCGCGGCCCAGTTCGCGGAGCTGCTCGTGGACGCACGGGAGGTGCTCGGACCCGACCACCCCGACACCCTGGCGGCGCGCCACCAGCTGGCCTATTTCACCGGCGAGGGAGGCGATCCCCGCACCGCCGCACGCCAGTTGGAGGCGCTGCTGGCCGACCGCCTACGGGTCCAGGGCGCCGGGCACCCGCAGGTGCTGGCGACCCGGCGCAGTCTGATCTGGTTCCGGCCGGGGGAACCAGCAGTCGCGGAAGCCGAGTTGGGGGAACTGCTGGCCGAAGCCGAAGCCGCCGAGGGGATCGGTCCCGACGATCCGCACACCCTCGCCATCCGGAGCAGCATGGCGGCACTGGCGGCCCGCGCGGGGCGCACCGCCGAGGCGGCGCGGGCCTGGGCGGAGCTCACCGCCGACCGGACCAGGGTGCTCGGCGAGGACCACCCGCACGCCCTCTACTCCCGCCTGGAGTGGGCCCGCGCCCTCCTCGCCCGGGACCGCGCCCCCGAGGCGGCGGCGGTCCTGACCGTCGCCCTGGCACGCGCCGAGTCCGTCCTGGAACCGGGCCACCGGCACCTGCGCACGGCCCGGGAACTGCTGCACCGGGCCGACCGGCAGGACCCTGCCTAGACGACCTAGAGCAGCGGGGCCAGTGCCCGGGTGGCGGCCAGCAGGGCGGGTGCGCAGGTCTCGATCTCCGCGCGGGAGACCAGGAACGTGACGGTCGTGATGCTGACGCCGCCGACCGGACGGCCGCCGGCGCCGAGGACCGCCGCGCCGATGCACCGGATGGTCGCCTCGTTCTCCTCGTCGTCCAGCGCGAAACCCCGCTCCCGCACCCGCTCCAGCTCGGCCTCCAGGGCCTGCCGCGTCGTCAGCGTGTTCGGCGTGCGGCGCGGCAGCCCGGCCGAGGCGATCAGCTCGCGGGCCTCGGCGGCCGGCAGCCCGGCCAGGATGCTCTTGCCGATCGCGGTCGTGTGCAGCGGCATCCGCATGCCGACCCGCGAGGCCGTCTGGAAGGGCTGCTGCTCGCTCTCCAGCTTCCGGATGTAGGTGATGGTCTCCCCGCTGTGCAGGGCGAGATGGACCGCCTGCCCCGTGGCCTCCTGCAGCTCCCGCAGGATCCGCTCGATGCTGGCCGGCTCCCCGCCGCTGACCAGGGCGGACAGTGCGCGCAGCCGCGGGCCGACGCCGTAGCGGCTCTCGCCTTCGGGGCGTACGAAGCCCTGCTCGATCAGGGAGGCCAGGATGCGGAAGGTGCTCGACTTCGGCACGGCCGCCACCGCCATGACGTCGGTGAGCCGGTGCGGGCCGCCGGGCGCGGCCACGGCCTCCAGGATCCGCATCGACTTCTCCAGCGCCGTACCGGCGGCGGAGGTCCGTCCGCCGCGCGAGGTGCTTTCGGCCTCCGTGCTCCCGGGTCTGTCGTCCGTGGACAAGGGATCTCCCGAGGTGGGTATGGTCTGCAGCAGAAGTTCCGTTACACAATACCAAGTTCCACTACGTGGAACAAATGGAGGGCTCCTTGTCCTGTCACCCGTACGCGGCCATCACCGCGCAGCGCCTGCTGCCGGTCCTGCGCAACGCCGACGCGGACGAGGCCGTCCGCCACACCAGCGCCCTGCTCGCCGCCGGCTGCCGCACCGTCGAACTCACCACCTCCACCCCCGGCTGGGCCGAGGCCGTGACCCGGACCGTGCCGCTCACCGACGCGCAGGGGCGGCCCGCCCTCATCGGAGTCGGCACCGTCACCACCGCCGAGGCCGCGCGGACCGCGCTCGACGCGGGCGCCGCCTTCCTCATCTCCCCGTACCCGGCCCCGGAGGTCCGCGAAGTCGCCCTGGAGCGCGGGGCCGTCTTCGTCGAGGGCGGCTTCACCCCCGGCGAGATCGCCTCCGCGGTCCGCTCCGGCGGCGCGGCGAAGGTGTTCCCCGCCCACGTGGGCGGACCCGCCTTCATCCGCTCCCTCAAGGCGGTCCTCCCCGACGCCCTGATCATCCCGACCGGCGGGATCGCGCCGGGCGAGGTCCGGGACTGGCTCGCGGCCGGCGCCGCCGCCGTCGGGATAGGCAGCGGCCTGCCCGCCGACCCGGGCGAACTGGCCGCCGTCTTCGCCGGCCTCGCCCAGCCCTGCTGCGCTCACTGCGCGGGCACGGAGGTCCGGGCGTGAGCGGGGCCGGGCCCACGGGCGGGCCCGCCGCCGGGGCGCAGGGGTACGACGTCCTCGTGCTCGGCGAGGTCCTCGTCGAGATCCACGCCGAGACGGCCCTGCGGGACGCCGCCGACGGAACCCCCGCCCGGGTCTCCTTCTCCGGGGACGCCCTCAACGCCGCGGCCGCCGCCGTCGCCGCCGGAGCCCGCACCGCCCTCCTCGCCGTCGTCGGCGACGACGAGCTGAGCGTCCCGCTGCTGGCCCGCGCCGCCGGACTCGGCGTGGACGTCTCCCACGTACGCCGCTCCCCGCGCCCGAACGGCGCCTACCTGCTGGCCGCCGACACCGAGGGCGACCGCGCGTTCGTGTACTGGCGCACCGCCAGCGCCGGTTCCACCCTCTCGGTGGAACACATCGGCTCCTGGCGGGAGTTGCTGACAAGCTCCACGGCCCTCATCACCAGCGGCATCACCGGCGCCCTGTCACCGAGCAGCCGCGAAGCCGTCCTGCTCGCCGCCAAGACCGTGCACGGCGCCGGCGGGCACCTCTCCTACGACCCCAACTTCCGCTCCCGGCTGACCAGTCGGGACGAGGCCCGGACCCTGCTGGCCCGCATCGCCCCGCTGACCGGGCTGCTGAAGACCTCCTGCCCGGCCGACGCCCTGGCCCTGGTCGGCACCGACGACCCGGCCGAGGCCGCCGCCCGCTACCGGGCCCTCGGCGCCCGTACGGTCGCCGTCACGGCGGGAGCCGACCGGCTGCTGCTGGACGACGGTACGCAGGCGGCGTACCTCCCCGTCCCGCTCAACCCCGACCCGGTCGACGCGACGGGCGCCGGGGACTGCTTCACCGGCACCGCCACCGCCCGGCTCGCCCTGGGCGACAGTCTCGCGGACTCCGTGGCGTACGCGATGGCGGCCGCCTCCCTCTCCGTGTCCGGCCGCGGCGGCACCGGACGCGTCCCCGATTTCACCGAAACGGCCGCCCTGGCGGCCGCCCACCGCGACCGCCTCCCGGGCACAGGACGGGCAACCCGCGCCGGTGCCTGACGGGCCCGTGCTCGCCGGGTTCGCTACGCCGCCGCGAGCAGGGCCGTCTCCTCGGCGGTCAGCCGCAGCGCACCGGCGGCGACGTTCTCGGCCAGGTGCTCCGGATTCCCGGTGCCCGGGATCGCGAGGACGTGCGCGCCCCGGCTCAGGGTCCACGCCAGGCGGAGCTGGGCCGGGGACACCCCGTGGGCCCGCGCGAGATCGCGTACCGCCGGCCCCTCCTCGGTGACCCCTCCGGCCTCCTTGCCCGCGCCCGCGATCGCGAAGAAGGGGACGAAGGCGATGCCCTGTTCGCCGCACGCGTCGAGGAAGGCGTGCTCCTCGGCCGGCGAACCGATCCCGTACGCGTTCTGCACGCAGACCACCGGCGCGATGGCCCGCGCCTCGGCGAGGTGGTCCGGCCGTACGTTGGACACGCCCAGGTGCCGGATCAGCCCGGCCGCGCGCAGTTCGGCGAGCGCCCCGAAGTGCTCGGCGAGGGAACCGCTCGTCGCCTGGCGCGGGACGCGCAGGTTGACCACGTCCAGGTGGTCGCGGCCGAGCTGGCGCAGGTTCTCCTCGACCTGCCCGCGCAGCTGCCCGGGCGTGGCCCACCACCACTCGCCGGAGGCATCGCGGCCCGGCCCGACCTTGGTGGTGATGACCAGCTCGTCGGCGTAAGGGGAGAGGGCCCGGTTGACGAGCTCGTTGGCGGAGCGGGTCGGGGAGAAGTAGAACGCGGCCGTGTCGATGTGGTTGACGCCCAGCTCGACCGCCCGCCTCAGCACCCCGGTCACCCGGTCCCGGTCGCTGGGGGAGCCGTCGGCGAGGTGCGTGAGGCGCATCGTGCCGAACCCGATGCGGCGGACCGGGAGGTCGCCGAGGAGCCAGGTGCCGGAGTCGGCCGCGTCGATCCTGTCGGAAGTCATCGGCTGAGCGTATCGGGGTCGGTGACCCAGCCCGCGAACAGCACGAGACCGGACCGCCGGTCGACGGCGAGGAAGCCGAAGGGCCGGTCCACGTCGAAACCGGCCTGCCGGACCCGGTACGAGCGCACCCGCGCGGCCCCGCGGAACATGGCGACGGCGGTGACGGCCGCGGCCTCGAACCCCTCCGCGTGGAAGCGGGCCACGGCGGACTGGCGGGCGGAGCCGACCGCCAGCGGGACGGCGGAGATGCCGGGGAAGTGGCCCGGGCGGGCGGCCGCGGAGGTGAGCCCGAACAGTTCGGCCTGCCGCAAAAGATCGTGCTCGGCGCGGATGCCGAAGGCCACCGTGCCGATCCGGACCACGGGCGCGGGACTGGTGGAGTCCACCGTGCTCAGGGACAGCCCGGGACCCGCGGCGCCGTCGGGGAGCTCCGCCGCGGTCGCTGAGCCGAGCGCGCCGCCGACCTCGGCGATCCCGGTCGCCAGGACGTCCCCGGGCGAGGCCCCGGCTTCTCCGAGCAGCAGGTGCACGTCGGCGCCGAGGGCGCCGGGCGCGCCGGGCACACGGAGCAGGGTGACCGGGCCGGCGGGCCCCCGCGCCACCCGGATCCGCTCCGGGAAGGCGTGGCTGACGGTCAGCCCGCGCAGCCGGCGCCCGCGCCACGGGCCGTGCGCCGGCTGGGTCCGCCGCTCGGAGAAGGGCTGCTCCCAGGTCAGGTGCAGCGCGAGCGCGGAGGCGAGGACCAGCGCGACCTCGGGACCGACCTCGGCGGGCATCCGCTCGACGAGACCGCCGGTGCGCTCCGCGGCCCAGCTGTCCAGGGCCTTGCGGTCGGCGTCCTCGTCCCCGCTGAGGGCGGCCCGGGTCCCGGCGGGCAGCCGGGCCGCCCAGGCCGCCTCCAGCGGCAGGTCCCGCCGCGCCCACAGGCCGGTGGCGGCGCGCAGGCCCCGTACGCCGTCCAGGGCGGTCAGCAGCTCGCGGGCGGCCTCGGCGGCGGTGTCGGCGGGCAGGCCGAGCGCCTGCTCCAGTTCGGTGCGGGCCGGGCCGTCGGCGCCGTCCGCGAGCAGGGCCAGCAGCGGCCAGAGCCCGGCCGCGGTGAACACCGTGCCTCCGGCGGCGTCCGCGTCCGCGGACCGCGCCGCCCACCGTGCCGTCAGGCGGTTGACCGCTTCCACCGTCGAGTTCCTCATGGAGCGGAGCGTACGGGGAAGGGCCGGGCGGAGCGGGAGCGGGAGCGGCCGCGGGACCGGGTCAGTGCCCTGCCCGTTCCCCGGCTGCCTCGGCTGCCTCGAACGCCTCGAACGCCTCGGCTTCCTCCGCTTCCTTCGCCGCCAAGTCCTTCTCCTCGTACGGGAGGGCGTTCGCCACCCAGCCCGCGGCGAGCACCAGGCGCGAGGTCCGGTGGACGGCGAGGAAGCCGAAGGGGCGGCGGAAGGCGACTTCGGCCCGTCGGACGCGGTACCTCAGCCGGGGCATCGCGCAGCCGGCCGCGAACCCGATCGCCGTCACGGAGGCGGCTTCGAACCCCTCCGCGTGGAAGCGTGCCAGGGCCGACTGCCGGGCGGCGCCGACGGCCAGCGGCTCGCCGCTGATGCCCGGGAAGTGGCCCCTCCGGGTGTCCGAGGCGCTGTGCAGGCCGAACAGCCCCGCCGGGTCGAGGAGATCGTGGTCCGCCTGGACCTCGAAGGCCACCGTGCGGATGTCCAGCCGGTGTTCGGGGCGGTCCGAGCGGACGCTCCCGATGCGCAGTCCCGGCCCCGGGTTCCCCTCGGGCAGCAGGCTCGCGCCCGTCGACGGGATCGTCCGGGTGACGGCCGCGACACCGGTTTGGAGAGTGGCCCCCGGCGGAGCCTGCGGCTCGCCCAGGACGAGGTGGACGTCCACCCCGCCGTCGCCCACGACCTCCAGCAGGGTCACCAACCCGCCCGGCCCCCGGGCCACTTGGACCCGGTCGAGGAGGCTCGTACTGCGGCTCAGCGCCTGCACTTCCTGCCCCACCCACGGGCCTTCGCCGATCTCGGCCGGCCAGGTGTCGAAGGGCTGGATCCAGCGCGTGCGCAGCGTGAGCGCGGAGGCCAGCACGAAACGCGTCTCCTCGTCGACGGGGACCGGCATCCGCTCGATGAGGCCGTCGGTGCGCTCGCGGGCCCAGGCGTCCAGGGCAGCGGCGTCGGTTTCCGCGTCGCCGCTGAGGATGCCCCGGGTCCCGGCGGGGAGCCGGGCCGCCCAGGCCGCCTCCAGCGGCAGGTCCCGCCGCGCCCACAGGCCGGTGGCGGCGCGCACGCCCCGTACGCCGTCCAGGGCGGCGAGGAACTCCCGGGCGGCCCCGGCCGCCGTGCCGGCGGATATCCCGAGGGCTTCTTCCAGCTCGGCGCGGGCGGGTCCGCAGGCGCCGTCGGCGACCAGGGCCAGCAGCGGCCAGACACCGGCGGCCGTGAACACCGTGCCCGTGCCGTCCGCCGCCGCGTGTCCGGCCCAGCGGGAGGTGAGCGCGTTGAGCGCCCGTACCGTCTGCGTCTTCATGCGGGGAGCGTAAGGGCTGGGGCGCCGCCGGGCCGGGTCGTTTTCCCCGGCCCGGCGGCGCTGTTCGGGGGCGGGCCGTCAGTGGCCGCGCAGGCCCTGGTCGACCGCGGTCATCAGCTCACCGTCGGCGGTGTCCGCGTCCAGCGACCAGAACATCGCGCCGCCGAGACCCTCCTCGCGGATGTACCGGGTCTTGGCGCGCAGCACCGTCGGGTCGTCGTACGTCCACAGGGTGGTGCCGTCGAACAGCCAGGCGCTGCCGTTGCGGCGGTCACGGTGGAGCGTGTACGTACCGGACGCCGCGAGCTGCTTGAGCTCCTTGTAGTCGGCGTACCCGTTCGCCCAGGCGGCCGGAGCCGGACCCGTCGCGGGCTGCCCCATGCCGTCCCCGCCGCCGCTGACGCCGGTCCAGCCCTGCCCGTAGAACGGCATGCCCATCACGAGCTTGTCCGCGGGCGCACCGCGCCGCTCCCAGGCGTCCACCGTGCCGTCGACGCTGAAGTCGTTCCTCGCGTACAGCGCGGACTGCTGCGCGGTGGTCGCCTCGCCGGAGACGTGGAAGTCGTAGCCCTGGAGGGTCACGAAGTCGAGGTCGCGCATGATCCGGCGGACGTCGAAGCCCGCGTCGATCTTGGCGGGGGCGGTCGGGACGAACGCGGACAGCTCGTACTTCGCCTTGCGCTTCTGGCTGCGGGCGTAGTCGTCGAGCTGGGTGCGGAACTCGCTCACCAGCGCGGTGAAGTTCTTCTTGTCCTCGGGACGGTAGGTGGTGTCGGTGTCGCCCGCCGAACCGGGCCACTCCCAGTCGATGTCGAACCCGTCGAAGATCCCGGCGGCCGAACCCGCGCCGCCGCGGGTGCCGTCCTGCGGGAGGTTGCCCTTGATGTACAGGTCGATGCAGGAGGACACGAGGGCCTTGCGGGAGGCCGGGGTGAGCGCGGCGTCCGAGAAGTGCGTGGACCAGCTCCAACCGCCCAGGGAGAGCAGGACCTTGAGGCCGGGGTGCTTGGCCTTGAGCTCGCGGAGCTGGTTGAAGTTGCCGGCGAGCGGCTGCACCCAGTCGTCGGCGACGCCGTCCACCGAGTTCTCGGCGTCCAGCGGCCGGACGTAGTCGGCCCAGGCGTCGGCCTCACCGGGGATGTTGCCGGTGAAGCACTTGCCGTCCGCGCTGATGTTGCCGAAGGCGTAGTTGATGTGCGTGAGCTTGCTCGCGCTGCCGTTCTTCTCCAGGTCCTGGACCTGGAAGTCCCGTCCGTAGACGCCCCATTGGGTGAAGTAGCCGACCTTCTTGTACGAGCGGCCGTGCCCGGAGCCGCCGTGGCCGGCGCCGTCGTGGGCGGGGGCGAAGGCGGTCAGCAGGGAGAGGGAGCAGGCGGCGACGGCCAGCCTGCCGAGCATGCTGCGGCGCATGGGCTTCCTTTGCGGATGCGGTGAGTGGTGCCGGGGCGCGTGCGCTGTGCATGCGGAAACTATTGGTCTGGACCACAGCGGGTCAAGGGGGCGGGGCAACTCGTTCCGGACGGGCGGGTGTCGGGGCGGGACGGATCGGGGTCCTCAGGGAAGACTCCACTGCCCGACGTCGTTGGCGAGCCCGCCGTCGAGGGCGAACTGGACCGCGGCGAGGCCCGCGTCCCGAGGCACCCGGAAGGCGACGAAGCCGGCAGCGGTGGAGCCGGGGTCGAGGATGACGGTGCCGGCGAAGGCGGCACCGGCCCCCGTCGGCGCGTTCAGACCGGCGAACCGGCGCCCCTCGGAGTCCAGCAGATGAGTGGCGGCGGCGGGGGAGTCCTCGTACACGGCCGTCCCGGTGTTCTCCAGGCGCAGTTCTACGGAGACCAGCCGGTCGGCGTCACCGGGCGCGGGACCCGCCGGGTCGGCCACCCGGGTGAGGGTGACGTCGAGCCGCTCGCCGGGGGCGGTCCCGCTGAGGGAGACGGTCTCACCGGAGGCGTCCGGGCCCGGAGCGGCGACCGCACCGGAGCCTCCGCCAGGGCCGGGGAGGGCGGGGCCGAGGAGCAGAGCGGCCGTCAGCAGGACGAGGCCGGCGAGCGCACGCGTGCCCCGCCGGGCGGTACCGCGCCGGACCGGCCGCACTGGTCGATCCGGATGGTCCGGCTGCACCGGCTGCACGGGCTGCTCCGGCCGCACGGGCTGCTCCGGCCGCTCCGGCCGCTCCGGCTGCACCGGCCGGTGCCGACCCGAAGAGCCCGACCCCGTACGGTTCCTCACCCCGTCCACGATCCTCCGCGCGGGCACGGCTCGCGACCCCGCGCCGCACCGCGGCCGGGGGCGGGGGCGGCCGGGCTGCGGCCCATGGCCCGTAGCCTGGGCCGCATGCTCTCCCTCCCATCGGACGACCCGCTCGCCGAAGCCGTCACGGCCGCGATCCGGGGTGGCGACCTGGACGGGCTCCGGCTGCTGCTGGCCGCGCACCCCGGGCTGGCGGCGGGCCGGATCGTGAAGCGGGGCGAGGCGGCGGGCGAGCGGAGCCTGCTGCACGTCGCCGTGGACTGGCCCGGCCACTCCCCGCGGACGGCGGAGGTGATCCGTACCCTCGTCGAGGCCGGAGCCGATCCGGCGGCCCGCTTCGCCGGCTCGCACCAGGAGACCCCGCTGCACTGGGCGGCGAGCAACGACGACGTCACCGCGATCGACGCCCTGGTCGGGGCCGGGGCGCCGATCGAGGCCCCGGGCTCGGTCCTGGGAGGCGGCACCCCGCTGGCCGACGCGACCGGCTTCGGACAGTGGCGGGCGGCGCGCCGACTCCTCGAACTCGGCGCCCGCCCCACCCTCCAGGACGCGGCCACCCTGGGACTGCTCACCACGGTCGAGGCGTCCGTCGCGGCGGGGGCGGACCCGGAGGAGGTCACCGGCGCCTTCTGGGGAGCGTGCCACGGGGGCCAACTGTCCACAGCCCAATACCTGTTGTCTCAGGGAGCGGACATCAACTGGATCGGCTACGGCGGCCAGACCCCCCTCGACATCGCACTGACCAGCGACGACGCTCCGCTCATCGAATGGCTCCGATCCACCGGCGCGCTGACCCGGGCTGAAATTCCTCGCGGCTGACCCCCGAATTCAGTGGATCTTCAGGGTGCGCCGTGGCATGGTTGGTCTCACCGAAGGGGTGTAGCTCAGTTGGTAGAGCACCGGTCTCCAAAACCGGTTGTCGTAGGTTCGAGCCCTGCCACCCCTGCCAAGCCCATCAGGGTCTTCCCGGTACAAAGCCCAGGTCGGAGCATTCCGAACCTGGGCTTCTCCGCGCCCGCGCCCGCGCGCGCGTCGAGTGCCGGGGTACGCCGAGCCGGTCCGCCCAGTAAGTCCCGTACCGGTCATCGCGGATGAGGGTCTCGCCGACGTCGGGCACGACCGTCCGCATCATGCGGCGGATCTTACGGCGCGCAGACCTGCGCCCGATATCCTGTGCGACATGTCCAGCACCCCGCCCGGCCGCGGTCCTGTGCGCCCTCTCGCGGAGATCAACCGCGAGATCCGGGCGCTCGTCGCCGCGGGTGGGGCAGCCTCACCACGGTACGAGGAACTGCTCGAGGAGTGGTCCGCGGCGATCCGGGGCGAGGTCAGACCTGCTGCCTAGGAACCGGCGCCGGCCGGGGCCCGACACACTTCCGCCCCGCCGGGCGCTGTCCCCCGCAGGGGTCCGGTGGGGCGGTTTCGTGCGCTGCAGCCCGCAGCCTCCCCGCAAGTCAGAGCACTGCTCGCGGATGATGTGTCCACGCTAGACCCAGCCACTGACAGTCGACGCGAACACGGTGGACCGCCGCGGGCCGATCCTCGCCGCGGGCTGTCGAGGGTGGCGACCGCCGCGGACCTGGGGGTGCACACTTACGGCATGCCGAGACAACTTGAGAGTGACGCGGTACTGGTGATCGACGGCATCGAACGGACAGTCCATGCCCGGATCTCCATCTTCGACGACGGCGCTCGGGCGAAGACGTGGTTCGGCTCCCTCACCGCCGACGATCCCGCGCTCGAGCGGGAGCTGCTGAACGCTCGCGCGGCCATCCTGCGCATGCCGGACGGCAAGGAAGGATCCATCAGGACCAGCGATGGGCCGAGCAGGAAGCGCGGCGAGGTGGCCTTCACCGGCAGTGGCCAACCACCCACCTGACAAGCGACCCGGGGAGGACTTCCCGGGTCGCTTTTTTGCCCGCTCCGGAGGGCGTAGCCTTCCTCGGGTGACGGAGACCGTGACGTACGTGGAGATGACGGACCCGAGTCAGCTCGTTCCCAGTGCTCCGGTCCCCGGACTGGCGCTCGTCGCCGTGGGCGACGACCTGTCGCCCGTACCCGGCCTGATGGCCAGGATCGGCGCGCCGTACCAGTGGCGCAGCGCCCGCCGCAGCCCGCAGGAGTGGCAGTCCTGGTTCACCGAGCATCCGGACCGGAGGTGCTGGCTGCTGACCTTGGAGGGCGAGCCCGCCGGCATGGTCTGCTACGACCTGCACCCCGTCGCCGACGTCGAGATCAGGACCTTCGGACTCCTGCCGGAGCTGACCGGGAAGGGCCTCGGCGGCCATGCGCTGACGCTCGCGATCCGGCAGGGCTGGGCCCTGGTGCCCGGTGTGCGCCGGGTATGGCTGCACACGTCGTCGGCGGACCATCCGAACGCGCTGCCCAACTACCACCGCCGTGGGCTCCGTACCTTCAAGACCGAAGAAGGCGCGGAGGCGGGCGCCTCGGAGCCAGCCGCCTCGGATGCGGGCAGGGCCTGAGCGAGGAACGCGCCACCCCGGCCGGAACGGCTCAGTACGCCGGGCAGAGGTTGGTCTGGACGGCCGCGACGATCAGGGCGGACTTGACGGGGCCGAAGCCGTTGGGGTGGTCGGGGCCGATGAAGCGCTGGTTCGCACCGGCCACTCGCTTGGCCGGGTCCTTCTCACCCTTCATGGACTGGCACTGGTCGAGGCCGCGCGACACGGCCTTGTCGTCCTTGCCGTTGACGATCTCGGGGTCGATCGTGTTCAGCGCGGCCAGGTAGGCGGCGCGCTGCGCGGGTGCGGGGCTCGGCGGGAGGCCGCTGTCGGGGCGGGGCGCGCTGGGATCGGCGCTGGGCCTGCCGCTCGGATCGGCGCTCGGAACGGCGCTCGGGACGGTCGAGGCGGAGGGCCTGTCCGGGGCCGGCGCGTCGGAGTCGCCGCCGCACCCGCTGAGGGCGAGGAGTCCGGCGCCGGTGAGGGCGATGATCACGTGGTGTCTGCGCATCGGAACATCGTCGCCCGGCGCCGGGCCCGGCGGGGCGGCTGTGACCGGGCTGTGACGCACCGGGGGCGGCTCCGGACGGTGGCCGTCCGGGATGTCGGGCCGCCCCGCCCAGCCCCGCCCCGAGTGGAGGTGGCGGAGCTGCTGGCGGAACCACCCCGGGAAACCGCCTAGCCTGGGGGAATGACCGCCACCGCCGGGCGCGAGCCCCGTTCCGACCTGCGGGACTTCCTGCGGTCCCGCCGCGCCCGGATCGCTCCCGAGGAGGTGGGGGCCGCCGCCCACCCGGGAAGGCGGCGCGTGCCCGGGCTGCGGCGCGAGGAGGTCGCGCAGCTCGCGGGGGTCAGCGTGGACTACTACACCCGCCTGGAGCAAGGCCGTACCCGGCAGGTCTCCGCCGAGGTCCTCGACGCCGTGGCCCGCGCGCTGCGGCTCGACGCCACCGAGCGGTCCCACCTCTTCGACCTGGCCCGGCCCCAGCGGGCCACCGGGCCCGGGCGCGCCGCCGGCCCCGCGGGCGGTGCCCCGAGACCCGGGGAGGCCGCCGGCCCGCAGCGGGTCAGGGCCGGCCTGTACCGGGTCCTGGACGCCCTGGAGGACGGCACCCCGGCGATGATCATGGGGCGCCGGCTGGACGTCCTGGCCGCGAACCGGCTCGCCGAGGCCCTCTACGCCGACTTCGGCGCGACCGGGCCCCGCGCCCCCGAGCCGGGTGCGCCCGGCCGGCGCGGCCGCAATCTGGCGCGGTTCCTCTTCCGCGATCCCGCCGCCCGCGAGCGCTTCGCCGACTGGGAGGGCGCCGCGCGCGGAGCCGTCGCCGCGCTGCGGTTCTACGCGGGCCGGCACCCGTACGATCCGGATCTGGGTCCGCTCGTCGAGGAACTCAGCGCCGTCGACCGGGACTTCCGGCAATGGTGGGCCGGCCACGACGTGCTCGAACACACCCACGGCACCAAGCGCTTCCGGCACCCCCTCGTCGGCGAACTGGCCCTGGAATACGAGTCCCTGACCTTCCCCGACGACCCCGACCAGACCCTCTACCTCTACACGGCGGAGCCGGGATCCCCCTCCGACGAGGCGCTGCGCATCCTCGCCTCCCGGCCGGCCGGCGCGGTGCGCGCGGAACGCTGACGCCGCGCTTCTGGCAGACTGGGCCGGGTTATCCAGGCGGTGCAGGACAGGAAACCGGTGCGAATCCGGTGCGGTCCCGCCACTGTGACCGGACGCCCCCGCGCCTGCCGTGCGGGGTTCCGGGAGTCAGACACTGACGCACCGCCTCTTTCGGTTCGACCAGGGGACGCGGATCCCCGGGAGAGGCTCCACCATGTCTTCGTACCCCCGTGCGCTGCTGCGCGCGCTCCTGCCCGTCCCCCTCCTGATACCGCTGGCCGCGTGCGGGGGAGCGCCCGGACCTCGGGACGCGGACGCGAACACCGGTGCGGGCGCCGCGTCCGGCTTCCCGTACTCGGTCACCAACTGCGGTGTCACCAGCACCTATCAGGCGCCCCCGAAGCGTGCGGTCGCGATGAACCAGCACGCCACCGAGATCCTGCTGGCCCTCGGGCTGGAGGGCAGGACGGTCGGGACGGCCTACCTGGACGACGCCGTCCTGCCCGCCTACCGCCCCGCGTACGACAAGATCAAGGTGCTGGCGAAGGAGTACCCCTCCAAGGAGGTGCTCCTCGGCGCCAATCCCGATTTCGTGTACGGGGGTTACTCCAGTGCCTTCGACAAGGCGCAGGGCCGCGACCGCGAGGGGCTCGCGAAGTCCGGCATCAACTCCCGCCTCAGCGTGGAGTACTGCACCGAGGGCAAGGTCGGCCTCGACCAGCTCAGGACCGAAATCACCGAGGTGGCACGGACCTTCGGCGTGCCCGAACGCGGCGAGAAGCTCATCGCGGACGAACAGCGCCGCATCGACGCCGTCAGCGCACGCGTGAAGGACGAGGCCAGGCCCGCCGTCTTCGTCTACGACTCGGGCGAGGCCTCCGCCTTCACCTCCGGCGGCAACGGCATCGGCAACGAGATCGTCTCGCTGGCGGGCGGCACCAACGTGTTCGCCGACCTCAAGGACACCTTCGGCGACGTGTCGTGGGAGAAGGTCATCGAGCGGGGGCCCGAGGTCGTCCTCATCTACGACTACGGCGGCACCACCGTCGAGGCCAAGAAGCAGCGCCTGCTGAACGACCCGGCGCTGGCACAGGTCCCCGCGATCAAGAACCGGCGGTTCGTCGTGCTGCCGCTGTCCTCCGCCGTGCTCGGCGTCCGCGTCGCCGACGCCGTCGAATCGCTCGGCGGCCAGCTCCACCCCGACGCCGCGTGAGGTCCCGGGCCGCCCGCGCGTTCATCCGTACCCCGGTCGTACTGGCCCTGCTCGCCGCCGCCCTGGCCGCGTCGGCCCTGGCGGGGCTGGCCCTGGGGCCGGTACGGATCCCTCCCGGCCAGGTCCTCGACATCGTGCTCGCGGGACCGGGGCGCCGGGCCGGAACAGGCGCCTTCGGGGCGATCGTGTGGGACGTCCGCATGCCGCGCGTCCTGCTCGGGGCCGTCGTCGGCGCGGGCCTCGCCGTCGCGGGAACCGTGCTCCAGGCCCTCGTGCGCAATCCGCTCGCCGACCCGTTCCTGCTCGGAGCCTCCTCCGGGGCCTCGGCCGGGGCGGTGCTGGTGATCGTCTTCGGCGCCGGATTCCTCGGCTTCGCGGGCGGGACCGCCGTACCACTGGCAGCGTTCGCCGGGTCGATGGGCGCACTCGTCGCCGTCTACGCGATGGCCCGGCGCGGCGGCACCATGACCACCGGCCGGCTGATCCTCGCCGGAGTCGCCGTCCAGTACGTGCTCTCCGCCCTGACCAGCCTCGTCCTGGTGCTGGCCGCGCATCCCGATCAGATCCGCAGCGTGCTGTTCTGGACCCTCGGCGGGCTCGGCGGAGCCCGCTGGAGCGAACTGGCCCTGCCCGCCGGGGCCCTGCTCCTGGGCACCGGACTGCTCGTCGCCCTGGCCCGGCCGCTCGACCTGCTGCTCGCGGGGGAGGAGGGCGCCCGGACGCTCGGCCTGGACACGGGCCGGTTCCGGGCCGCCGTGTTCGTCCTCACCTCGCTCGTCATCGGCGTACTGGTGGCCTACAGCGGGGCGATCGGCTTCGTGGGGCTGATGGTCCCGCACGCCGCCCGGATGGCCGTCGGCGCCGGGCACCGGGCGCTGCTGCCCGTGGCCGCGCTGGGCGGGGCGGTGTTCCTGACCCTGGCCGACCTGATCGCCCGGATCGCCGCCGCGCCGGAGGAGATCCCGGTGGGCGTGGTCACGGCGCTCGTCGGAGGGCCGTTCTTCCTGTGGATGCTGCGCAGGTCCACCCGTACCGAAGGAGTCGTGGGATGAGGGCGGGACGGCCGGCGGAACCGGTGGCAGGCCTGGCGGCGAAGACAGCGGACGTGGACGCGGATGCGGAGGCGTCGGAACTCGCCGTCGAGGCCGTGCGGTACGAGATCGACGGGAAGCCGCTGCTGCACGGGATCGACCTCACCGCCCGCCCCGGCGAGACGGTCGGAGTGGTCGGACCCAACGGCAGCGGCAAGACGACCCTGCTGCGCTGCGTCTACGGCACCCTGCGCCCGACCGCCGGCCGCGTCCTGCTGGACGGCGTGGACGCGGCCTCGATGGGCGTCAAGGACCGTGCCCGGCGGGTGGCGGTGGTGCCCCAGGACGCGGCCGGCACCTTCGGGCTGACCGTGCGCGAGGTGGTGGCCATGGGGCGCAGCCCGCACAAGCGGTTCTGGGAGCGGGACGGACCCGACGACGTACGCCGCGTGGCGCGGGCCCTGGAGACCGTCGGCGCGGCGGCCCTCGCGGGCCGCCGCTTCGACGGGCTCTCGGGCGGCGAACGCCAGCGCGCCCTGGTGGCCCGCGCCCTCGTCCAGGACCCCGGGCTGCTCGCCCTGGACGAACCGACCAACCACCTGGACATCCGCTACCAACTGGAGGTTCTCGGCCTGGTCCGCGCCCTGCCGGCGACCGCCCTGCTCGTCCTGCACGACCTCAACCTGGCGGCGATGTACTGCGACCGCCTGTACGTCCTGGCGGACGGCCGCGTGGCCGCCTCGGGCACTCCGGCGGAGGTGCTGACGGAGTCCCTGCTGGCCGAGGTCTACGGGGTGCGCACCCGCGTCGGAACCCACCCGACGACGGGCACGCCGAGCATCGTCCACCTTCCGCGGGACGGGGGGCGGCCTACTCCTTGAAGCCGCCGTACGGGACCGTGATCAGTTCCATGCCGTGGCCGGAGGGGTCCTGGAAGTAGACCCCGCGGCCGCCGTCGTTGTGGTTGATCTCGCCGGGGCGCTGCCCGTGCGGGTCCGCGAAGTAGGTGATCCTCGCCCGCTTGATCTTCTCGAAGGCCTCGTCGAACTCGGCCTCGGAGACGAGGAACGCGTAGTGCTGCGGGGTGAGGGACTCGGCGGGGATGTTCGCGAAGTCCAGGGTGACGCCGTTGGCGGTCTCGACGGGGATGAAGGGGCCCCAGGGGGCTCCGACCTCCAGGCCGAGGAAGTAGGCCAGGAATTCGGCCGACTCCCGGTGGTCACGGGAGTGGATGATCGTGTGGTTGAGCTGAACCGTCATGAGTGGATGCCTCCGAAAGGCACATCTCGGCACCTCCATGCCTCACCCAGCCGGTGACCGACACGCGATGCCGCGACATGATCCTAAACAACCCCTACGGGACGGGTCCAGAGGGTTTGGGGGCCGGGGCGCTCGGCCGCCGTGGCGGGCCTCACGCGCCCGGGCCCCCGTACACCGCCTTGACGTTGTCCCGCGCCGGATGCGTCCGCCCCGCCGGGCCCGCCGCGAACACGCGCAGGAGGTTCTCCGTCACCCGGGTCGTCAGGGCGCCCGAGCGCGCGTCCAGGCCGTGATTGGCTCCGCCGCGCCCGTCGCCCTTCGCGTCGAGGGCCTCCACCCAGCGCATCGTCCCCGTCGCGAACACGCCGGCGCCGCCCGGGGTCGTGTAGTACGCCGTGTCCTGGTGGCTGGGCCGGCCCTCGCAGACCACGGGGGAGTGGGCCAGGATCTCGATCGGGCGCGGGGTCGGGAAACCGGTGGCGACCTTGTCGTACTCCACGCCGACCAGGTGCGGGAAGCTGTCGCCGGCCTTGGCGCCGGTGCCCTCGAAGAGCCAGTGGCCCGGGTTGGTCACCACGTACGGGGCGTCCACCGGATAGCCGTCGTAGATCACGCCGAGCAGCGAGCTCTCCGGGTCGGCGCCCGGCGCGGAACGGAAGTCGACGGTGGCGGGGTGGCCCCGCTTGAACCCGGGATCCTGGGCGTAGGAGGACTTGTAGCAGACCACCGTACGGTCCGGTCCGAGCTCGGAGGCCTCCAGCCGGATCCGGCGGTAGCAGCAGTTCGCGCCCAGGATCGCGACGTTGGTGCCCGCGTCCCGGGCCGCCGTGACATGGGCGCGCTGCTCGGGTGACCAGTACTCGTCGTGGCCGAGGGACAGGATCGCCGAAGCGCCCTCCAGCAGGCGCTTCTCCCGGGCCACGTCGGTGGTCGTCGTGTACGCCAGGGGGATGCCGAGCCGTTCGGCGAGCGCGAGCAGCGGAGCCTCGTACACGAGGAAGAGACCCGCGCCGTCGTCGTACGCGTAGGGCCGGTCGAAGGTCACGGCGAGCGAGCGCGAGGCGTATCCGCCGCTGGGGCCGTCGTAACTGCCGTAACCGCCCCAGCGGTTGTATGCCTGCCAGGTCGCCACCGCGTTGACCACGACGGTACGCCCGGCCGTGGCGGCGGACCGCACGGTGACGGGGACGAAGCGCTGGCCCTCGCCGCCCTGCGCGTCGAGGCGCAGCAGGTAGCAGCCCACGGGCCAGTCCTTGGTCTCGACGGTGGTGCTACGGGCCCACCGGGTGCGGACCGTACGCGTCGGGGCGTCCACCGTGTGGCCGGGCTGGCGCACCCCGGGCAGGGCCTCGGAGCGCCAGACCAGGCGGGCGCGGGCGCCGCCGTACCAGCCCATGCGGTACGCGGAGACGGTGAACCGGGGCGCGGTGGTGGAGACGTACAGGCCGAAGGACTCGCCGGGCAGCACGCTGACCCGGTCGGCGAAGCCCTCGACGGCGCGCGCCGGGCCGGCCTTGGAGACCCGCCAGTCGGCGTTCCCCGGGCGGGCGTTCTCGGCGCGGACGTCGAAGCCGTGCGGCCCGTCCTGCCGTCCCGGGGGACCGGACGGCTCCGGGCTCGCGCCGGGCCCCGCCCCGTCCGGCCGGCCCGCCCCGCCGGGCTTCCCCGTGTCCCCGGTCGCGCAGCCGGCCACGGCCCCGAGCCCGGCGGCGGTGGCCGCGGCCCCCGTCGCGAGGGCCAGGAACCGCCGCCTGCCCGCGCCGTTGCCGTCCCCATACTGGTCCGCGTCCCGGTCCGTGTCCCGGTCCGTGTCCCGGACCGTGTCCCGGTCCGCGTCCCCGTGCCGGTCCCCGGATATGTGCTCCTGATCCATGAGGGTCACGCTATGTCAGCTCATGGGCGCCGCTTTTACCGCCCCGTGGGCCGACCTCACCCCAGCCTCACCTTCACCACCTGGCTCGCCCCCTCCAGGGCCGCGAGGCTGCCGAAGCCGAGCTGGAGCCCGGCCCCGGTGCTCGCCGAGACCACGCTCGCCGGCTGGGACAGCACCTGGGTGACGGGCCGGTTCCACACCAGGGTCAGTCCCGGCAGGGTGCGGGTCGGGTCCGCCACGCAGACCGTGGCCGTGCCGTCGCCGTGTTCCCGCACCGTGACCGAACAGGGCGCGCTCGCCCGCAGGGTGCCGATCGTCGCGGGCTGCCAGAAGTTCACCCCGGTGAAGCCGAGCGAGCCCACCGCGACCCCTTGGGCGGTCGGGCTGTTGGCCAGCACCGTGAGCCAGCCGGTGGCGGCGGACCGGGCCGAGGTCTGCGCCGCCGAGGCACCCGGCATCAGCTGGTAGACGTAGCTGCCGGCGGCCGGGTTCGTCCCGTGGTCGTACCAGAGGGTCAGATAGCGCCGGGTGAGGGCCGTCGTGGAAGCGCTCCGGTTGATGTCGCTCCACCGGCCGGTGCGGGCCTCGCGCAGCGCCCGGAACGTGCCCGGACCCGGCATCACATAGCCGCCGAAGCCCGCGAGATGCGCCCAGCCGGGCCCGGGGAAGGACGCGGTCCAGCCCAGGGTGGCCGGCTGGACCGTGCCGCTCACGGTCAGGGCGTGGGTGCCCGCCGGGCCCAGGTTCCGGTTGTCGATGACCGTGTCGACCGCTGCCCCGTCCGTGGAGCTGATCCCGGCCCCCAGGCAGACCACCGTGTCGTCGAGGAAGAACCAGGATTTGCGGGCCGTGAGCGTGCTGCCCAGCCCCTTCAGATGCTGGCCCACCGACGCGAACTCCCCGTCGGTGGTGCCGCCCACCCAGGTGGCGTCGGGCCGGGAGGCCCCCCAGTCGCCTCCGGCACCGTCGGCCAGCGCCTTGCGGGAGACGGTGGTTCCGGGCAGCCGGTAGGGATCGACCGTGGGCCAGAACGCGTCCGAGTACTGGCCGTTCCCGGAAGCCGAGCCCCACCAGGAGAGCATGCCGCTGCCCGTGTGCCAGCCGCGCAGGTTCTCCCCGTTGCCCGTCTCGTAGTGCGTGATCCGCTTCGAGGCCATGGACAGGGAGGCCGCCCACGCCGGCCTGCGGTGCGTGGCCCGGTCCATCGAGGGGAACAGCCGGTGCGCCACCGGCTCGGGCGCCGCCGTGACCGTGGCGTCCGCCGACACCTCCGCGAGGCGGGCCAGCCCCGACAGGCCCTGGGTGACGTCCGACAGCGGGGGGCTGTAGTAGTCCCGCGCCGTCCAGCCCTTCACCAGCGCCCGCCAGCGCGTCCGTTCGGCGGTGGACGCGCCCTCGGCGAGGAGCAGGATCGCGGCGAGGACCGAGTGCCCGCGGGTGTGGTCGTCGAGCTGCGCCTGGAGGGGATCGGCCAGTTGGACCCCCCGGCTGGGTGCCCGACCCGATACGGCGTCCATCATCAGCCCGTTGTAGAGGAACGGCGCCCACGCGTGCTCCACCGCGTCGAAGACGATCTGCGCGCCGGGGTCCGTCACCTCCCAGGCCGTCCCCTTCAGCAGGCCGAACAGCATGCCCAGCCCGCCGAGCATGACCGAGCCGTACGAGCCGGTGTACGCGACGTAGGTGTGCTGGATGAAGGAGCCGTCCCGGTAGAGCCCGTCGCCGGAGGTGACGTACGGGAACACCGGGGTGAGCGCGTCCCGGGCCAGGGCGATCTTCGCGTCGTCGCCGCCGGCCACACCGCGCAGCGCGAGCACCCGGCACAGGTCCACCCGGTTCGCTCCCGTGCTGGTCCCCGTGTACGAGCCGACCGAGGAATCCGGTACGAAGTGGTCCACGGCGGCGCAGTAGGCGCCGAGCCGGTCCGCGGACAGCTGGTCGTACATCAGGACCACGGTGTCGAGCAGGGCCTGGGGGGCGCCGATCTGCCAGCACCACCAGTTCCCGTACCGCGTCTGGCCGGAGTTGTAGACCTGGGCGTGGAGATGGTCCAGGCCGGTCAGCACGGCCGTACGCAGCGCGGCGTCGCCCGTGAGCCCCGTCCCCGGTCTGACGTAGGCCTCCGCCATGGTGCGCAGCCGGTAGTAGCTCTGGGCCATCCACTCGGGGTCGGTGGTGAAGACCTGGTCGGGCCAGAGCGAACCGGTCGCCGGGGCCATCGAGGAGCGCCATTGCCCGGCCTGCGTGCCCAGCGCGGCCAGCCGGGTGCGGAAGGGCTCCGCGGTGGGGGAGGACACGGTCCCCAGGAGGAGTCCCTGCCAGACCGCGCGCATGGCGGCGTGCACCGAGGTCACCGTCCCGGCGGTGGCCGGGAAGGCGGGGCTGCCGAGCAGCACCACGCTGCCGCCGACCGCCGACAGGAAGGCACGGCGGCTCCACACATCTGTCATCACAGTCTCCTTTGACTGAAACGCTGACTCGCCTCGAACGCTCTGGCCCCCCGTGCACTTCGTGTACTTCGGCTCCTGCACCCCCTTCACCCCGTGCACCTCACGCGACGTGCTCGCGGTAGCGGTCGATCACCTCCCGCAGGACCTCGGCGCCGTCGCGTGCCCACAGCCCGGGATGGAAGATCTCCACCTCCACCGGCCCGAGGTATCCCGCGGAGTCGGTCAGCTCCCGGAAGGCCCTCAGGTCGATCGAGCCCTCGCCCAGCTGTCCGCGCCCCAGCAGCACGCCCTCGGGGAGCGGCGTCACCCAGTCGGCCACCTGGACGGACACGATCCGCCCGGCCTCTCCGGCCCGCCGTACCTCGGCGGGCAGCCGTTCGTCCCACCACAGGTGGTAGGAGTCGGCGACCACGCCCACCCGGGACGCCGGGAACTCCTCGGCGATGTCCAGGGCCTGGCCGAGGGTGGAGACCACGCAGCGGTCCGCCGCGTACATCGGGTGCAGCGGCTCGATCCCCAGACGCACCCCGTGCCCGGCGGCGTACGGGACCAGGTCGCCCAGGATGTCGACGATCCGCCGCCGGGCCCCCGCCAGGTCCCGGTCGCCTTCGGGCAGGCCGCCCGAGACCAGGACCAGGGTGTCGGCGCCCAGTTCGGCGGCTTCCTCCACGGCCCGCCGGTTGTCTTCGAGGGCAGCCGCCCGCCCGACCGGATCGGCGGCGGTGAAGAAACCGCCCCGGCACAGCGAGCTGACCCGCAGCCCGGCCCCCGCGACCAGCTTCGCGCTCTCCCGCACCCCGAACCGCCGGACGGGATCGCGCCACAGCCCGACCGCGCCGACCCCGGCCGCGGTGCACCCGTCCACCAGTTCGGGAAGGGACCACTGGCGGATCGTCTCCTGGTTCAGGCTGAACCGGGCGGGCGCCGGTGCCGGGCTCACGAGGCCACCCCGTGCAGTGCCAGCAGCTGTCGCATCCGGGCCTCGGCGAGCTCCGGGTCCGGGAACAGGCCGAGCCCGTCGGCCAGCTCGTAGGCGGTGGCCAGATGGGGGAGCGAACGGGCCGAGTGCAGCCCGCCCACCATCGCGAAGTGCTCCTGGTGTCCCGCGAGCCAGGCCAGGAACACGACGCCCGTCTTGTAGTAGCGGGTGGGCGCAGCGAACAGGTGCCGGGACAGCGCCACCGTCGGATCCAGCAGCTCCCGGAAACCGGCCGTGTCGTCCCGGTCGAGGGCGAGCGCCGCCCGCGCCGCGATCGGGGCGATCGGGTCGAAGATCCCCAGCAGGGCGTCGCTGGCCAGCTCGCCGTCCCCGGCGATCAGCTCCGGGTAGTGGTAGTCGTCGCCCGTGTAGCAGCGCACGCCCGCGGGCAGCCGCCGCCGGATGTCCACCTCGCGCCCCGCGTCGAGCAGCGAGACCTTGATGCCGTCGACCTTCTCCGGAGACTCCGAAACGATCTTCAGGAAGACGTCCGTGGCCCCGTCCAGGTCCGCGTGCCCCCAGTACCCCTCCAACGCGGGGTCGAACATCGGCCCCAGCCAGTGCAGCACCACCGGCCCCGAACTCTGCCGCAGCAGAAGCCCGTACACCTCCAGGTAGTCCTCCGGACCGCGCGCCGCCGCGGCCAGGGCGCGGGAGGCCATCAGTACGGCCGTCGCTCCGCACTCCTCCACGTGCGCCAGCTGCTCCTCGTACGCCGCGGTGACGGCGGTCAGGGAGTGCGCGGTGTCCGGAGCCAGCTGGTCGGTGCCCGCCCCGCAGACGATCCGGCCGCCCACCGACCGGGCTTCGGCGGCCGAACGCCGGATCAGCTCCGCCGCCGCGGGCCAGTCCAGGCCCATTCCGCGCTGCGCGGTGTCCATGGCTTCGGCAACCCCGAGGCCCTGCGCCCACAGCGTGCGCCGGAAGGCCAGCGTGGACTCCCAGTCGATCACCGGCCCGGATTCGGCCAAGGCGGCGAGGGGGTCGGCCACCACGTGCGCGGCCGAGTAGAAGGTACGGCTGCTCGCCGGGCCGCAGCGGATCGGCGCCAGGGAAGCGCCGGCCGGCGTGTGGACGCGCAGCTCGCCGTCCGCCGAGGGGAGCCGGATGCTCACAGCGCCACCTCCGGGACCACGAGCCGCCGGCCCTCCGCCGAGGAGCGCAGTCCGAGGTCGGCGAGCTGTACCCCGCGGGCCCCGGCCAGCAGGTCCCACCGCCAGGGCTCGTCCCGTACGACATGGCGCAGGAAGAGCTCCCACTGGGCCTTGAAGCCGTTGTCGGCGGGCTCGTTGTCCGGGACCTCCTGCCACTGGTCGCGGAACCTCTCGGTCAGGGGCAGGTCCGGATTCCACACCGGTTTCGGGGTCGTCGCCCGGTGCTGGATCCGGCAGCCGCGCAGCCCGGCGACCGCCGATCCGTGCGTCCCGTCCACCTGGAACTCCACGAGCTCGTCACGGTTGACCCGCACCGCCCAGGAGGAGTTGATCTGCGCGACGGCGCCCCCCTCCAGCTCGAAGATCCCGTACGCCGCGTCGTCCGCGGTGGCCTCGTACGGTTTGCCCTCCTCGTCCCAGCGGCGGCCGATGTGGGTGCGCGTCAGCGCCTGCACCGTGCGGACCCGGCCGAACAGCTCGTGCAGCAGGTACTCCCAGTGCGGGAACATGTCGGCGACGATGCCGCCGCCGTCCTGGGAGCGGTAGTTCCAGGAGGGGCGCTGGGCGGACTGCCAGTCCCCTTCGAAGACCCAGTAGCCGAACTCCCCGCGCACGGACAGGATCTCGCCGAAGAAGCCGCAGTCGATGAGCTGCTTCAGCTTCAGCAGGCCCGGCAGGAACAGTTTGTCCTGCACCACTCCGTGCTTGACGCCGGCCGCGTCGGCCAGCCGCGCGATCTCCAGCGAGGACTCGAAGGTGAGGGCGGTGGGCTTCTCGCAGTACACGTGCTTGCCGGCCGCCACGGCCTGCCGCACGGCCGCCTCGCGGGCGCCGGTGACCTGGGCGTCGAAGTAGATCTCGACCTCGGGATCGGCCAGTACCGCGGCCAGGTCCGTGCTCACGTGCTCCAGGCCGTGCCGCTCCGCGATGGCCCGCAGGGCCTCCTCGCGGCGCCCGACCAGCACCGGCTCGGGCCACAGCACCGTGCCGTCGCCGAGATCGAGGCCGCCCTGCTCGCGCAGGGCGAGCAGGGAGCGGACCAGGTGCTGGCGATATCCCATCCGCCCGGTGACGCCGTTCATGGCGATCTTGATCGTCCTGCGCTGCACGGTGTCCCCTCCTTCGTCTTGTTGCGTGTGCGGGTGCGGAGCTGCCGAGAAAACGGATAGAAAGCGCTTTCTCCCCGATCAGGCTAGGCCCGTCCGCAGCCGTGATGCAAGACTCTTACGGGTGATAGAAAGCGCTTTCTTCATCGGCGACTATGGAGATCCACATCCCGGGTGAGACGATGACCCGGGACGGATCGGAAGGAGGGGATCATGGCGGTCACACTCGCCGAAGTGGCGGCGCACGCGGGCGTATCGCCCGCCACGGTCTCGCGCGTTCTGAACGGCGGATACCCGGTGGCGGGCGCCACCAGGACCCGCGTGGAGCGGGCGGTCGAGGACCTCGGCTACATCGCCAACGGACCCGCGCGGGCCCTCGCCGCCGCGACCTCGGACCTGATCGGCGTCCTCGTCCACGACGTCGCCGACAGCTTCTTCGGGATCCTCGCCGGATCCCTGCAGAGCGCCCTGGCCCCCGGCGGACAGGGCGGCCCGCGCCGCCTCGCCGTCGTCTGCAACACCGAGGGCGCCCCGGCCGCCGAGCTCGACTACCTCGCCCTCCTGGAGGGCCAGCGGGCCGGCGGGGTCGTCCTGACCGGCGGCGCCGTGGAGGAACCGGACCACACCCGGGCACTCGCCGCACGCCTCGCCCGCATCGCGGCCACCGGCGCCCCGGTGGTCCTGTGCGGGCGGCCCCCGCTGCCCATGCCCGCCGGACTCCCCGTCGCCACCGTCATGTTCGACGACCGGGGCGGCGCCTTCCGGCTCACCGAGCACCTGCTCACGCTCGGGCACCGGCACATCGCCTACGTGGCCGGCCCACCCGGACTGAGCACCACCCGGGAGCGCCTCGCCGGACACCAGGACGCCCTGCGCGACCACGACCCCGCCCTGCCCGCACACTGCGCCGGGCTCACCGTGCACGCCGGGTTCGAGCGCTCCGCCGGATACGACGCCACCCGCGAACTGCTCCGGCGCGCGGCGCCCTTCACCGCCGTGGCCGCCGCCAACGACACCGTCGCCACCGGCGTCGCCGCGGCCCTGCGCGAGGCCGGCCTGCGGATACCCGAGGACGTCTCCGTCGCCGGCTTCGACGACCTGCCCGTCTGCGTGGACACCGCCCCCGCCCTCACGACGGTCCGGCTGCCGCTGCGCGAAGCCGGGGTCCTCGCGGCCCAGCTCGTCACGGGCCGCAGAGCACTGCCCCCGGGTGGCATCACCACGCTCCCCGCCGAACTGACGGTGCGTGCCTCCACCGCGCCACCACCCGCCCCCGGCGCCGAAGGGGACCGCCCGTGAGGTACGCCTTCTCCACCCTCGGCCTGCCCGGCACCCCGCTGGAGCGCAGCGCCGCCCTCGCCGCCGCGCACGGCTACCAGGGCCTCGAACTGCGGGCCCATCCCGAGGAGCCCCTGCATCCCGCCAGTTCCGCCGCCGACCGCGCGGCCGGCCTGCGCACCCTGACCTCCGCGGGTGTCGCCGCCCTCGCCGTCGCCGGGTACGCCCGGGTGGCCGCGCCCGGCCCCGACGAGCCCGTCCTCACCGAGATCCGGTCCCTGGTCCGGCTCGCCGCCGACCTCGAGGCCCCCTACGTACGGGTCTTCCCCGGCGGCGGCGAACAGCCCCCGGCCGAAGCCGACGACCACGCCGTCCGCAGGCTCCGGGCGGCCGCACCGTACGCCGAGCGCCAAGGGGTGCGGATCCTGCTGGAGACCCACGACTCGCACCGCACCGCGACCGCCACGGCCCGCGTCCTCGACCGGGTCGCGCATCCGGGCGCGGGCGCGCTGTGGGACGTACTGCACACCTGGCTCGGTGGCGAGTCCCCTGCCGAGTCGAGCCGGGCCCTCGCCGGGCACCTCGGGTACGTACAGGTCAAGGACGTCGCGTCGGCGCGGGAGCTGACCCCGCTCGGGCTCGGCGCGGGCGCGCTCCCGCTCGCCGAGGCAGTGGCCCTGGCACCACGGCACGGCTGGCTCTGCTGGGAGTACGAGAAGCGCTGGTACCCCGCCGCCGACGAGCTCCCGGACCGGCTCGGCCCGGGCCGCGAGCACCTGGAACGCCTGGTCCGTGCGGCGCGTGCCCGGCAGGATCCGGAAGGGCAGGCCTAGGCCGAGTAGGTGAGCCGGGCGTGGTCGACGGGGTGCTGGAAGGCGAGGCCCCGGGCGTAGCGGTCGACTTCCTCGACGGCCGATGCCGCGAGCCTGTCCAGTTCCCCGCCCAGGGAACCGGCCACGTGCGGGGTGAGCAGCACGTTCGGCAGGTCGTACAGGGGGGAGCCGGCGGGCAGTACCTCCGGTTCCGTGTGGTCGAGTACGGCGTGCAGCCGGCCCGAGACCAGCTCCGCGGTCAGCGCCTCGGTGTCGACGAGTGAGCCGCGCGCGGTGTTCACGAGGGTGGCTCCGTCCGGCATCAGGGCCAGCCGGGAGGCGTCCAGCAGCCGGCGGGTCTGCGGCAGCTCGGGGGCGTGGAGGCTCACCACGTCGCTGCGGGACAGCAGTTCGTCGAGAGCGACGGCCTCGGCGCCGAGGGCGGCGAGCCCGGCCGGGTCGGCGTACGGATCGTGGACGAGCACCCGCAGGTCGAAGGGGCGCAGCAGCTCCAGGACGCGGCGGCCGATGAGGGAGGCGCCGACCAGGCCGACCGTACGGCGGTAGTTGCCGACGGCGGGGTAGTGGCGCAGCGGGTCGATGGGGCCGCGGGCCGCCCGGTAGGCATGCGCAAAGTCCAGTACGCGCTTGTTGGAGAAGAGGATGGCGCCGAGCGTGTACTCCGCGACCGGCAGGGCGTTCGCGGCGGCCGAGCTGGAGACGAGCAGCCCCCGGTCCCAGCAGGCCTGGGTGACATGGTGCTTGACACTGCCGGCGGCGTGCACGACCGCCCGGAGTCGCGGCATCAGCTCCAGCGCCCGCGCGTCCAGCGGAGGGCAGCCCCATCCGGTGAACAGTACCTCGGTCACGGCCAGCCGCCGGCGCAGGGCCTCCTCGGAGCAGGCCGAGCCGAAGTCGGTGAGGAGCAGTCCGGGGTCCACATCGGCGACGCGGGCCAGCTCCGGCAGGATCCGGTCGCCGAGTACGGCGGCCCGGGTCCCGGCGCTCATGGCGAGCACGGTGACCGGCCGGCGGGGCACGGAGAGAGGGGACGAGGAGGCGGAGTCGGAGGCGGGGTGGGTCACGTGACGGCTCCTGCGGTGAGATCCGAAGCCCCGATGGTCACAAACCCGGGCCGGGGCGCCGGGAGCGACACGGGGACGGGGACGGGTACGTGGGCGGGAGCGCGACGGTCCCACGGGGCGAAGGGCCCCGGGGCCGCCGCTCCCCAAAGAGGCGGCCCCGGAGTTGTTCGCGAACCTCATCCTTTTGCGCGGACGATCATGTCGTCAAGGGCGCATCGATGATCCGATCGAAACGCACACGCGAAACGCACATGTGGTGGGGGGGCGGGGTGGGGACGGAGCCCGGGCTACGGGCGGACCGTCAGCCGGGGAAGCAGGTCCAGATGCTGCCGGGGCCCTTCCCGTCCCGCCCCGCGGTCCTCCAGCCGGTCCAGCAGCATGCCGGCCGCCCGAGCCCCGACCTCGCGCTTGGCCGGAGCCACCGCCGACAGGGGTATGTCGGCGAGCCCGGCCACCTCGTCGTCGTACGTGATCACCGCCAGGTCCTCCGGCACCCGCACCCCCCGCGCCTGGAGCCGCGGGATCAGCATGATCGCGTCCGTGTCGCTGTGGATCAGGGCGGCGGTCACGCCCTCCTCGGCCACCGCCGCGCACAAGTAGTCCAGGGTCCGCGCGAAGGTCTCCGCCGCCTCGGCGAGGGACGCCGCTCCGGTTGCGGTGCCCGCGCCGGTCGAGGTGCCCGCGCCGGTCGAGGTGCCCGCTCCGGCCGACGTGCCCGGGCCGGCCGACGTGCCCGGACCGGCGGCCGGGTGCGCCCCGGTGGCGGGCCACGCGGGCGCCGGCTCCAGCCCGAGGGCGGCCACGGCCGCCGCGAAACCCGTCCGCAGCCGCGCCGACGTCGGGGTCTCGCGGCTGGCCAGCGCGATCCGCTTGTGGCCCAGTTCCGCCAAGTGCCGTACGGCCCGCGCCGCCCCGTCGGCGTGGTCGGAGGCGACCCGGTCCAGGGAGGCCGCCGGGTGTCCCGGCGGGGCCCACCGTTCCACCAGGACGGTGGGCACCGGCAGTTCGGCCGTCCATGCCCCCTCGCCTGGTCCGGGCGCTCCGGCCTGCCAGTTGGGGGTCAGGAGCAGCCCGTCGGCCCCCGTCGACAGCAACCGGTCCGCCTGTGTGCGGTCCTCGCCCGCGAGGTACCGGGTCAGCCCCACGGTGAGCCGCGCGCCCCGCGCCTCGACCACCTCGCGGGCCCCCCGGACGATGTCCGCGAAGTAGTACTCGGTGGTCGGCACGACCATCCCGATCACCAGCCCGGCGGCACCGGGCTCCGGGCCGGACTCCAGCCGGCTGATCACCCCGTGCATCCGCTGGATCTCGCCCCGCGCCGCCATCGCCTCGACGTCCCGCCGCAGGGTGACGGGGGAGACCCCCAGCTCCTCGGCGAGTTCCGCGACGCGGGCACTGCCCCGCTCCCCGACGAGGGCGAGCACCCGGGCCTGACGCTGGTCGACATGTGGTCTCAAGGATCCCCCTGCGGCTTGCCCGGTCCGTGGTTCGTGCTGCGCATGCCGCTCGATTCCACCACAGAAGCCGAAATGATCGATGTGATCGAATCCGATCGACTCCGGCCCCCGCCATCCGCGCCGCCATCCGCGAAGTCCTTTGCGATCGTGTGAACTTCTGCGCCACCCCCGAACCGGCCGAGGCGGCCGCGGGCGCCGACCCCCGATCTCGCGGTCGGATCCGCGGACGAGGGCCCCGCCATCGGAAAGCGGCTCGCCGACCCCTTCCGAGGGCACCCGCACGGCATGCGCCGTCGCAGTGGGCGCGGAGCGGGAAGGGGCCCGCGCGGACGCCCGCTCGCGGCTCGGGGGCCGGGCGGCGCTCTACACTGCCGTCCTGCCGATCATGTGCCGGACGAGTGCGGAGGAACGAAACATGCGCCATCTCCCCCTGGGAAGTTCAGGTCTTCAGGTCTCGGCGATCGGGCTGGGCTGCAACAACTTCGGCGGCCGCCTCGACGCCAAGGCCACCCGTACCGTCGTCGATGCCGCACTCGACGCGGGCATCACCCTCCTCGACACCGCCGACATCTACGGGGGCGCCGGGGGCTCCGAGAGCCACCTCGGCAAGGCCCTCAAGGGGCGCCGGGACCAGGTCGTCCTCGCCACCAAGTTCGGCTTCCACGGCGTGGACATGGGCTACGGACCCGCCGCCGGCTCCCGCGCCGGCCGCGCCTACATCCGGCGCGCGGTCGAAGCGTCCCTGACCCGCCTGGGCACCGACCACATCGACCTCTACCAACTCCACAGCCCCGACCCGGCCGTTCCCGTGGCCGAGACCCTCGCCGCGCTCACCGAACTCGTCACCGAGGGCAAGATCCGCTACATCGGTCACTCCAACTTCAGCGGATGGCAGCTCGCCGAAGCCGCCCACGTGGCCCGCGAGACCGGGGCGGCGCCCTTCGTATCGGCCCAGAACGAGTGGTCGCTCCTCCAGCGGTCGGCGGAGCGCGAGCTCGTCCCGGCAGCCCTCCACTACGGAGTGGGCGTACTGCCGTACTTCCCGCTGGCCAACGGCCTGCTGACCGGAAAGATCCGCCGGGGCGCCCCCGTCCCCGCGGGCTCCCGGCTCGAAGGCCGCGACGCCTACCTCACCGACGAGCGCCTCGACATCGTGGAAGCCCTGGCCGCGCTCGCCGACAAGCACGGGCGCACCGTGCTGGAACTCGCCATCGGCTGGCTCTCCGCCCAGCCCGGCTGCGCCTCCGTCATCGCGGGCGCCACCTCCGCCGAGCAGGTACGGGCCAACGCGGCCGTGGCCGACCGGCCGCTCGACGCCGAACTCCTCGCGGAGGTCGACGCCGTCGCGGGGGCTGCCGCCGGCTGACCGGCCTCCTGCCTTCAGGAGGCCTCGGGCGACGGAGTCACCGAAGCGGAGGGCGAGGGGAAGGCCGAGGCAGATGCCGAGGCCGATGCCGATTCCGACGGGCCCGGCGACGCACCGGCCGACGTACTGGCCGACGTACTGGCCGACGGGCTGGCGGACGCCGTGCCCGTCGGTGCCCCCGTCAGGACCTCCACCTGGCCGGTGTCCAGCGAGTAGTAGGCGCCGACCACGGCCAGCGAGCCCTTCCGCACCAGAGGCGCCAGGTCCGCGTTGGCCCGCAGTTCGTCCGCCGTCACCTTGATCTGGTTGCGGATCATCGTGTCGACCGGGTCGGCGCCCGGGTCCTTGACCGTCAGCTCGTACGCCGGAACCAGCGCCCTTTCGATCGCCCGCAGGTTGCCGGGCAGCGGGTCGCCGTCCCGCAAGGCCTTGTACGAGGCGTCGATGGCTCCGCAGCGCTGGTGCCCGAGGACCAGGATCAGCGGGGTGCCCGCCGTCATGGGCCCGAACTCCACCGACCCGGTCACCACCGGGCCGACCGCCTGCCCGCCGGTGCGCAGCACGAACAGGTCGCCGAGCCCGGTGTCGAAGAGCAGCTCCGGCGGCACCCGGGAGTCGATGCACGCGAGGATCACGCCGAAGGGATCCTGCGTCTGGGAGACCAGCGCACGGCGGTCCGGATCGCGGTCGGGGTGGTTGAGGCTGCCGCTCACCCAGCGCTTGTTGCCCTCCATCAGGCGGCTGTACGCGCCCTCGGGGGTGCTCGGCCGGGGCTCCGGCGCGCCCGTCGCCGCCTTCGGGGTGCTCTTCGCCGAGCACCCCGTGAGCAGGGCCGCTGCGGCCGTGAGGCCTCCCGTCAGTACGAACCTGCGAGGTGGAAGTCCTGCTCTGTCCATCGGGTGGTACCCCTCGGTGCCGTTCGGACGCGTCCGTACGTCCTGACCGAGGGCGATTCTTGGGGGGTACGGGCCGCAGCGGCGGCAGGCACACGCGGGGCCGCCCCGGTTGGCCCCCGACGGCCGAACGGGACCGTGCGCCGGAGCACGGTCCCGTTCGGCGTCAGCCGCGGCCCTTCTCCGGGCCGCAGCGTCAGGACACGATGTCCTTGCGCGCGAACCCGCGGAACGCGAGCGCGAACAGCACCACGGCGTACGACACCGACACCACCGTCCCCTTGATCATGCCGCCCCATTCGAGCTGCGGCTGCAAGGCGTCGGCCCAGGCGAACTGCCAGTGCGCGGGCAGGAACTCCCGCCAGGACCCCAGGGCCGTCACCGCGTCGAGCACGTTGCCGACGATCGTCAGCCCGACCGCCCCGCCCACCGCGCCCAGCGGTGCGTCCGTCCGCGTCGACAGCCAGAACGCCAGCCCGGCCGTGACCAGCTGCGACACGAAGACGAACGCCACGGCGATCGCGAGCCGCCCGATCGTGTCCCCGGCCGGCAGCGAGCCGCCCGCGGGGAGTTCCAGCGGGCCCCACCCGTAGGCCGCCGTACCCGCGGCGAGCGCCACCAGTGGCAGCAGCACCATCGCGGCCAGGCTGAACCCGAGGGCCACCACCAGCTTGCTCCACAGCAGCCGGGCCCTGGGCACGGGGGAGGCCAGCAGGTAGCGCAGCGAGGACCAGCTGGCCTCCGAGGCCACCGTGTCCCCGCAGAACAGGGCCACCGGCACCACGAGCAGGAACCCGGCCGACACGAACAGGCAGGTGGCCGCGAAGTTCGCGCCCGAGGCCGTCGCCGTGTCGACGAGGGTGATCCGGCCGTCGCCGCCGCCGCGGCTGCCGGGGCCGCCGCCGACCGCGAAGGCGATCATCAGGATGAACGGCAGCGCGGCCAGGATCCCGCCCATCACCAGCGTCCGCCGCCGGCGCCACTGCCGCAGTGCCTCCACGCGCAGCGGCAGCGTCCGGTTGGCCCGGTAGCCGTGGGCGACCTCGCGGCCGATGCCGTCCGGCGTCACGTCGCCGCCGGCGGGCGAGTCCGCGTCTCCGCGGGCGTTCACATCCGTCACGGTGTTCATGCCGCGCCTCCGATCAGGGTGAGGAACGCGTCTTCGAGCCGCCGGTGCGGCCCCACTCCCGACACCGGCACCTCCAGCCGTACGAGTTCGGCGATCAGCTCGGCGGCGCTCGCGCCGTCCAGCCGTACGAGCAGGCCGTCCTCGGCACGCACCACGGACTCCACTCCCTCCAGCGCGGCGATCTTCCCGAGGGCCGACTCGTCCACCGGCTGTGCCAGCGACACCAGCAGGACGTCCCCGCCGCCGGTGATCTCGGCGACCTCGCCCGCCTGGACGAGCCGGCCGCGGTCCATGACCACCAGGTGCGTGCAGGACTGCTCGACCTCCGACAGCAGGTGGCTGGAGACGATGACCGTCCGCCCGCCGGCCGCGTACCGGATCATCACGTCGCGCATCTCGCGGATCTGCGGCGGGTCCAGACCGTTGGTCGGCTCGTCGAGGATCAGCAGGTCCGGCATGCCGAGCATGGCCTGCGCGATCGCGAGGCGCTGGCGCATGCCCTGCGAGTACGTGCGCACCGCCCGCTCCAGCGCGTCGCCGAGCCCGGCGATCTCCAGGGCCTCCTCCATGTGGGAATCGGCGGCGGGACGGCCCGTGGCCTGCCAGTACAGCTCCAGGTTGGCGCGCCCGGTCAGGTGCGGCAGGAAGCCGGCACCCTCCACGAACGCCCCGACCCGCGAGAGCACCGGCGCACCGGCCCGTACCTGGTGTCCGAAGACCCGGATCTCCCCGGCGTCCGGAGTGATCAGGCCCATCAGCATGCGCAGGGTCGTGGTCTTGCCCGCTCCGTTGGGGCCGAGGAGGCCGAGCACCTGGCCCTTCTCCACCCGGAAGGACAGGTCCCGGACGGCGTAGCGGTCCTGCGCCTTGGCGTACCGCTTGGTCAGCCCGGTGATCTCCAGCGGTACGGCGGCCAGCGCCGGGTCGGGCTGCGAGGAGCCCGGCCGGGTACCGCCCGGCCCGCGGCCGGTCCGTCCGCCGCTCCTGCCGCCGGTCCTGCGGATCCCCACCAGCGCTGCGGCCAGCAGCGCGGCCCCGAGCGGCATCCACCAGGTCCAGGCGGGCAGCCCGGAGGACGCCGTGCGCACCCCGCCCGCGACGGGCACGGCCAGGGGGCCCTGCGCCGAGACGGTGTAGGTCGCCGGCGCGGCCGGGGAGGCGTAGCCGAGGTCGGTGGCGGCGACGACGAGCCGCAGCCGGTGCCCGGACTCGACCGCGTGGTCGATCGCGGGCAGCCGCAGCTCGACGGTCCTGTCCTGCTGCGCGCCCTCCACCCGGACCGGGGCCACCAGCTGACTGGGCAGCACCTGCTGGCGGCCGTCGGGGCTGACGTCGTACACCTTGCCGAACAGGACGGCCGAACCGTCCGCAGCTGTAGACCTCACCTTCAGGGTGATGGTCGGGGTCCCGGTGATCCGGGTTTCCTCCGTCAGCGGCTCCGAGTCGAACCGGGCGTTCTGCCCGGGGAAGTCCAGCGAGAGGCCGCCTCCGAGGGCGGCGAGCTGCCCGCCGATGCCGGGTAGTGCGGACAGTGCGGGCGGGGCCCCGCCGGCGGGGTTGGCGAAGGTCTGCTCCCGGCCGGTCAGGGCGAACTCGCGCGGACCGGACAGCAGCCCGGGATAGGTGGAGCCGCTCGCTCCGCGCAGGGTGACCCGGCCGTCGGTGGAGTCGATGCCGCCGGAGCGCGAGACGCGGAAGGCGGGCCCGGTGTCCACGGACGTGTCGTCCTTGAGGTAGCGGTCGAACCAGGTCTTCACCCGGTCCTCGACGCGGTCCGCCTCGCGCATGCCCCCGTCGTGGCCGCCGGCGGCCCAGTCCACGGAGACGGGCGCGCCGTTCGCGGCGATCGCCTTGGCCATGGCGTCGGCCTGGTCCAGCGGGAAGAGGGAGTCGTCCTGGCCCTGCGTGATCAGGGTCGGCACCTTGATCGCGCCGCCGACCGCCGAGGGGCTGCGCCGCTCCAGCAGCGCGCGGGCCTCGGGGTCGGGCTTTCCGGCCACCGCGACCCGTTCGTACATGGCGCACAGCTCCGGCTGGAACCGTCCGCAGCCGGGCGCGGGCGGGGCAGCCCCGGGGGCGGCGCCGGACGGGGCGGAGGCCCCCGGCTGCAGTCCGCCCGCTGAGCCCGTGGTGAAGAAGAGGCCCGCCCACAGCTTCTTGAAGACGCCGTTCGGGAAGAGGGAGTCCGCGAGGTTCCAGTAGGTGATCGAGGGGGCGATGGCGTCCACGCGCGGGTCGTTGCCGGCCGCGAGGAGGGAGATCGCCCCGCCGTAGGAGCCGCCCGCGACTCCGACGCGCGGATCTCCCTTCGCGTCGAGCCGTACGCCGGGCCGGGCGGCGATCCAGTCGATCAGCCGGGAGACGTCCTTGACCTCGTACTCGGGGTCGTTCAGCCCGATCTTCCCGCCGGAGCGGCCGAATCCGCGCGCGGACCAGGTCAGCACGGCGTAGCCGTCGCGGGCGAGGCGCTCGGCCTGCGGGCGCATGTCCTCCTTGCTGCCGCCGAAACCGTGGGCGAGGAGCACGGCGGGACGTTTCGCCCCACCGTCCCCCGCGGGGTCGCCGCTGGTGAAGTAGGAGATGCCGATCCCGGCGCCGGGCATGTCGAGGACCTGGTCCTCGCGGCGCACGGCCGGGCCGTCGCCCGCCGCGGCGGTGGCCGTGAGGGTGCCCGCCCCCGCGACGACGGCGAGCGCGGCGGCGCCCGCGAGCAGGCGGCTTCGGCGGCGCCGGGGCAGTCGGAGCTTCATACGGGAACCCTAAACGCCAGCCCGCCGGTGGCCGCGCTCCCGCAGGCTGAACTGCCGACGTCCTCGAGGACTACGCGCACCGCCGCGCATACCGCGCCTGCGGTACGCGGCGGGGCCGGCGGTACGCGGCGGGGCGGGGCGGGGCCGGCGTGGGCAGGGCGGCGCCGGCCGCCGAGCCCGGCGGGACATCCAGCCCCGCCGAGCCCTGCGAGCCTGGATGTCCCGTCTGCCGGGCTGCGTCGGGAGCCGTCTCGCGGGAGGATGGCCGCATGCTGCTGGCCGAGGTCGCGCGGGTGTCCCGGGAGGTTGGCGAGACCTCCGCCCGGTCGGGTAAGACCGCCCTGCTCGCGGAGCTGTTCGCCGCCGCGCCCCGTGAGGAGGCCGCGCTGGTCGTGTCCTATCTCGCCGGGCGGCTCCCGCAGGGACGCCCCGGGATCGGCTGGCGGGCGCTGGCCCAGGAGACGCCGCCGGCCGCGGAGCCGACCCTGACCGTGACCGCCGTCGACGAGGCCGTGACACGGTTCGCCGCGGTCGCCGGAGCCGGCTCCCAGGCCGAACGCCGCCGGATCCTGGACGCCCTGCTCGGCGCCGCCACCGCGGCCGAGCAGCGGTTCCTGCGCAGCCTGCTCGGCGGCGAGGTGCGCCAGGGCGCGCTCGACGCGGTGGCCCTGGAGGGTGTGGCCGCCGCGGCCGGGGTGCCCGCCGCCGCCCTGCGCCGGGCGGCGATGCTCGACGGATCCCTGCCCCGGGTGGCGGCGGCCGTGCTCGCCGACGGGGCGGCGGCCCTGCGCGAGGTGACCCTGCGGGTGGGGCAGCCCGTACAGCCGATGCTGGCGAACACCGCCAAGTCGGTGGCCGAGGCCCTGGCCGCGCTCGGGCCGTGCGCGGTGGAGGAGAAGCTCGACGGGATCCGGGTCCAGGTCCACCGCGAGGGGGCCGACGTACGGCTGTACACGCGCTCCCTCGACGAGATCACCGACCGCCTGCCGGAGGTCGCCGAGCTGGTCCTGTCCTTTCCGGGGGAACGGTTCATCCTCGACGGCGAGGTCATCGGACATTCGGCGGCGGACGGGCGGCCGGTGCCCTTTCAGGAGGTGGCGAGCCGGGTCGGCTCCCGCGCCGACGTCGAGGCCGCCCGGCGGACCCTCCCGGTCGTCCCCTACTTCTTCGACGTGCTGGTGGCGGGGGACCGCGTACTCCTCGACCTGCCGGTGCGCGAGCGGTACGCGGAGCTCACCGCCCTCGTACCGCAGGAGTTCCGCGTCGGGCGGCTCGTGGTCGAGGACCCGGCCGCGCAGGCGGCGGAGGCGGAGGAGTTCTGGAAGCGGACCCTGAGCCGCGGGCACGAGGGCGTGATGTTCAAGTCCCTCGACTCCTCCTACGCGGCCGGCCGGCGCGGCAAACACTGGCTCAAGGTGAAACCGGTGCACACCCTGGACCTGGTGGTGCTCGCCGTGGAGCGGGGCCACGGCCGGCGCACCGGCCTCCTGTCCAACCTGCACCTGGGCGCCCGGACCGCCGACGGCGGCTACGCGATGCTCGGCAAGACCTTCAAGGGACTGACCGACGAGATGCTGCGCTGGCAGACCGAGCGGCTCGGCGAGCTCGCGGTCGAGGACGACGGTTACACGGTCCGGGTGCGCCCCGAACTGGTGGTGGAGATCGCCTACGACGGCCTCCAGCGCTCCCCGCGCTACCCGGCCGGGGTCGCCCTGCGCTTCGCGCGCGTCCTGCGCCACCGCCCCGACAAGCGGGCGCAGGACGCGGACACCGTGGAGACCGTGCTCGGCGCGACGTAGAGCACGCGACGTAGAGCAGAGGGGGATTTGCCTCTTAGGCAAAGCGGATTGCCAGGGAGGTAAGGATCTGGCTCAATCGGGGCATGACAACCGGTCCTGCCCCCGGCCCCGGCGAAGCGGCCGGCCCCGGCCCCGACGCCGAGCTGCCCACCGTCGCCCCGCAGCTGCGCGATCTGCGCCGCCGGGCCGGACTCACCCTGGAGGCCGCAGCCGCCCGGGCCCGGCTCTCGCCGGCGCACCTGTCACGGCTGGAGACCGGCCGCCGCCAGCCCTCGCTGCCGCTGCTGCTCGGGCTCGCCCGTACGTACGGCACGACCGTCTCCGAGTTGCTCGGGGAGACCCCGGCCGTCGCCGATCCCATCGTACGGGCCGGCGGCCCGGGCGCCCGCGAGGCGGACGGCTGGACCTACTGGCAGGCCGGTGGCTCCGGCCGCGGGATGCAGGCGCTGCGCGTGCACGTCCCCCACGGCCGCAGCCAGGGCGAGCTGGTCCGCGTCCATCCGGGGGAGGAGTGGCTGTACGTGCTGACGGGGCGGCTGCGGCTGCACCTGGGGGAGACCGAGCACCTGCTGGAGCCCGGGGACAGCGCCCACTTCGACTCGCTCACCGCGCACCGGATCGGTGCGGCCTCGCCCGCCGGGGCGGAGCTGCTGTTCGTCCACACCCTGCTGCAGAGCAGCCTCGCCGGCCTGTGCCTCGGCGGCGGGACCGGCACGGCCGGCACGACCACACACCACCGATAGGCGAGGAGCCCGTACGCCATGCCCGATACGCAGCAGCCGGAGCACGCGCAGACGCCCCAGCACGCGCAGACGCCTCAGCAGTCTCAGCAGGCGCAGCAGTCGAAGTTTCCGCGGGGTCTCATCATCCGGCTCATCGCCTACTTGTTCGTAGGCCATCTCTTCGCGTTCTTCGTCTACCTGCTGTTCGTGCTGGGTGCGCAAAACCAGTGACAGCGGGCCGGAATTTCCGTACACGGCTCTAGGAACCTACAGGTCCTGAAGCTACCCTCCGCGCATGATTTCCACGGTTGTCTGGGGTACCGGCAACGTCGGCCGTTTGGCCATCCGTGCCGTAGAGGCCCATCCGGCGCTGAAGTTGGCCGCCGTCATCGTCCACAATCCAGAGAAGGTCGGCCGCGACGCCGGTGAACTCGGCGAACTCGACTACGAGACGGGCGTCGCGGCCACCGACGACATCGAGGCGGTCCTCGCGGCCCGTCCGCAGGCGGTCGTCTACGCGGCGTCCGGAGACATCCGCCCCGACGACGCGCTCGCCGACATCACCCGGGCGATCCGCTCCGGGGCCGTCGTCGTGAGCCCCGCCCTCTATCCGCTCTACGACTACCGCAGCGCCCCACCGGAGTTCCTCGACCCGGTGACCGCCGCGGTCGCGGAGGGCGGCGGTTCGCTCTTCGCCTCCGGCGTCGACCCCGGCTGGGGCAACGACGTGCTCCCGCTGCTACTCAGCGGGCTCGGTACCCGGATCGACGTCATCCGCTGCCAGGAGATCTTCGACTACTCCACCTACGACCAGCCGGACTCCGTCCGCTACCTCATCGGCATGGGTCAGCCCATGGACTACGAGCCGATGATGCTCATGCCGTCCATCCCGACCATGGTGTGGGGCGGGCAGATCCGGATGATGGCCCGGGCGCTGGGCGTCGAACTCGACGACATCCGCGAGACCGTGGAGCGCCGCGCCCTCGACGCCACCGTCACCACGCGCACCATGGGGGAGTTCGAGGGCGGCACCCAGGGCGCCATCCGCTTCGAGGTGCAGGGGATCGTCGAGGGCGAACCCCGCATCGTCATCGAGCACGTCACCCGCATCCACGCCTCCTGCGCCCCCGACTGGCCGGCCCCGCCCGACGGCGGCGACGGCGCCCACCGGGTGATCATCGAGGGCCGCCCCCACATCGAGGTCACCATCGAGGCCTCCGACGAGGGCGAGAACCGCTCCGCCGGCGGCAACGCCACCGCCGTCGGACGCCTCGTCGGAGCCATCGACTGGCTGGTGGAGGCCGAACCGGGGCTCTACGACGCCCTGGACGTCCCGCTGCGCCCCGCCGTCGGCAAACTCGGAAGGAAACTGTCATGAGGATCGACATCCCCGAAGGCCAGCACCCCATCGAGTACGTGTGGGGCGACCTGGTCCCCGGCATCGGCATGGCCGCCGCCAACTTCTCCCTCTCCGTGTACGCCCACACCACCCTGGGGCTGCGGGAGTTCGAGGCGGCGCGGCTGCGCGTCGCGCAGATCAACGGCTGCGTCTTCTGCCTGGACTGGCGCACCGACCGGGACGGGGAGAAGGTCGAGGACGAGTTCCCCGACGCCGTCACCGACTGGCGCACCACGGACCGCTTCGACGCGCGCACCCGGCTCGCGGCGGAGTACGCGGAGCGGTACTGCCTGGACCACCACGGCCTGGACGAGGAGTTCTGGGAGCGGATGACGGCCCGCTACAGCCAGGTGGAGATCGTGGAGCTGACGATGAGCATCGGCTCCTGGCTCGCCTTCGGCCGGCTCAACCACGTACTCGGCCTCGACAGCGTCTGCGTGCTGCCGGGCCACTGAGCGCGGGCAGCAGAGCACGGCCCATTGAGCACGGGCCACCGCACGCGGGCCGCCGATCGCGGACCGCGTGCGGTGGCCCGTGCGAGGGGCGTGCGAGGGGCGTGCGGTGGGCAAGCCGTGGGCATGCGGTGCACGCACGGGACCGGGGCCGTCGGAGAATCCGACGGCCCCGGCCTTCGTGCTGTCCGCGCCAGGAGCGACCTAGAGGTCGGTGGCGATGATCTTCTCGATGTTGCGCTCGGCGAGCGCCGTGATGGTGACGAACGGGTTGACGCTGGTGTTGCCGGGGATCAGCGCGCCGTCGATGACGTACAGGCCCGTGTAGCCGTGCAGACGGCCGTAGTTGTCAGTGGCCTTGTCCAGGACCGCGCCGCCGAGGGGGTGGTAGGTGAGGTGGTCGCCCCAGATCTTGTTGGTGCCGAAGAGGTCGGTCCGGTAGATCGTCCCCTCCTTCTTGTTGATCTTGTCGAAGATCGTCTTCGCCATGTCGATCGACGGCTGCTTCCACGCCGTCTGCCAGTTCAGCTCGACCCCGCCCGTGGCGGGGTTGTACGTGAACTGCGCGCGGTTCGGGTTCTTCGTGATCGACAGGTAGAACGAGGCGTAGGTCTCGATGCCGGTCGGCAGCGGCGCCACCTCGGCGAACGCGCCGCCCGCGTCCCAGTTGTCGATGCCGCCGCAGGGGATGGAGGCCTGCACCTTGCCGGTCGCGTCCCACATGTGGTTGGCCCGGCCGCACATGACGTTGCCGTTGTCGCCCCAGCCCTTGCCGATCTCGTTGTTCAGGTTGGGCAGGGCGCCGGTGGCCTTGAGCCGGACGAGCAGCTTGCTGGTGCCGACGCTGCCGGCCGCGAAGAACACCTTGTCCGCGACGACGGTCTTGGTGCCCACGGTGTCGCCCGTGGTGTTGATCTGGTCGATGACGACCGTGTACCCGCCGCCGGAGGCGGGGGAGACCGAAGTCACCTTGTGCAGGGGCGAGATGGTGACCTTGCCGGTGGCCTTGGCCTGGGCGATGTAGGTCTTCTGGAGGGACTTCTTGCCCGCGTTGTTGCCG
>NZ_JBSFDF010000050.1:0-64239 GCF_053593795.1 Streptomyces sp. NPDC002104 | reverse complement strand
AAGGCCGCCCTGGTCCTGGCCACCGCTGGTCTCGCCGCGGCCGGTGCCGCCGGCTCCGCAATGGCCGACTCGTCGGCCGAGGGTGCCACGGATACCCTTGACCGGTGACCGACGCCCAAGAAACCGCAGCAGGCCTGCGCACCACCACCGGGGGCGGCCCCCCGGACGACGAGGTTTCGTCCGACGGGCTGCCGATTCCCTTGCTAGAACCGCGCGAGGGCATCCCTCCGGTGGTCGCCGATGCCGCCGCGCTCGCCGAGGTGGTCGCGGCCTTCGCCGCGGGCACCGGCCCCGTCGCCGTGGACGCCGAGCGCGCCTCCGGCTACCGCTACGGCCAGCGCGCCTACCTCGTACAGCTGCGCCGCGAAGGCGCGGGCTCCGCACTGATCGACCCGGTGGGCTGCCCCGACCTCTCCTCCCTGGGAGAGGCCCTGTCCGGCACCGAGTGGATCCTGCACGCCGCCACCCAGGACCTGCCCTGCCTGCGCGAAATAGGCATGGCGCCCACCTCCCTCTTCGACACCGAGCTGGCCGGCCGCCTCGCCGGCTTCCCGCGGGTCGGACTCGGCGCGATGGTCGAGGGGGTCCTCGGCTACTCGCTGGAGAAGGGCCACTCCGCCGTCGACTGGTCGACCCGTCCGCTCCCCGAGCCGTGGCTGCGCTACGCCGCGCTCGACGTGGAGCTGCTCGTGGACCTGAGGGACGCGCTGGAGAAGGAGCTGGACCGGCAGGGCAAGCTGGACTGGGCCCACCAGGAGTTCGACGCCATCTGCGCCGCACCGCCCGCACCGCCGCGCAAGGACCCGTGGCGCCGTACGTCCGGCATGCACAAGGTGCGCCGGCGCCGGCAGATGGCCGTGGTCCGGGAGCTGTGGGAGTCCCGGGACCGGATCGCGCAGCGACGTGACGTGTCACCGGGCAAGGTGCTGGGTGACGCCGCGATCGTCGAGGCCGCGCTCGCCATGCCGCTGAACGTACAGGCCCTCTCCGCCCTGCCCGGCTACGGGCAGCGCATGGGCCGGCGCCAGCTGGACCAGTGGATGGCGGCCGTGGAACGGGCGAAGGCCCTGCCCGAGGCCGAACTGCCGCTGCCGGGGGCGACCCCGGCGGGTCCGCCGCCGCCGCGTTCCTGGGCGGACAAGGACCCGGAGGCCGCGGCGCGGCTGGCCGCGGCCCGGACGGCCGTGTCGGCGCTGGCGGAGGGGCTGAACCTGCCGCAGGAGAACCTGATCACTCCCGACACGGTCCGCCGGCTGTGCTGGGAGCCGCCGCTGCGGCTGGAGGCCGACGCGGTGGCCGAGGCCCTGGCGGGCTACGGAGCCCGCCCGTGGCAGATCGAGCAGGTGACGGACGCCCTGGTCACGGCGCTGGCCGCGACCCCGCCCGCGGCGGCTCCGGAGCCCGCGCCCGAGGACTGACGCACCCACGGCCGCGCCCGCGGCCATGGCGGAGCCCTCCGGCCCTTCAGCCCTCGCGCCCTTCAGCCCCTCGGCCCTTCGGCCGGGGGGCTCCGTCATGTCCCGGTTCCGCTACAGCGGGGCCCGACTCCTTTTGAACACGCTCAAAGCCTCCTAGATTTTGAACGTGATCAAACATGGGTGGGGACACGACACGTGGCTGGCCGACTTCGAGGCCGAGCGGGAGCGGCGGGCCGAGCGCGGCGATCCGGACTGGAACCGGACCGCCGCACTCCCCGCGGAGCTGGTCCGGAGCCTGCAGCGGTTCCAGGTCGGGGAGGACGGGGACGGCTCCGCGCTGATCGGCAAGGCCGACCGGGCGGGCGATCCGGTGTACGCACGGGCCGTACGGCTCTTCGTGGCGGAGGAGCAGAACCACGCCCGGATGCTGGCCCTGCTGCTGGCGGCCGGGGGCGCGGGGACCCTGGCCGGGCACTGGAGCGACACCGTGTTCGTCCGGCTGCGGCGGCTGCTGGGCCTGCGCGTGGAGCTGCTCGTCCTGATGGTGGCGGAGGCGGTGGCGCTGCGGTACTACCGGGCCGTGCGCGACGGGGCCGCCGATCCACTGGCCTCGGAGGTCGCGGGCCGCATCCTGGCCGACGAGGAACGCCACGTCCCCTTCCACTGCCTGCGCCTGCGCGAGGCCCTGGCCCCCCTGCCGGCCCCCGCCCGCCGGGTGGCGGTGACGGCCTGGCGGGCCGTGCTGGCCGCCGCGGCCGTGGTGGTCGCCGTGGACCACGGCCCGGCCCTGCGCACCCTGGGCGTCGGCCGCCGGACCTTCGTCGCGGACACCGTCCACGCCTCGGCCCCCATGGCCGCCGCCATGGCGGCCGCCACCACGGCCTCCACCGCCGCCCCGCGCTCCTTCGCGCCGCGCATGCGGCGGGGCGGCGGAGTGTGACCTTCGCCGCTCCTTCCGAGGGGGGTGTGCATGCCGGTTACCGACAAGTAGCATGATGAGGTGAGCGGGCGCTCAGTCATCGGGAGCGCCCCCGCGCAGCAGTGCACACCCGCACCTGGAGGAGAGCCAACGTGCCTCGTACCGTCAGGGACGTCGTCTTCGTCGACGGCGTCCGCACCCCGTTCGGCAAGGCGGGCCCGAAGGGCATCTACAACGAGACCCGCGCCGACGACCTCGTCGTCAAGGCCATCCGGGAGCTGCTGCGCCGCAACCCGGACCTGGATCCCGCGAAGATCGACGAGGTCGCCATCGCCGCGACCACGCAGATCGGCGACCAGGGCCTGACGCTGGGCCGCACGGCCGGCATTCTCGCGGGCCTGCCGCAGTCCGTCCCGGGCTACTCCATCGACCGCATGTGCGCCGGCGCGCTCACCGCCGTGACCGCCGTCGCGGGCGGCGTGGCCTTCGGTGCGTACGACGTCGCCCTCGCCGGCGGTGTCGAGCACATGGGCCGCCACCCCATGGGCGAGGGCGTGGACCCGAACCCGCGCTTCGTCTCCGAGAAGCTGGTCGACGAGTCCGCCCTGTTCATGGGCATGACCGCCGAGAACCTGCACGACCGGTACCCGACGATCACCAAGCTCCGCGCCGACGAGTACGCCGTGCGCTCGCAGGAGAAGGCCGCCAAGGCGTACGCAGACGGCAAGATCCAGCAGGACCTGGTGCCGATCTCGGTGCGCAACAACAACGAGGCGGCCGGTGAGACGGGCTGGGGCCTGGTCACCGCCGACGAGCCGATGCGTCCGGGGACCACCCTGGAGAACCTGGCGGGCCTCAAGACCCCGTTCCGGGTCCACGGCAACGTCACCGCGGGCAACGCCGCCGGTCTCAACGACGGTGCCACGGCCGCGATCATCGCGTCCGAGGACTTCGCCCGCGAGAACAACCTCCCGGTCAAGATGCGCCTGGTCTCGTACTCCTTCGCGGGTGTCGAGCCGGAGGTCATGGGCTACGGCCCGATCCCGGCCACCGAGAAGGCGCTGGCGCAGGCCGGTCTGACGATCGACGACATCGGCCTCTTCGAGGTCAACGAGGCCTTCGCGGTCCAGGTCCTCGCGTTCCTGGAGCACTACGGCATCGCCGACGACGACGCCCGCGTCAACCAGTACGGCGGGGCCATCGCCTTCGGTCACCCGCTCGCCTCCTCCGGCGTGCGCCTGATGACCCAGCTGGCCCGTCAGTTCGAGGAGCAGCCGGAGGTCCGCTACGGCCTGACCACCATGTGCGTCGGCTTCGGCATGGGCGCGACCGTCGTCTGGGAGAACCCGAACTTCACCGCCGAGGGAGACAGCAAGTGAGCACCACCACCACTGAGCTCCTGAAGGGCGCGGCCGAGCTGTTCCCGGACGAGGTCGTCACGCGCGCGCTCGTACGCCACCTGGACCTGCCCTTCGGCGCCGGGCGCTTCGCGCTCGTCACGCTGGACAACGGCCTGGACCACACCAAGCCGACCACCTTCGGCCCGCAGTCCCTCGCCAACCTGAACGCGGCGATCGACCAGGTCGAGCAGGAGGCCCTCGCAGGCTCCATCGTCGGTGCGGGCATCACCGGCAAGCCCTTCATCTTCGCGGTCGGCGCCGACCTCAAGGGCGTCGAGCTGCTCAAGCAGCACGACGAGGCGCTCGCCATCGGCAAGGGCGGCCACGACGTCTTCAAGCGCCTTTCGGCGCTGGCCGTCCCCACCTTCGCCTACTACAACGGCGCGGCGATGGGCGGCGGTGTCGAGGTCGGTCTGCACTGCACCTACCGCACCGTCTCCAAGGCCATCCCCGCCTTCTCGCTGCCCGAGGTCTTCCTCGGCCTGGTTCCCGGCTGGGGCGGCTGCGCCCTGCTGCCGAACCTGATCGGCGCGGACCGCGCGGTCTCGGTCATCATCGAGAACTCGCTGAACCAGAACCGCCAGCTCAAGGGCAAGCAGGTCTTCGAACTGGGCATCGCGGACGCGCTGTTCGAGGGCGCGGACTTCCTGGAGCAGTCGCTCCTGTGGACCGCCCGCGTGCTGAAGGGCGAGACCGAGGTCGTACGCGACGAGATCGACCGCGGCGAGGCCTGGGACGCGGCGGTCGCCCGCGGCCGCTTCATCGCGGACTCCAAGGTGCACGGCGCGGCCCCGGCCGCCTACCGCGCGCTGGAGATCATCGAGGCGGCCAAGGACGGCGACCTGCAGAAGGGCTTCGACGCCGAGGACGCGGCCCTGGCCGACCTCATCATGGGCGGCGAACTGCGCTCCGGCATCTACGCCTTCAACCTGGTCCAGAAGCGCGCCAAGCGCCCGGCCGGCGCCCCGGACAAGAACCTGGCCCGCCAGGTCACCAAGGTCGGCGTCGTCGGCGCGGGCCTGATGGCCTCGCAGCTGGCGCTGCTGTTCCTGCGCCGCCTGGAGGTGCCGGTGGTCCTCACCGACATCGACCAGGAGCGCGTGGACAAGGGTGTGGGCTACGTCCACGCCGAGATCCAGAAGCTGCTCGGCAAGGGCCGGATCAACCAGGACAAGGCCAACCGCCTGACCGCCCTGGTGACCGGTGTCCTGGACAAGGCCGAGGGCTTCGCGGACGCGGACTTCATCATCGAGGCCGTGTTCGAGGAGATGTCCGTCAAGCAGAAGGTGTTCGCGGAGGTCGAGGCGGTCGCCCCGGCGCACGCGATCCTCGCCACCAACACCTCCTCGCTGTCGGTCTCGGAGATGGCCTCCAAGCTCCAGCACCCGGAGCGCGTGGTCGGCTTCCACTTCTTCAACCCGGTCGCCATCCTCCCGCTGCTGGAGATCGTCCGCGGTGAGCAGACCGACGACGCCTCGCTGGCCACGGCCTTCGGTGTCGCGCGGAAGCTGAAGAAGACCGCGGTCCTCACGAAGGACGCCCCGGCGTTCGTCGTGAACCGCATCCTGACCCGCTTCATGGGCGAGATCCAGAACGTCATCGACGAGGGCACCCCGGTGGTCACCGCCGAGAAGGCCATCGAGCCGCTCGGCCTGCCGATGTCCCCGCTGGTGCTGCTGGAGCTCGTGGGCCCGGCGATCGGTCTGCACGTCTCCGAGACCCTGAACCGCTCCTTCCCGGAGCGCTTCACCGTCTCGCCGAACCTGGCCGCGGTCGTCAAGGCCGGCAAGCGCGGCTTCTACGTCTACGACTCCGGCAAGCCGGAGCTGGACCCCGAGGTCGCCGCCCTCCTCGTCCAGGGCGATGTCGTCCTGACCGAGGAGCAGGTCCGCGACCGCGTCCTGGACGCGGTGGCGCAGGAGATCGGCCTGATGCTGGAGGAGGGTGTCGTGGCCGAGGCCCAGGACATCGACCTCTGCCTCATCACGGGTGCGGGCTGGCCCTTCCACCTGGGCGGTGTCACGCCGTACCTGGACCGCGAGGGCGTCTCCGAGCGGGTGAACGGCAAGAAGTTCCTGGCCCCGGGCCTGGCGAGCGTTCCGGTCTGATCCGGTCCGATCCCGCCCGACGGCTGCGGCCGGTGCCGTACCGCCCCTGCGGGGGTGGTGCGGCACCGGCCGTTTCGCGTGGCGGAAGTGGTGCGTGGCGGGGGTGGTGCTCAGCGCGGGAAGACGGCCAGCGCGTTGGCCACGGGCCGCTCGATGACGTCACCCGGGTTCTCCCGGGGGTTGTTGCGCACTTCCCCCCGTACGACCATGGTCGTGGACCCGCCGCCGTCGAGGCCGATGGCGTCCTGGGCGCCGAGCGAGGCCATGAGCTCGGCGGCCTCGGCGAGCGTGGCTCCGGCGTCCACACCGGGGTTGCGGCCGTCGATGGTGACCAGGAGCAGCGCGCCGTCCTCGGTGATGCCGGCCACGGTGCGCGGGGCCTTGCGCGGGGTGGAGGCGGCGGCGCCCAGCGCGGACTCCCCGTCCTTCAGCAGCCGGTAGCGGCCGCCCACGGCCGTCTCGACGTCACCGTCCAGGGGCAGTCCGACCATGTCGTTCATCTGGACGGAACGCTTGATCCGGTCGCCCCTGCGGGCGTGGGCCCGCAGCCAGTCGGCTCCCTCGCCCGTGGCGTAGAGCGTGCTCCCCTTCGCGGGTATCCGCCCGCCGGCGGGCTTGCGGACGTCCACCACCCGCCCGTCGGCGTCGAGGACCGCCTCCGTGCTGCCCGGAGCGCCGGGCGGAGTACGGTCGCCCCACTGCTCGGTGAAGGCCACGAGCTCGTCGCCGTCGAGGCACAGACCGCCGTACGGCTCCTCCATCGGCTCCTCCGTGACGGCCAGGCGGTCGCCGCCGACGCCGCCGCAGCCCAGGACGCGGCCCGCGACCCGGTTGATGCCGTCAAGCTCCGCGCGTGCGCCGTCGTCCGAGATCACCTGGCCCTCCGTGGTGACCTCGTCGATGCGGGCGTCGAGCCGACCGTCGCGGGTGCCGAGCAGCAGGGCCGTCCGGCCGTTCGTCGCCTCGCTGAGGAGCCGCCCGTCCTCGGCGTACAGGCCCAGCGGGTCCCCGTCGTAGCCGCCGTAGTTCTTGCCGGTGGCGATGTCGAAGTAGGAGGCGTTGACGGCGGCCACCGCCCCGGCGGCCTCGGCCATCTCCCGTACGGTCTCGGCGTGGGCGAGGGACTTGCCGTGCACGGCCCCGACCCTGGCCCGGGCGTCGGTCCGGATCGCCAGCATCCTGATGTGGGACTCCGCGCGGCCGTCGAGCTTGCGGACGAACTCCTTGTAGGTGACCCCCTCGGGCAGCGCGTCTTCCGGGACCGGTGCCCGTGAGGACTGACCCGGCTCCGGGAACCCCGATCCGCTCGAACATCCCGCCAGCGTCACGGCCATGGCCAGGGCGGCCGCCAGTCGCAGGCGCCTACCCATGGACGGCACGCAGTGCCCCCGGCGACATGCCCGGGTCGCCTATCCGGACGGTGACGTGCGCGTGCACGAGGTGTCCCGCCGCGTCCTCGTATGCGCAGGTGAAGAAGTCGTAGCCCTGGTAGGCCGCGGGGGCCTGGTAGACCACCGTGCCATCGGGGGCGCAGTGCAGCATGCCCTGCCGGGGGATGCCCACGCCGGTGCGGCGCAGTCCGTGTTCGGCGTCCGGGGGCAGGGTGAACTGCCCGCCGGGGGGCAGGTGCAGGGCGCGGCCGGGGATGCTGTGGCGGCGGATCCAGAACCCCTGGTCCTCGATGCCGGAGCTGGGGATCAGCTTGTCGCCCTCGGCGGGCATGAGGCCGACCACCACGCGCGGGAGCATGGTCGCACCGTCGGGGGCGTCCGCCTTCACCTTGACGGTGCAGGTGTGGGTGACGGCCTCGGTGCCGGAGGCGAAGCCCATGTAGCGGCCGTTCTCCAGCAGGCGCAGGCCCGCCATGTCACCGAGGACCACCGCGTCGCCCAGGGTGTCACCGAGGACGTAGCCGTACGTGCGGTACGCGCCGCCGCTGGGCGTCAGGGTCATGGCCAGGGTGAACTCCTGGCCGGGGACCAGGGGCCGGCCGGGGTCGGCCGAGGCCGCCAGGTCGAGGACGGCGCTGAGGCCGCCCAGGCTGATCCAGGCGCGGGCCACGGGGAACCAGGCGGCCGCTTCGCTTCTCATGCCTTCGCTCATGCCGTCGCTCCCGCGATGGCCGCGCCGACCCGGTCCTTGGTGAGCCGGTCGAATTCGGCGTCGTCGGGGAACTGCACGGCCTGGTTCGCGTCGAACTGGTTCTCCAGGTTGCGGAAGAACGGGGCGGGCAGCAGCTCGCGCGACCGCAGCTCGCCGGCCACGAACCGCGCGCACTCCACGGCGCCCACCGGCCGCAGGTGCGTGTTGTCCGCCACCCCGTCCGGATAGTTGGGGTGCTCGCCCGGTTCGAGGTGGAGGAAGACCTGCTTGCAGCCCTGCGGGCCGAGCTGCCGCCACCAGGCGACGGTCCACTCGTTGAGGTCGATCACGGGGACGGACATCTGCGCCGCCACCTCGCGCATCGCCGCGGGGTAGAGATGCAGCGGCCGGCGGAGGTTGCCGAACCGGTCGAAGACCGCTCGCTCCTGGCTCGGGACGAGCACGGGGTGGGCGCCGCCCAGCCGGGTCTCGACGACGTAGCGCCGCAGGTTTTCCTGGTGGTCGCCGAAGGCCTCGGTGTACAGGTCCGCGCCGGGCTTCATCTCGTTGAGCCCGAAGGAGATCAGGTGCAGGTCGCCGGGACGGAGGTGCTCCACGACCCAGCCGAGCCTGCCCCGCTCCATGAAGCTCTTGGTGCTGGCACCGGCCCGGGCGCAGTTGATCACGTCCGCGCCCTGAAGGAAGATCGGCAACGCCTGTCCCCAGCCGGTCATGGGGGCCATGCTGCCCGGGCGGCTGCACACGCTCGATCCGCCGGACAGGAAGATTGCCGTCATGGTGCGTCCTTCATGTGTCTCAGAACTCCCCGAAGCCGCGTGCCCCGAGGTGCAGCTGCGCCCGCTGGTCGCCGACGATGTTGGCGTCCATGGACTCGATGACCTGGAAGGCCCGTTCGCAGTTGGAGGTGTCACGCAGGACGAAGAACTCCTCGGCACGCCGACGGTACTGCGGTTCCACCTCGAACTGCCGCTCGATGGTGGCGATGATCTCGTGGACGGCGTGGTCGACCGTCCGGCAGGCCGGTCCGAAGCCGTCCCGCGCGAGGTCGAAGTAGCCCCGCTTGTAGTGCTTGCTGTAGAAGGACTCGTCGTCGAAGTTCGTGTAGACGATGGGCTTGCCCATGTACGCCACGTCGAAGAACACCGAGGAGTAGTCCGTGACCAGCATCGAGCACTCGCGCATCGCGAGCTGCACGTCGCGGCCCGTCGTCGACACCGTGACCGACGGGTGGTCGATCTTGAAGTGGTTCAGGTAGGGGCGGATCTCGTAGTGCGGCATGAACTCCAGTTCCACGCCGTAGTACTGGATCGCGCTCAGCAGCCGCTCGTTGCGCAGCAGCGCGGAGAAGAACCGGTAGTACTCGGACGCCGCGAACGGGATCTCGGGCTTGGCCGCCTTGTTGTACGAGGGCGCCACGATGTCGCGGCGCCAGGTCGGCATGACCAGGATCCGGCGGGGTCCGTTCACCGGCTCCAGGGCGTCGAAGCGGGGCAGGCCGGTCGCCGCGACGCGCGCGTAGCCGTAGCCGCAGTGCTCGGCGTAGTAGGAGCGCTCGCTGCGCCCGGTGGTGAGCACCATGTCGACGTTGGTGGCCTGGCCGTGGATGGAGGCCACGACGTCGTTGTAGACGACTCCGTGCTGGAGGAACACCCGCTTGTAGCGCAGCAGGTCGCCGTAGCCGCGCAGGAACGCCCGCTTGAGGAGACCGGGGAAGCCCAGGTAGGCCTCCAGGTCGTAGGCGTTGATGAGCCGCTCCGCGTGGAGCAGGTAGGCGCGGTGCTTCCATGACAGCCGGTCGATGACCTGCCCGTACCGGGCGACCTTGTCCCAGTCGGGGGAATCGCCGTTGATCGAGTAGTAGACCTTGGTCTTGGGCCGGTTCTGCCGGATCCACTTGAACAGGTGGTAGCTGTTGTCCTGGGCGGTGTCCTCGCGCTCGCCGATGATCCAGATGCCCCGGTTGTGCAGGTAGGGGTACGTGAGCCAGTACATGAGGCGCGTGCGCCAGCCCGGGCGGCCCGGCAGCGAGCCGAGCAGCTCCCACTTGAACCGGCGCAGCTTGTCCTTGCACCGGGCAGAGAACCCGCGTACCCAGCGGATGGTCACGTGCTCCTGGTCGTCGATGGACACCACGAAGCGCTGCCGGCCCCGGGTGTGCACGCCCTTGAAGCGGTGGAGCATCTGGCGGGCCGCCAGCGGGACGTCGTGGTGCCGGTCCTGGTCGACGACGCGGATCACCATGGACAGCTCGGCGTTGGCCAGCCGGTCGAGGGTGCCCGGGCGGGCCGTGGCGCGCCAGCCGGAGAACCAGTCCTGGTTCCTGCGGGTGCGCCAGCGGTCGCGGCGGTAGTTCTGCTCCACGGGGAGCGTCACCTCGCGCCGCCCGTCGGAGAGCACCAGCTGGAGCTCGTTGGTGTACCGGGCGTTGATGTCCACGCCGGAGAGGACGAGGAGCCCCTCGAAGTGGATCTCGCCGCCGGTCCAGTCGAAGGTCTCCAGGACGGCGCTGGCCCGCGGCACGCGCAGCAGCGTGGTGCGCACCGGGTCGGACACCAGCCGGCGGTAGACGCCCTCTTCGTCGAGGAAGAGGGTGGGCAGGTACTCCGGCGCGCCCAGCGGGTCCGCGAAGAGGTCGAGGTTGCCCGTGACGATCGCGTGGTGCTGCACCTTGGACTGCGGGTGGACCGCGTACTGCAGGATCACGTCGTCGGGGATCTGGCTGTAGACCGAACCCAGCAGGGGCAGCACCGAGGCGAGCTCGGGCCGGCTCATGATGCGGTGCATGTTGCGCACGTAGGGCTGGAGGGTACGGACGACGAAGCGCTGGGCCAGGACGAGGGTCCGCGGCGGGGATCCCTGGACCGAGGCCAGGACGTGCGCGGCGAGCCGGACCCGGTCCACCGTTTTGACGGGGTCGTTCCAGGGCGAGTCGAAGAGCGAGTTCTGGTTCTGCTCGTCGCGCTCGAAGAAGCGGGCGTCCGGGGCGATGGCCACGGCCCGCGCGTAGAGCACGGCCGGGACGGTGAACCAGTCGTCCTCCACACCCGGGCCCGGGCCGCCGCGGAAGCCGTGCTGCCGTATGTAGGAGGTCTTGAAGAGCTTCCCGCCGAGGAGGGTGGAGAAGACGAGGTACGGGGCGTCGGACAGCCGTCGGACGGGCTCCTTGGCGGTGAAGTACCGCTGCCACGGCTCGTCCTCGCTGCGCCAGGGGCCGGGGAAGTTGTCGGCCTGTCCGGCGACGACGTCGGCGCCCTTGACCTTGCGGGCGGCCGTGAGCAGCCGGCCGATGGAGTCCTCGCCGAGGATGTCGCGGGCGCGCGCGAACATCACGTAGGGGGCGGTGGCGTACTGCAGGCCGTGGTCGAAGGCGGCGCTGGAGCCCAGGCTGTGCTGGGTGACGACGTGCGCGTTGGGGTAGTAGGCGGCGAAGGCCGCGAGCTGCCGGTCGGTGCTGTCGTTCGATCCGTCGTCGACGAACACCACCTGGGTGCGGGCGAAGCTGCGCTGGGCCACGAGCGAGGCGAGGAACTCGCGCAGGTGGTACTCGTCGTTGTGGCAGTGGACGACGAGGGTGGCGGCGTAGCTCTCGGGCCGTTCCACGGGGCCGGTCGGGGCCGCGCTCTGCCACCACAGCCAGGGGGTGCCCCGCTCGGAGGTCTTGACCCGCTGTTCCCCGGTCTCGGGGCGCAGGCCCAGGTTGCCGCTGACGGTCTCGTAGACCTCGAAGACGCCCGCGGCGCAGGAGTGCCGCATGCCGGTGACGTCCACACCGCTGATGTTCAGCGCGGTGGAGACCCGCTCGCCGGCGTGCCGGAGCTGGACGAAGAAGTTCCAGTTGCCCACCCGGTCGGTCTTGTCCAGGGTGGCCTGGAGGTCGATCGTGGTGTGGTACCGGATCCAGTCCCGGTCGATCTCCACGCCGGAGACGGGGAAGTGGTGGTCGGCCTTGGTGCTGCGGCGGCGCAGCACGGCGATGAGCTCGATCTTGTCGTCGGCGGCGAACCGGCTGAACTGGTTGCGGATCGCGCCGGAGACGTGCAGCTCGCCGTCGACCATCTCGATCGACTCGGCCTTGTTGTACATGCGGGAGTCGCCGAGCTTGTGGCCGGTCAGCTCCAGCTCGGTGACTTCGAGGAAGCGCTCGGCATCGGGGTAGCCGAGCAGCGACCCGGACCAGAACACCCGGCCGTCGCGCTCCACGATGTCGGAGCTGATGACGCTGCGGCGCTTCATGTAGTCGGAGGCCGAGACCGCGATGTCGACGCGTCCGTGCATGAGGCCGAAGGCGCGGATCCGCTCCATGGGGCCGCACAGTTCGAAGGTGCCCTGGTCGAGGCTGTGCAGGTACGGGGCGACGGCCGAGAGGAATCCGGTGTGGAAGGCCTGGTCGCCGGTGCGCAGCTCGGGCGTGTACAGCCGCAGGTCGTGCGAGAGGAACTTGGCGCCCTTGCGGGCCAGCAGGTCCGGGCGGCCGACGCTGCGCAGGAAGCTGTCGGTGTACTGGTGCACCAGGACGCGGTCGCGGATGCTGCGCAGCTCGTGGCGGCGGTTGGTGATCGACGGCTGGTCGGACTCCCGCTCCCACATCCACCGGTAGACCGGGGTGGCGAGGAGGGTGAAGGAGCGCGCGTGGAAGTTCGCGACCGTGGAGAAGTAGGTGTCCTCGAAGTAGACGCCCTCGGGGAAGCGGATCCCGTGGTTGTCGAGGAAGTCGCGGCGGTACAGCTTTCCGGCGGCGATCGGGTCGTCGATCAGCTCGGGCATGCCGCCCAGGCCCGCGACCGTCTGGTCGGCCGGGTACAGCTGGGGCTGCCAGACGGTGACCTCGTCCGTGGCGTGGTTGATGCGCACGACCCGGCCGGCGGTGATCTCCGAGCCCGTCACGAGCGCCGAGGACAGGAGCGTCTCGGCCGCCTTGAGCGGGAGTTCGTCGTCGGCGTCGAGGAACATGACGAACTGCCCCGAGGCCGCCTCGATGCCGTTGTTGCGGGGGGCTCCGCAACCGCCGCTGTTCTGCGGCCGCTCGATGACCCGGACGCGTCCGTCCTGGGCCGCGAACTGGTGGGCGAGGGCGAGGGTGCCGTCGGTGGAACGGTCGTCGACGACGAGCACCTCGACGGCGCGGTGCGTCTGCGCCAGGGCCGACTGCATGGCCCGGGCGAGGGTGGCACTGGCGTTGAAGGCCGGTATGACGATGGTGACGCCGTAGTGCGATATGTCGACCGGGAAGCTCATCGAGAGTAGTGCTCCGGTTCGACGTAGCCGGGACCCAGCGCCTGGGCCGGAATCCTGGAGAGCTGCATGGTGTCCGTTGCCGTGCCCGTGTACTCGTCCGGGTAGGGCGCGGGGTACGGCACGAAGCCGGGGTCCTCGTACGGCTCGGGGGCGGGGAAGCGCTGGGCGGCTTCCTCCACCTCGCGCAGGGCGTCCTCGCCCCGGCGGCGGTGGCGTCCCGCGTGCAGGTGCTCGGCGATGGAGCCGGCGCGCGTCGGGATGTTGGCGGGGTCGAGGCGTTCCATCGTGCGCGTGAAGTCCCGGGTGGAGAGCCAGAACTTGAACATGATGACGAGCTCGAAGCCGCCCATCAGCGCGGCCGACACCGTCGTGGTCCACAGGATGTGGCCGATGACGGGTCCGACGATGAAGATGAACATCTGGAACTCGATGCCGCTGATGAGGTGCGGCCGGATGCGGCTCTGCACCAGCGCGTGGCGCACGCGCGCGTACCAGGGAAACTTCTCGCGGAACTGCTCGTGCAGGTCGATGACCTCGGCCTGCTCGGTGTCGGTGCTCTGGCGCTTGAGCTCGTCCGCCTGGCCCAGGGGGTTCTCGCGCAGCAGGTCCTCGATGAAGACGACCTTGCGCTCCTCCTCCTCGACTCCCTGTTCCGCCTGGCGGGCGAGGGTGACGGCGGCGATCTTGGCGCGCATGGACATGCGCATCTTGTAGATCTGGAGGGCGTCGACGTAGCGGAGCATGTCGAGGAAGATCACGACGAGGGCCGCGAGCAGGTAGATCTCTTCGTCGTGCTTGACGAACTGTCCGCCCATCAGGGCCAGGGCGCAGATCAGGACGCGGATGCGGTCGAAGACGTAGTCGAGCCAGCCGCCGAAGATGGTGCCGTTGCCCTTGAGGCGGGCGAGCTTGCCGTCGATGCAGTCGAGGATGAAGCTGAGGTGGTACAGGGCGGCGCCTATGCACAGCGAGACCCAGTCACCCTGGAAGAAGAAGTACGCCGAACCCAGGCCGACGAAGAGCGCGGCCCACGTCACGCGGTTCGGCGTGACGAAGTTCCATCGCGCCAGCACGCAGACGAGGCGGGTCGCTATCGGGTCGACCAGAAGGACCGTCCACCAGGCGTCCCGCTTCTTGCAGGTGAGCTTCTGGACCGCCTTCAGTGACAGCTTGGTCATAACCCCTCAGTCATCGACACCGGCACGGGATGTACAGGCAGAACCTTCATCCTGTGATCACGTGTGACGGCTTATGGCGGTCAGCGACGCCAACCATTCACTTACGGTTCAGGTAAAGGGCGTTCTTCAGACTTTAGCAAGACGCTACAGACGCGAGCTAGGCCGGAAGTCGGCAGCCTCGTCCGGCAAACCCCTACACGGCCCGACGAAACGCCCTTACTGGACACGCCAGGAGGTGAACTCCAGGCCATCGGATCCCAGTTGCTGCCGGGCGACGCGCAGCCGTCCGTCCGTTCCCACCGTGACGATCACCACACGGCCCTGGCTGTCGAAGGCCGCGGCGGGCGGGACGATGGAGCGCTCCCCCGACGGCGACCACCACACCCCGGTGTCCGGCCGGCCGTCCGGGTGCGCGCCGATCGCCGGCACTCCCCCGTCGCCGCCGCGCACGAGCACCGTGCAGCCCCAGCCCTGGATGTCGGCCCCCACCACCCCGGCGACCGGTCCGTCCCCGTCCGGTCCGCCGAGGCCCATCGGCGCATGGGCGCCCGGCCACCAGACGCAGACCTCGTTGGTGGCCCCGTAGCGGAAGCGCACCAGCCCCGATTCCGGGGCGGCCGAAAGGCTCCCCGCGCGGATGCTCACCGGGATCCGGGGATTCTCCTGCCAGCCCGACGCCGCACTCTCGCGGTACCAGTGCACGGCGGCGTCGGCCCCATGGGTCCGGGCCACCAGGTGCACACCGCCGTCGGGCGAGGCGAAGGCGGCCATCTCGTCGGAGAGCTTGCGCCCGCGCAGGGCCTCCCAGCCGCTCAGGGCCCCCTTCGGCGACTGGGTGCGCACGTTGACGCCCCGCCCGAAGTTGCGGACGAACACGTGCATGAAGCCGTCGGCGGCGAAGGCGGCCACCGGGAAGCCGATGGAGCGGACCGCCTGCCACGTGCCGTGGGGGTTGCCGAGCGAGACCCAGGGCCCGAGGGGCCGGCCGGTCTGGTACTGGGCGGCGCACACCACGTCGATCTCGGTGCCGCCGTCCTTGCGGCTGGTCCGGCGCATGCCGATCAGGTACGCGTACCCCTCGGGGCCCCGCACCACGGTCAGCCCCGGCATGAGGTCCGGCCCTTCGAGCAGCTCGGGTCCGCTCCACCCCTCGGCCTCGGTGCGGCCTTCCGTCCACCGGACGACGCCGGCGGCCGTGGGCAGGTACGCGGTCAGCCGGCCGTCGGTCCCGCTGACCAGCCAGCGGGACGGCAGCGGGTACCGGCCGGCGGACTCGGGGGGCAGCCCCGGATCCGTACCGGCCGCACGGCAGTCCACGAAGACGGGGACGCCGGCCTCCCGCTGGTAGCGGCGGGCCGCCCGCAGGGCGCTGCGCGCGGCCTTCCCGCGGGCCGGCGGCTCGGTGACGATCGGGAGCTTGCGCTCCTTGTCGTAGCTGACGTGCATGGGGTCCGGGTCGAGGGTGCGGACGCGGACGGGGCCGGTCTCGCGGAACACGTCGAGGATCTGCCCCGTGAGGTTGCCCGCCGCGGTGTCCAGGACGAAGGGGTCCCCGGAGAACCGGCAGCCGCGCCGGCGCGCCTGCGCCACGGCCGCCTCCAGAGCACGGTGCTCGCCTTCGCCGGCTCCGTCGAGGCAGACGATCTCGATCACCGAGCCGTCGGGCTCCGAGGCGATCAGGGGGACGGCGTCACCGGGCGCGGCCACGACGATCGCCACTGGAGCGGTCCGGGCCGGCCCCGTACGGGGGGCTCCCGACGGCTGCTCGGGGGACGTGGCGCCGCGTCTCGCCCGGCGTCCGGTCGCTCGGACCATTGGCTCGCTCCCCATTCCCCTCGCGGCTGCGCTCATGCACTCCGTACCGACCCCGGAACGATAGGCGCTCTCCCGTTCGAGTTGGAAATCTGCCTATAGTGCAGCGGCATCCGGCCCACCGCGCCGTCAGTCAGCCGACCGAGGCCCCGAGGATTCGAGCAGTATGACCCAACAGACCGCCACGCCCAGCCATCGGAACAGCGGGCGGCGCGGGGTGCGTCCGCCCAGGTCACGCGGCCGCCGCGTCATGAAGATCGTCCTGGTGGTGTTCGTCCTGCTGCTGCTCGGAGCGGCAGGCACCGGCTGGTGGGCGTACAACCACCTCAACAAGAACATCGCCAGCGTCGACCTGAACCAGACGATCGGTGCCGACAACCGGCCCGCGAAGGTCCCGGAGAGCGGGCAGAACATCCTGGTGCTCGGCTCCGACTCGCGCGACGGCGCCAACGGTGAACTCGATCACGGCGACGTCAGCGGCCAGCGCTCGGACACCAACATGCTGGTGCACATACCCGAGGGCCGTAAGAAGGCCACCGCGATCAGCATCCCCCGCGACACCCTCGTGACCCGGCCGGAGTGCAAGGACAAGAACGGCAAGTCGATCGCGGGCGCGAACCGCGTCATGATCAACAGCGTCATCGGGACCGGTGGCCCCGCCTGTGTCGTCAAGACCGTGGAGACGATGTCGGGCATCCGCGTCGACCACCTGGTGAAGGTGGAGTTCGCCGGCTTCAAGGAGCTCGTGGACGCGCTCGGCGGTGTGGACGTCACTCTCGACAAGCCCATCAAGGGCGGCCTGAACCTCGACGCCGGCACGCACCGCCTGAACGGCACGGACTCGCTCAAGTTCGTTCGCACCCGCCACGGTTACGGCGACGGCAGCGACCTCGGACGCATTGACCTCCAGCAGAAGTTCATGATCGCGATGCTGTCGGAGATCAAGAAGCAGGACGTCCTCAGCAGCCCGGCCCGGCTCTACAAGCTCGCCGACGCCGGCACCAAGGCACTGACCACGGACTCCGAACTCGACTCCCTCAAGGGCCTGTCGGACTTCGCCCAGAGCATGAAGGGCGTGGATCCGGAGACCATGGAGACGATCATGCTGCCGGTCGCCTACGACAAGGTCGACAGGAACCGCGTCATCGCAGCCGAGCCGCAGTCCGGCCAGCTGTGGGAGGCCCTGCGCAACGACCGCCCGATCCCGGCCGCGGCCAAGAAGTCCCCCGCCACGGGCGGCTGACCGCCGCCGCCCCCGGCTCGTGCATCGATGAGCCCCGGCCCCCGTGGGGGGTCGGGGCTCAAGCCTTCCCGTCTACGAACCGCCGCCGCCCAGCGCCGCGCGCCAGTTCCCGCTCGCGTGCCACTGCCCCGGCGGGTACTCGAACCGCACCTCCCCGAGGAGGACGAATCCCGCCGCGCGGCACACCGCGTTGGAGGCCGGGTGGTCGACGGACGGAAAGGCGTGCACGTGGCGGCGGGTGCCGTGGACGCCCGCGTGGGCGACGAGGGCCCGGGCCGCGCGGGCCGCGAGCCCGCGGCCCTGGAACTCGGGGAGGATGCTCCAGCCGGTCTCGTAGACCTCCTCGCCCTGCCAGTCCCGCTCCCAGAAGCCGATGCTGCCCACGCTCTCCCCCTCGGCGACGACCCGGAACATCCGCCCGGCCCCCGGCTCCCGCGCGCTCAGCGCCAGGTAGCGCCGGTGGCGGTCCTGGAGCCTGGCCTCGGTCTCCGGACCGCCCAGGTGCTCCGTCATGGCCGGCTCGTTCTTGCGCAGCAGCAGCCAGTAGTCGTCTTCCGTCCAGGGTTCCAGTCCCACGGTGATCTCCATGGCCTCACCGTAGGACGTGCTCAGCGCCCTTCCCGCGCCGGGTTCGCCGTCATGCCCTCGCCCCGGCCCAGGCGGCTGTGCTGCTTTCCGTAGAAGAAGTAGACGACGAAGCCGATGACCATCCAGATCCCGAACCGCAGCCAGGTCTCGGCCGGCAGGTTCAGCATCAGCCAGACCGACGCGGCGATCGACACGATCGGCACGAAGGGCACCCACGGGGTGCGGAAGGACCGGTGCAGGTCGGGGCGGGTGCGGCGCAGGACCATCACGCCGAGCGCGACGACCACGAAGGCGAAGAGCGTGCCGATGTTCACCAGGGTCGCCAGCTCGTTGATGCTGGTGAACCCGGCGACGACCGCGATGATGCCGCCGAGCAGGATCGTCGGGCGGTAGGGCGTACGGAACTTCGGGTGGGTCCGCGAGAAGAAGCGCGGCAGCAGCCCGTCGCGGCTCATCGCGAAGAACACCCGGGTCTGGCCGAGCAGCAGGATCATGCAGACCGTGGTCAGGCCCACGGCGGCGCCGAAGCTGATGATGCCTCCGTAGACCGGATGGCCGGCGGATTTGAAGGCGTCGGCCAGCGGGGCGCTGACGGAGAGCTCCTTGTAGTTCTGCATGCCGGTCACCACGATCGAGACCGCCACGTAGAGCACGGTGCAGATGATCAGCGAGCCGAGGATGCCGCGCGGCATGTCCCGCTGCGGCAGCTTGGTCTCCTCGGCGGCGGTGGCCACCACGTCGAAGCCGATGAAGGCGAAGAAGACCACGGAGGCGGCGGTGAAGATGCCCATGACGCCGAAGTTGGTGGGCTCGTAGCCGAAGAGGAGCTGGACGAGGGGGGCGTCCAGTCCGGAGCCGCCCGTCTGGGGTTCGGCCGGCGGGATGAACGGCGTGTAGTTGGACTTCGTGATGAAGAACAGGCCCGCGATGATCACGACGAGCACCACCGTGACCTTGATCGCCACGACCACCGCGGTGATCCGCGCGGACAGCTTCACCCCGACGACCAGGATCACGGTGAGGACCAGGACCAGGACGAAGGCGAGCAGGTCGAAGGTGCCGCCCGGAACGTCGGGTCCCTGGAGCGAGGCGGGCAGGTGGACCCCGGCGTTGTCCATGAGCGAGCGGACGTACCCCGACCAGCCGACGGCCACGACCGCGGTGCCGAGTGCGAACTCCAGCACGAGGTCCCAGCCGATGATCCAGGCGGGCAGCTCGCCGATCGAGGCGTACGAAAAGGTGTACGCGGATCCGGCCACCGGCACGGTCGAGGCGAACTCGGCGTAGCACAGGGCGGCGAGCGCGCACACGATGCCGGCGGCGACGAACGCGAGGGCGGTGGCGGGGCCGGCGGTCTCCTTGGCGACCTTGCCCGTGAGGACGAAGATGCCGGTGCCGATGATCACGCCGACGCCGAAGACGGTCAGGTCCCAGGAGGAGAGCGACTTCTTGAGCGCGTGTTCCGGCTCTTCCGTGTCGAGGATCGACTGCTCGACAGACTTCGTACGGAAGGGACCGTTCAGGTTCCTGCTCACCGACGCACCTCCGCAGGGCAGACCGCATCGAAACGAAACGGGCCGGAAGGCCCACCCTCCCAGGGTGAACCTCCCGGCCCGTGACGTGCAACCGCAGATGATCAGTCGACGGTGGCGGCCGGCTCGCTGTCGTAGCGCCCGTCCAGCTTGGCCACCAGGCCGGTGACCTGCCGCGCGATGTCCGGGGCGGTCAGACCGATCTCGGCCATGACCTCCTTGCGCGTCGCGTGGTCCAGGAAGCGCTGCGGAATGCCGAAGTCACGCAGCGGTACGTCGACCCCCGCGTCCCGCAGTGCCTGCGCGACGGCGGAGCCCACACCGCCGCTGCGGCTGTTGTCCTCGACGGTCACGACCACGCGGTGGCGGTCGGCGAGCGGGGCCAGGGCCTCGTCCACCGGCTTGACCCAGCGGGGGTCGACCACGGTCGTGGAGATCCCCTGCTTGTCGAGCAGATCCGCGATCTCCAGGCACATGGGGGCCAGCGCGCCGACCGAGACGAGCAGTACGTCCGGCCGGGTGACCTCGTCGGCCGGACGGCGCAGCACGTCCATGCCGCCGATCCGCCCGACGGCCGGGACGGCCGGGCCGACGACGCCCTTGGAGAAGCGCACCACGGTCGGCGCGTCCTTGACCAGGACGGCCTCGTTGAGCTGGGCGCGCAGCTGCTCCGCGTCGCGCGGGGCGGCCAGGCGCAGGCCCGGGACCACCTGGAGGATGGACATGTCCCACATGCCGTTGTGGGAGGCGCCGTCGGTGCCGGTGACACCGGCGCGGTCCAGGACGAAGGTGACCCCGCACTTGTGCAGGGCGACGTCCATCAGGACCTGGTCGAAGGCGCGGTTGAGGAAGGTCGCGTACACCGCGAAGACCGGGTGGGCGCCGCCGGAGGCCAGGCCCGCCGCCGAGGTGGCACCGTGCTGCTCGGCGATGCCGACGTCGAAGATCCGGTCCGGGTAGGCGTCGGCGAACTTCTTCAGGCCGACGGGCTGGAGCATGGCCGCGGTGATCGCGACGATGTCCTTGCGCTCCCTGCCGAGCTTGACCATCTCGTCGGCGAAGACGGAGGTCCAGCTGGCGGCGTCGGTGGAGACCGGCAGGCCGGTGTCCGGGTGGATCACGCCGACCGCGTGGAAACGGTCCGCCTCGTCCTGGACGGCCGGCTCGTAGCCCCGGCCCTTCTGGGTGAGGCAGTGCACGATGACCGGGCCGCTGAAGCGCTTGGCGCGCTGCAGGGCCGACTCCAGGGCCTCGATGTCGTGGCCGTCGATGGGGCCGATGTACTTCAGGCCCAGGTCCTCGAACATGCCCTGCGGGGCGATGAAGTCCTTGAGGCCCTTCTTGGCCCCGTGCAGGGTCTCGTAGAGGGGCTTCCCGACGACCGGGGTGCGCTCCAGGAGGTCCTTGCCGCGGGCCAGGAAGCGCTCGTAGCCGTCCGTGGTGCGCAGGGTCGCCAAGTGGTTCGCGAGGCCGCCGATGGTGGGGCCGTACGAGCGCTCGTTGTCGTTGACGACGATCACCAGGGGGCGGTCCTTGGCGGCGGCGATGTTGTTCAGCGCCTCCCAGGCCATGCCGCCCGTGAGGGCCCCGTCGCCGATCACCGCGGCGACGTGGTGGTCCTCCTTGCCGAGCACCTCGTTGGCCTTCGCGAAGCCGTCGGCCCAGCCGAGCACGGTGGACGCGTGCGAGTTCTCGATCACGTCGTGCTCGGACTCGGCGCGCGAGGGGTAGCCCGACAGGCCGCCCTTGGTGCGCAGGCCGCCGAAGTCCTGGCGGCCGGTGAGCAGCTTGTGCACGTAGGCCTGGTGGCCGGTGTCGAAGAGGACCTTGTCCTTGGGCGAGTCGAAGACCCTGTGCAGAGCGATCGTCAGCTCTACGACACCGAGGTTGGGGCCGAGGTGCCCGCCGGTCTTGGAGACGGCGTCGACGAGGAAGGTCCTGATCTCGGCGGCGAGCCGCTCGAGCTCCTCCTGGCTGAGCCGGTCCAGATCGCGCGGTCCCTTGATGCGGGTCAGCAGCACCCGTGCCTCCTTGCAGTCGCTTGCTGGTCTGCCGAGTCTAATGTTCGCTGCTTGGGCGACAGTGAAGCGCGGTCCCGGTCAGGTCACACCTTTGTCATACCTGTACACATCAGCACGGAGTCACACCCCCCAAACGGGGCTATACCCGCACATGTGTACGGACATGCCTACGCACAGGTGCCCGGCGCCACACGAAGTGGCACCGGGCACTGTGACGGTTCTTACCGCCGCGTCTCACCGCCGCGGCACGCTCCGTGCACGCCGGTCAGGCGCGCCCGGCCGTCTTCTGCGTCTTGCGGGTGACCGAGTCGATCACCACGGTGGCCAGGAGGACCGCGCCGGTGATCATGTACTGGATCGGCGTCGCGATTCCCTCCAGTGCCAGACCGTACTGGATGGAGGTGATGACCATGACGCCGAGGAGGGCGTTCCAGGTCCGGCCGCGGCCGCCGAAGAGGCTGGTGCCGCCGATGACGGCCGCCGCGATCACGTTCATCAGCAGGTCGCCGGCGCCGGCGCTCTGGTTGGCCGCCGCGATCTTGGAGGCCCAGAAGAGGCCACCGATCGCCGCGAAGGTGCCGGCGATCGCGAAGACCGTGATCCGGACCCGGTTGACGTTGATGCCGGCGCGCCGGGAGGCCTCGACGCTGCCGCCGAGGGCGAAGACCTGGCGGCCGAAGGTGGTGCGCCGCAGGACGAAGTCCGTGGCGACCAGGGCCAGCACGAAGAGCACGACCGCCAGCGGCAGGCCCTTGTACTGGTTGAACACCACGGCCGGGCCGAAGGTGAACACGGCGAGGAGCCCGGTGCGCAGCAGGAGCTCGCCCAGCGGCCGGGAGGGGACCCCCGCGGCGGCGCGGCGCCGGTTGTCGGAGTACGTGGCGAGGAAATAGCCCACCACGGCGAGGGCGGCGAGCCCGTAACCGACGGCCACGTCCGAGAAGAAGTACGTGGTCAGCTGCCCGACCACGCCCTCGGAGTCGAGGTTGATCGTGCCGTTGCTGCCGAGGATCTGGAGCATGGCGCCGGACCAGAAGAGCAGGCCCGACAGGGTGACGGCGAAGGCCGGGGCGCCGATCTTGGCGAAGAAGAAGCCGTGGAGGGAGCCGATCAGGGCGCCTCCGACGATCGCCGCGAGGATGGACAGCCACTCGTTGACGCCGTGGGTGACCGACAGGACGGCCACGATGGCGCCGGAGACTCCGCTGACCGAGCCGACCGAGAGGTCGATCTCGCCGAGCAGCAGGACGAAGATGATGCCGACCGCCATCATGCCGGTGGCCGTCATCGTGATCGCGATGTTGGTGAGGTTCTCGGGGCCGAGGAAGTTCGAGTTCAGCCCCTGGAAGATGCTCCAGATGATGATCAGGCCCAGGACGACGGGCACGGAGCCCAGGTCGCCCGCCTTGAGCTTGCGGCCGAACTCGTTCACGTACCCGGCGAAACCCTGCTCGCGTACGAGCAGGCGGGGGTCCACGGCCGGGATGGCGTCGTGGGCGGCGGCCGGATTGACGGGGTCTATGTGCTGGGTGCTCACTTGCGGGCCTCCCCGGTGCGGGCCGCCCGGCGGGTCACGGCGTTGTCCGTGGCACCGGTGATGGCGGAGATGATCTCTTCCTGCGACGTGTCCTTCACGGAGAAGACGCCGTTGTTGCGGCCCAGCCGCAGGACGGCCACCTTGTCGGCCACGGCCTTCACATCGGCCATGTTGTGGCTGATGAGGATGACGGCGTGACCGCGCTCGCGCAGCCGCTCGACGAGGTCGAGCACCTGTGCGGTCTGCTCGACGCCGAGGGCGGCGGTGGGCTCGTCGAGGATCACGAGCTGGGGCTCGCCCAGCATGGAGCGGGCGATCGCCACGGTCTGGCGCTGGCCGCCGGAGAGCGAGGCGATGGGGATGCGGACGCTGGGTATCCGGATGGACAGGGTGGTCAGGAGCTCGCGTGCGCGCCGCTCCATCTCCACCTCGTCGAGGATGCCGCGGCGCTTGAGCTCGCGTCCCAGGAAGAGGTTGCCGACGACGTCGATGTTGTCGCACAGCGCGAGGTCCTGGTAGACCGTCGCGATGCCCAGGTTCTGGGCGTCGTGGGGCTTGGTGATCGAGACCGGACGGCCCTGCCACTCGATGACTCCGTCATCGATGGGGTGCACGCCGGCGATCGTCTTGACCAGCGTGGACTTACCGGCGCCGTTGTCGCCGACGAGGGCGACCACCTCGCCGGAGTGGATCTCGAGTTCTACGTCGGTGAGGGCCTGAACGGCGCCGAACCGCTTCGAGACCCCGCGCAACGCCAGTACGGGCGCAGCGGACACATGAACCATCTCCTTGCCGCCTGACCGGCGGGGATGTCGTGCAAAAGAGCAGGACCACGGGGGATTTGAGTGAAACGAAGGTGCTTGAGAGAAACGTTTCTGTCCGGCGCCCCGCCGGTGGCGGGATGGAGGCGGGAGCGCCGGACAGGCATGGGGGCCGCTCGGCGGACCGAGCGGCGGGGGCCCTACTTCAGGCCGGCGGTGGCGCAGGCCGCCGCGTACTTGTCGGTGCAGATCTCGTCGACCGAGTAGACGTTGTCACGGATGACGGTGTCCTTGACGTTCGCCTTGGTCAGCGAGACGACCGGGATCAGCAGGGACGGGACGCCCTTGGTGGTGGGGCTGTCGACCTTGGCCGTGGCGGTGGTGGCGATCGACTCGCCCTGGGCGAGGGCGACGGCCATCTTCGCGGCGGCCTCGGCCTCGGGGGCGTACGGCTTGTAGACGCTCATGAACTGCTCGCCCGCGACGATCCGCTGCACACCCGCGAGTTCGGCGTCCTGGCCGGTGACCGGGGGCAGGGGGTTGACGCCGGCCGCCTTGAGGGCGGTGATGATGCCGCCGGCCATGCCGTCGTTGGCGGAGTAGACGCCGATGACCTTGTCCTTGCCGAGCGCCGAGAGGGCGGCCGCCATGTTGGTGTTGGCGTTCTCCGGCTTCCACTCGACGGTGTCGTACTCCTTGCCGACGTTCACCTGGCCGTCGAGGACGGAGTGCGCGCCCTTCTTGAACAGCGCGGCGTTCGGGTCGGTGACCGAGCCGTTCATCATGACGATCTGGCCGTCCTTGGCCTTGGTGCCCAGAGCCTCCAGGAGCGCCTTGCCCTGGACCTTGCCGACCTCTTCGTTGTCGAAGGAGGTGTAGGCGTCGATCGGGCCCTCGGCGAGGCGGTCGTAGGCCACGACCGGGATGCCGGCCTCCTTGGCCTTCTTGACCGAGCCGGCGATGGCCTTGGAGTCCACCGCGTCGATGATCAGGACGTTCACCTTGTTGGTGATCATCGTGTCGACCTGCGAGTTCTGCGTGGTCGCGTCCTGCTTCGCGTTGGCGTAGACGACCTCGCCCTTGCCCGCGGTGAGGTCCTTGACCGCCTTCTCGATGAGCGGCTTGTCGAACTTCTCGTAACGCGCGGTCTGGTTCTCCGGCAGGAGCAGCCCGACCTTGACCGCGCCGCCCTTGACGGCTCCGGAGGCGTTGTCCTTCTTGTCCCCGGACTCCTTCGCGCTGCCACAAGCGGCGAGCGAGACGGCCATGGTGCCGGCGGCGACGGCGACGGCAACTCTGCGCATACGCGTGTTCATTACTTGAACCTCCCTGACGAGGCCGCAGCACTGCGGCCGAGGTGGATGTGAGTCAACCCCGGCCGCAAGTTTGCCGTCAAGGAGTGAATCCTTAACGAGATGACAACGGTGCCATCCGTTATCTAACTGAAGACATGACGGCGGGAGCTCGCACCCCACTCCCATTTTCCGCCAAAAGCGTCGAATCGCCCATCTCACTCAGTACGAGGGCCAGCGCTCCCAGCACCTCGGCCCGCCCGCCCAGGGACCCCGTGAGCACCGACAGTTGCCGGGCGGCACTGGGGATCGCGTACCTCCCCACGGATTCACGGATGGGGGCCAGGACCAGTTCACCGGCGTCCGCGAGCGAGCCGCCCAGGACCACCCGGCTCGGGTTCAGGAGGTTGCACAGACTGGCCACCCCGCTGCCGATGTGGCGGCCCACGTCCGTGATGACCCGGCGGCAGCCGGGGTCCCCGTCACGGGCCAGCTCCACCACCCGCTCCATCGTCAACTCCGGTCCGTGACTGCTCTGCAGGAGCGGCAGCACGTACCGGGCCGCGGCGAAGGTCTCCAGGCAGCCGCGGTTGCCGCAGCGGCAGACCGGGCCCGATTCGTCCAGCGTGATGTGCCCGATCTCGCCGGCCGTGCCGCCGGGTCCGCGGTAGATCTGCCCGTTGATCACGAGACCGGCGCCCACACCGCTCGCCACCTTGATGTACGCCAGGTCCTTGACCCCGCGCCCGCTCCCCCAGACCAGCTCCCCCAGCGCCCCGAGGTTCGCGTCGTTGTCCACGTAGACGGGTACGCCCAGGCGCTGCGAGAGCTCGCGCCGCGGGTTGATCCCGGCCCACCCCGGCAGGATCGCGGTGGACCCCAGGGTGCCGGATTCCAGGTCGATGGGGCCCGGCACGCCGAGCCCGACCCCGATGACCTTGTCCCGGCCGATCCCGATACCCTCGACGAGCCGTCCCACCAGGGATTCCGCCCGGTCGAAACCGTCGACCCAGGAGGCGTCCACGTCCAGCGGCTCGGACTCCTCGGCCAGCACCTGGTGGGCCAGGTTCCCCACGGCCACCCTCAGGTGGGTGTGGCCGAAGTCGACGCCGATCACGATGCCGGCGTCACCGCTGAGCGAGACGCTGCGGGCCCGCCTGCCCCCGGCGGAGGTGTCCGTGACCTCGACGGTCCCGGCCTCCTTGAGCTCCCGGACGATGTTCGAGACCGTGGCCGCCGACAGTCCGGTGCTCCGGGCGATCTCCGCCTGGGTCAGCGAACCGGCGAGCCGCACCGCCCGTACGACGCGCTCCAGGTTGGCTCGATGCAGCGAAGACTGCGATCCGGGAGTCTGCACGACTCATCCACTCCTGCCCATAAGCAACGGCAAGCCGTCGCCCCCCGGCCGGGGCCGTCAGCGGCTGCGCGCTCCGGCTGACACGAGACCCCGGCGTCTCTCCAACTTGTGAACCTTAAGTCGAGCCTTTGCGCCTCGTGACGTCAAGAGGCCGCCTCAGCACGAATCGGCCACTACCGGTCATAAGTATGAGAGAAACCTCCATCCTGATCGTGCTACGGTCGCCGTGGCGCTGGTCTTCAGGACCTTCCACGGCCTTCACGGCCGGGTCCGGGCGCCCTCTGTACGTGAAGCGCGACGCGAGGAGGTGTTCGGGATGAGTCCCGATCGAAGTCCTTGCAGCGCTCTCTTCGGCTGAGCTCCCTGAGCGGCCGGTCTCTCTTCGAGTGTGCACGCCCGCGGCCCCGAGCCGCCTCCGTGCGTTTCTGCATTCATCTTCGCCACCCCGGTAACCCCTTCCGCACGTCCTGACGTCTCCGTCGGGCGCGCGTCATCCATGCCCACCGGCGTGCCCCGCGGCCGTACGCGCCGCCTCGCGCCGACCCATGATCACTCCACGTGACCGTGCGGCTCCGTGCTGCCCGGACACCGTGGAGGGAGGTTTTCGTCATGACCATGCTCACCCCCCGTACCCCCACGAAGCTCGCACCGCCGGGCCGGGCCCGCCGCGAGCGCAAGGCCGCCGAGCTGGAGGCCCGCACCCGGACCGTCGGCGAGCGGCTCGCCGGGATCAGCGCCCGCCCGGCCGTCCAGGTCCTCCAGGACGTGGACGCCTCCCGCAACGGCCTCACCCACGACGAGGCCGCGCTGCGCCTCGAGCGCCACGGCGCGAACGCCGTCGCCCAGGAGCGCGCGCCCCTGTGGTTCGTCCAGCTGGCGAAGGCGTACTGGAACCCCTTCATCGGGGTCCTCGTCTTCCTCGCCTGCCTCATCCACTGGCAGGACCCCGAGTCGCCGAGCGTCATCATCCTCTCGGTCATGATCACGGTCAGCGGACTGCTGCGCTTCTGGCAGGAGTACCGCTCGGGCCGTGCCGCCGACGCCCTGAAGCAACTCGTCACCACCACCTGCGCGGTGCAGCGCCGGGCCGGCAGCGGCTCGGGGCCCACCACCTTCGAGATCCCGATGGACCGGGTCGTCCCCGGTGACGTGGTCAAGCTGGCCGCCGGCGACCTGATCCCGGCCGATCTGCGCCTGATCACCTCCAAGGACCTGATGGTCAGCCAGGCCGCCCTGTCGGGCGAGTCCCTGCCCGTCGCCAAGGCCGACACCCGCACGGACGACCTGGGCCAGTGCGAGACCTCCGATCCCGTCGAGGCCGACAACATCTGCCTGATGGGCACCTCGGTGACCTCCGGGACCGCGACCGGAGTCGTCGTCGCCACCGGGGCCGGCACCTACTTCGGCTCGATGGCCGGCTCCCTGGTCGGCGAACGCCCGGAGACGAACTTCGACACCGGCGTGCGCAAGGTCAGCTTCCTGCTGATCCGCTTCATGCTCGTCATGGTCCCGGTGGTGTTCGTCCTCAACGGCGTCACCAAGGGCGACTGGAACGAGGCCCTGCTCTTCGGCATCGCCGTCGCGGTCGGCCTGACCCCCGAGATGCTGCCGATGGTGGTCTCGGCCAACCTGGCCCGCGGCGCCGTCGCGATGTCCAAGCGCAAGGTCGTCGTCAAGCGGCTCAACGCGATCCAGAACCTGGGCGCCATGGACGTGCTCTGCACGGACAAGACCGGCACCCTCACCGAGGACCGCATCGTCCTGGACCGCTACCTCGACGTGCACGGCGACGAGGACAACGAGGTCCTGGAGTACGGGTACCTCAACTCGCACTTCCAGACCGGCCTGAAGAACCTGATGGACCAGGCGGTCATCGACCGCGTGGGCGAGGCCGAGGAGGTTGTCGTCGATGCCCGTTTCTCGATGGTCGACGAGATCCCCTTCGACTTCGCCCGCCGCCGGATGTCCGTGATCCTGAACCGCAACAGCCTCCTGAACGGGTCGGGCCGCGCCGAGCACGTCATGATCACCAAGGGCGCGGTCGAGGAAGTCCTGGACCTCTGCACCCACATGACGGACCGCGGGCGCAAGGTCGAGCTGACCGAGCAGCTGCGGTGGCACGTCGGCCGCATCGCCGAGGACAACAACCGCCAGGGCCTGCGGGTCCTCGCCGTCGCGACCCGCACGATCGACTCGCCGCGCGACACCTACACCGTCGCCGACGAGGACCGGCTGACCCTGGTCGGATTCCTCGCCTTCCTCGACCCGCCGAAGGCCGACGCCGCCCGGGCCCTGCAGGGCCTGGCCGACAAGGGCATCGCGGTCAAGGTGATCACCGGCGACAACGAGCTCGTCGCCGCCCGCGTCTGCGCCGACGTCGGCCTCACCGTCGGCCACGTGGTCGGCGGCGCCGAGACCGACCCCCTCGACGACGCGCAGCTGCGCGCGCTGGCCGCCCGTACGACGGTCTTCGCCAAGGTGAACCCGGTCCAGAAGGCCCGCATCGTGCGGGCCCTGCAGGCCGACGGCCACACGGTCGGATTCCTCGGGGACGGCATCAACGACGCGGCGGCGCTGCGCGACGCGGACGTCGGCATCTCGGTGGACACCGCCGTGGACATCGCCAAGGAGTCCGCCGACATCATCCTGCTGGAGAAGGACCTGACCGTTCTGGAACAGGGCGTGGTCCAGGGCCGGACCACCTTCGGCAACACGATCAAGTACATCAAGATGACGGCCAGTTCCAACTTCGGCAACGTCTTCTCGGTGCTGGTGGCGAGCGCCTTCATCCCCTTCCAGCCGATGATGGCGATCATGCTGCTGGTCCAGAACCTGGTCTACGACATCTCCCAGCTGGCCACGCCCTGGGACCGGATGGACGAGGAGTACCTGCGCAAGCCCCGCAACTGGGACGCCAAGGGCATCGGCCGCTTCATGGTCTGCATCGGCCCGATCAGCTCCGTCTTCGACATCACGATGTTCGTGGTCATGTGGCACGTGTTCGGCGCCAACAGCAAGGAGCACGAGGCGCTCTTCCAGTCCGGCTGGTTCATCGAGGGCCTGCTCTCGCAGACCCTGATCGTCCACATGATCCGTACCCGCAGGATCCCCTTCATCCAGTCCCGCGCGTCCTGGCCGGTGATGGTGATGACCGTCCTCGGTGTCCTGACGGGGCTGTTCCTGCCCTTCTCGCCGCTGGCCCCCTCGCTGGGCTTCGTGGCCCTGCCGGCGAGCTACTTCCCGTGGCTGATCGGCGTCCTGCTGGCGTACTGCACGCTCACGCAGCTGCTCAAGACCGTGTACATCCGCAGGTTCGGCACCTGGCTCTGAGGGCCGGCGGACAGGAAAGAGGGGAGAAGGCCGATGATGCTCACCGAATGGGAGATGGCCGGGCACCTGGTCGCGGCGCTCGGATTCGGGTCGGCCATCGGCCTGGAACGGCAGTGGCGGGCCCGGATGGCGGGCCTGCGGACCAATGCCCTGGTGGCGGGCGGAGCCGCGCTGTTCGTGCTGCTCTCGCAGTACGGGTTCATGAGCGAGGTCTCGCAGGTCCAGTACGACGGCTCGCGGGTCGCCGCCCAGATCGTCTCGGGGATCGGCTTCCTGGGCGCCGGCGTGATCATGCGCGACGGGCTGAGCGTGCGGGGCCTGAACACGGCCGCCACCCTGTGGTGTTCGGCGGCCGTGGGCTGCCTGGCGGGCACCGGGATGTTCGTCCTGGCGGCCTGCGGCACGGTGGGCGTGGTGGGGGCGAACCTCCTGCTGCGCCCGCTGGGCCGGCGGATGGACCGCGAGCCGGGGGGCGGGGCCGAGGTCGCCACCGACTTCCACTTCGAGGCCGTGTGCCTGGAGGCGGAGGAGGCCCACATCCGCCACCGGCTGGTCGACGCGCTGGGCCGGCCGGGCTACCAGCTGCGCTCGATCCGCAGCCAGGACGGCCCGGAGGCCGGCCTGGTGACGGTGTCGGCGTTGCTGACCGCCGAGGGCGAGGGGGGCCGGATGCTCGAGGAAGCCGTCAGCAACCTCTCTCTCGACCCCTCCGTCTCGGCGGTCAGCTGGTCGGTGGTTCCCGACCCCTCCGCCGGCGCTACTTGAGCGTGGCGGACGTCAGTCCGGCCTGGATCTGCCGCTGGAAGGACAGGTAGACCACCAGCATCGGGATCATCGCGATGGTCACACCGGCGAACAGCACCGGCAGGTCCGTCTCGTATCCCATCTGGTACTGCAGCTGGATCAGGCCCTGGGTGAGCATGTAGCGCTCGGGGTCCGAGCCGGTCTGCGGCTGCATCAGCACGGAGGGCAGGATGTACTGGTTCCACTGGCCCAGGACATTGAATATCCCGACGCTGATCAGGCCGGGCTTGGCCATCGGCATCATCACCTGGAAGAAGATCCGGGTGTGCGAGGCCCCGTCGATCACCGCCGCCTCGTGCACGGCCGTCGGCAGCGTCCGGAAGAACGAGTGCATGAAGAAGACGGTGAACGGCATGGAGTACGCCACGTAGACCAGGATCAGGCCCTGGAAGGTGTTGAGCATGTCCAGCCGCTTCACCATGAAGAACAGCGGGACGAGCGCCAGGAAGACCGGGAACATGGCCCCGCTGACGAAGAAGTAGTAGATCGGCCGGTTCCCCCGGAAGGGGTAGCGGGCCAGGACGTACGCGGCCATCGAGCCGAGCAGCATCGTCAGCGGGACCGAGAACACCATCACGATCAGCGTGTTGGCGAAGTAGTCCCCGATGCCCTTGTTCCAGGCGCGGGGGAAGGCGTCGAAGTGCCAGTTGGCCGGCCAGCTCAGGGCCGATTCGCCGATCTGCACATCGGTCTTGAACGAACCGAGCACCAGCCAGACGAGGGGCAGGATGATCAATATCGCCCACACGGCGAGGAACCCGTGCGAGAAGACGTTGAGCACCATGCCGTCGGAACCGCTCTTGTTCTTCCCGCGGGGGTGCCCGGTGGCGGCGGAGCGCTTCTTCTCGGCTGCCGCCTCGCCCGGTGCTTTGACAACTGTGGTCATCGTGGTCTCCCGCTAGAACTCGACGTGCTCGCGGCGAGTGGCCCGCAGCGTGATGGCGGAGAGGATCAGGGTGAGGACGAGCATCACGACCCCCATGGCGCAGGCGTAGCCGGCCTTGCCGAAGTAGAGGAAGTTACGCATCAGCACCGTCGCCATGACCTCGCTGTGGTGGTCCGGTCCGCCGCCGAACTGGCCCGAGGTCATGGTCGACACGAGGACGAACATGTCCATCGCGGCGATGCCCAGATAGACCGCGGAAGTCTGTACAGAATCCCACAGGAGAGGCAGCGTGACCTTGAAGAAGGTCTGGGCGCGCTTCGCGCCGTCGAGCAGCGCGGCTTCGTAGATGTCCTTGGGGACCGACTGCATGGCGGCCGAGAAGAGGACGAGGTAGAAGCCGACCCCGTGCCAGACCACGACGAGCAGCATGCACCAGAGGACGAAGCTGGGCTCGTTGAGCCATTCGATGGGGTGGGCCGGGTCGACCAGGCCCAGTTTGGTGAGGAATCCATTCAGCAGCCCTCCCTCGTCGCTGCGGTACACGGCTCCGAAGAGCACCGCGAGGATGGCGAGGGAGAGGACCTGCGGGAAGAAGTAGATCACCTTGTACAGGGCGGAGCCCGCCACACCCTGGACCCCGCCGGCTCCGCCGCGCCCGCCGGCGTTCAGCATGAAGGCGAAGAACAGGGAGATCAGGATGGTGATCGTCGGGACGAACACCAGGAGCAGCAGATTGTGCAGCAGTGCGCCGCGGAAGACCTCGTCCTTCAGCAGGGCCGAGTAGTTGTCCAGCCCGACGAAGTCGAAGGTCGGTGACTGACCCGTCCAGTTGGTGAAGGAATAGCCGAACGTCTGAATGTACGGCCAGATGACAAAGGTCAGGTACAACGCGAGGGGCAGGATGAGGAAGCCGGCGATGAAGCCGCCCCGCCCCTTGCTGTTCGCTACGTGGCTCATGGTGTCCGTCCCTGATGTTTCCGGGTGCCCGGTGGACGCGGTGTCAGCTGCGCTTGTTGTTCTTGGCGTTCGGGTCCTTCGTGGCCTTGTCTACCGCAGCCTGGGCCCGCTTGATCCATTCCTTGGGCTGGATGCGCTTGGCCATCAGCTCATTGGACGCGTTCTCGAGCTCCGTGCCCATCTCGCTGTACCAGTCCGCGTAGCGGTAGTTGAAGGTGTTGTCCCCGGCCGCCTTGAGGGCGGTGACGGCCGACTGGGTGCCCGGGCGGAGCTTGACCGCCGGGTCCACGCCGTCCTTGAGGACCGTGAGGGAGTTGGCCTGCTGGGCGAACAGGGTCGACCACTCGCGGGACAGCATCGAGCGGAGGAACTCCAGGCCGCCGGGCTTGTTGGCCGCCTTCTCCGGGACGATGAAGGGCTCGCCGGCACCGGCGCGGATGGCCTCGAAGGGCAGCTTCGAGCCGGGCAGCACCGGCATCGGCAGGAACTGCATGTCGAAGTCTTCCGGGGTCTGCTTGAGCTGCTCGTTCTCCAGCCAGGAGCCGGAGGTGATGAAGGCGGCCTTGCCCTGGTTCCACTGGGTCTGGGACTCGGTGTGCGTCAGGCCGTTGGTACCCGGCATCAGCAGGTCCTTCTCGACGATCTCGTAGATCGCCTCGACGGCCTCCAGCGCCACCGGGTTGTTCGCGAAGGCGTTCGGCTCCAGGTTGTCGATCGCCTTCATGGCATCCAGGCCGCCCTTCTTGGCGATCAGGTCCATGATGGCGACGTTGATGTAGTACGGGTACTTGCCCTGGTGGGCCAGACCGCCGATGCCGGCCGCCTTGGCCTTCTGACAGATGTCCATGAACTCGGGCCAGGTCTTCGGCGCGGTCCAGCCCTTCTCCTTGAAGAGCTTGCCCGAGTACCACAGGCCCCAGACGGTGTAGACGTACTGCAGGGCGACGAACTTGCCGCCGATCATGCCGCCTTCGATGGTCCCGGGCATCAGCGTGTCCCGGACCTTCTTGGACGGGTCGTCGAGCGACGGGGCGTCGAGCACCACGGTGAGGTCGGCGAGCTGGTTGCCCTTGGCGAGCACGTCCAGCTTGATCTGCTGGGCGCCGGAGTCGTCGACGACGTCCGGCGGGTTGCCGCCGTTGAAGCGCGGCTGCAGCTTGGAGGTGATCTCCTGGGTGGAGAGGTGCGAGGAAGTGGTGCCCCACTTCTTGTCGAACGCAGCTTCCCAGGCCTTGGCGTAGTCGTCGCCGTAACCGCCCTTGAAGACGACCACGTCGAGCTTGCCGCCCTTGGCGACGCCGAACGGGTTCTCCTTGGTGACGGCCACCTTGGACCCGTTGCCCTTGGTCGTCTCGTCGGAGCCGGAGGCGCAGGCGGACAGGAAGCTCATCGTCGGAACCGCGATGAGGCCGAGTGCCGCGGAGCGCTTGATCAGGTCCCGGCGGCCGAAGCCCTCACCGTTGCTGTTCTCGCCGTGGGCGGAGGTGGATCCCATGCTCAAGTCCTCGCCTTCGTCAGGAGTGTGAAGGAGGACGGAAAGTGCGACTGCTGCCGCCCAGCGGACATCACCGCAGGTCCCCGCCATCCCCCCGTCCGGAGCCGCTCGTTTCGCGGTGACCCGGACGGGCACAGGTATAGTCCACTTCCGCTCCTGTGAGCAAGATCATGTACCGGTATCGTCCCCGGCTTTTCCGAGTTGAGACCTCACCGTCACCTGACCTGGACCGTCGGAGCCGCCCGCAGAAACGGAAGGGCCGTACCCCCTTAACGGAGGTACGGCCCTTTGGTGCCGGTATGCGCTATGTGCTCAGTGCTCAGCCGCGGATGAGGTTGCGGAGCACGTACTGCATGATGCCGCCGTTGCGGTAGTAGTCCGCCTCGCCCGGGGTGTCGATGCGGACGACCGCGTCGAACTCCACGCCGGTGCCGGTGGTCACCTTGACCGTGCGCGGGGTGGTGCCGTTGTTCAGCTCCTCCACACCGGTGAAGGAGAAGGTCTCCTCGCCGGTGAGGCCCAGCGAGGCCGCCGTGACGCCCTCGGGGTACTGCAGGGGCAGGACGCCCATGCCGATCAGGTTGGAGCGGTGGATGCGCTCGTAGGACTCGGCGATGACGGCCTTGACGCCGAGCAGCGCGGTGCCCTTGGCCGCCCAGTCGCGCGAAGAGCCGGAGCCGTACTCCTTGCCCGCCAGGATGACCAGCGGGATGCCGGCGGCCTGGTAGTTCTGCGAGGCGTCGTAGATGAAGGCGACCGGGGCGCCCTCGACGGTGAAGTCGCGGGTGAAGCCGCCCTCGGTGCCCGCCGCGATCTGGTTGCGGAGGCGAATGTTGGCGAACGTACCGCGGATCATGACCTCGTGGTTGCCGCGGCGGGAACCGTACGAGTTGAAGTCGCGGCGCTCGACGCCGTGCTCCGTGAGGTACTTGCCGGCCGGGGTGTCGGCCTTGATGGCGCCGGCCGGGGAGATGTGGTCGGTGGTGACCGAGTCGCCCAGCTTGGCCAGCACACGGGCGCCGGCGATGTCGGAGACCGGGGTGGTCTCCATCGTCATGCCCTCGAAGTAGGGGGGCTTGCGCACGTAGGTGGACTGCGGGTCCCACTCGAAGGTGTTGCCCGTCGGGATGGACAGCGCCTGCCACTGGGCGTCGCCCGCGAAGACGTCCTGGTAGGACTTGCTGAACATGTCTTCGCCGATCGCGTTCGCGACGACGTCGTTGACCTCGGCCTCGGTGGGCCAGATGTCCTTCAGGAAGACCGGCTTGCCCTCGGAGTCGGTCGCGATGGCGTCCCGGGTGATGTCCACCTTCATGGAGCCCGCGATGGCGTACGCGACGACCAGCGGCGGGGAGGCCAGGTAGTTCATCTTGACGTCGGGGTTGATGCGGCCCTCGAAGTTGCGGTTGCCCGAGAGGACCGAGGTGACCGCGAGGTCGGCGTCGTTGATCGCCTTGGAGATCTCCTCCTCCAGCGGACCCGAGTTGCCGATGCAGGTGGTGCAGCCGTACCCGACGAGGTTGAAGCCCATCTTGTCGAGGTACGGGGTCAGGCCGGCCTTGTCGAAGTAGTCGGTGACGACCTTCGAGCCCGGGGCCAGGGTGGTCTTGACCCACGGCTTGCGGGTCAGGCCCTTCTCGACGGCCTTCTTCGCCACGAGCGCCGCGGCGACCATGACGTAGGGGTTCGAGGTGTTGGTGCACGAGGTGATCGCGGCGACGGTGACGGCGCCGTGGTCGATCTCGAAGGAGGTGCCGTCGGCCAGGGTCACCGGGGTGGGCTTGGTGGGCACACCGTTGGACGTGGCCGGGGAGTCGGACGCCGGGAAGGACTCCTTGCCGGACTCCTCGTCGTCGTTGACGTAGTTGCGCACGTCCTGCGCGAACTGCTGCGAGGCGTTCGCGAGGATGATGCGGTCCTGCGGGCGCTTGGGGCCGGCGATGGAGGGGACGACCGTGGAGAGGTCGAGCTCCAGCTTCTCGGAGAAGTCCGGCTCGGCGGCCGGGTCCAGCCACAGGCCCTGGGCCTTGGCGTAGGCCTCGACGAGCGCGACCTGCTGGGCGTCGCGGCCGGTCAGGCGCAGGTACTTCAGGGTCTCGCCGTCGATCGGGAAGATGGCGGCGGTGGAACCGAACTCCGGCGACATGTTGCCGATGGTGGCGCGGTTCGCCAGCGAGGTGGCGGCGACGCCCTCACCGTAGAACTCGACGAACTTGCCGACGACGCCGTGCTTGCGCAGCATCTCGGTGATCGTGAGCACCAGGTCGGTGGCGGTGGTGCCGGCCGGCAGCTCGCCGGTCAGCTTGAAGCCCACGACGCGCGGGATCAGCATGGAGACCGGCTGGCCGAGCATCGCGGCCTCGGCCTCGATGCCGCCGACGCCCCAGCCCAGCACGCCCAGGCCGTTGACCATGGTGGTGTGCGAGTCGGTGCCGACGAGGGTGTCGGGGTACGCCTGGCCGTTGCGGACCATGACCGTGCGGGCCAGGTGCTCGATGTTGACCTGGTGGACGATGCCGGTGCCCGGGGGGACGACCTTGAAGTCGTCGAAGGCGGTCTGGCCCCAGCGCAGGAACTGGTAGCGCTCCTTGTTGCGGCCGTACTCCAGCTCCACGTTCTGGGCGAACGCGTCGGCCGTGCCGAACTTGTCGGCGATGACCGAGTGGTCGATGACCATCTCGGCGGGCGAGAGCGGGTTGATCTTCGCCGGGTCGCCGCCGAGGGCCTTCACGGCCTCGCGCATGGTGGCGAGGTCCACGACGCAGGGGACGCCGGTGAAGTCCTGCATGATCACGCGGGCCGGCGTGAACTGGATCTCCTCGCTGGGCTGGGCCTGCGAGTCCCAGTTTCCGAGCGACCGGATGTGGTCGGCGGTGATGTTCGCGCCGTCCTCGGTACGGAGCAGGTTCTCCAGCAGGACCTTCAGGCTGTAGGGAAGGCGGGCGGAGCCCTCGACCTTGTCCAGCTTGAAGATCTCGTACGACTCGTCGCCCACCTGCAGCGTGCTGCGGGCGTCGAAGCTGTTCGCCGACACGACAGTCTCCTTCATGCATGAATTCGCGCGTATTGCCGCAATCCTGCCGCGAGGCACTCTGGCCTTTCCGCTAAGGTGAGGCTAAGTTAGGTAACCCTTACCAGCGGGGCGGCTGCGGCACGTCCGGGGCAGATATCTCGATGTCGAGATAACTCTAGTACATGCCAGGGGGGCGGGACGAGGCACGCACCCTCAGCCCCGCCGGAACGACGCGTCGCCCGGGGGACGGCGCATGTCCGGATTCGATGAGCTTGACCAGGGACGAAACCGCCGTTTCGGCGATCCGCTCCGGATCGAAGGTGACGGTGGTCACGGAAGGTTCGTTCTCGGCGTACGCCGGATCCTCGCTGGCGCAGACCAGCAGCAGGCCCCCGTCCCCCGGTCCTCCGTCCGGTTCTGTGCCCGCAGCGCCGCCGGGTATGCGGATCCCGTGGCGGGCGGCGGCGGCCAGCACCTGCCGGCCCCCCGGGTCGTACACGCAGTACACCGCGTCGGGCCGGTCCGGCCCCGCGAAAGCCGGGTCGAAGGCGTGCCCCGGCTCGTCATCGGGGGCGAAGGGGATCACGAGCGGAGTCCGGCCCCGCTCGGCGCACCAGTGTTCATAGGCTGACGTGACGGCCCCCGTGTAGAACTCCCGGCCGTAGCCCGCGTGCAGTGCGATCCGCCGGGCGCCGGAGGCCGTCAGGTGGTCGAGCACCTCGTGGGTGGTGGCGGTGTGGTCGTTGTCCACCCACACGTCGTCCGGCCGCGGATCGGCCGGGGGCCCGTCGAAGACCACCGGGAGCCCACGCGCCCGCAGGGCGCGCAGCACCGGGTCGTCGGCCGGACTGTCGAGCAGCAGCATCCCGTCCACCGCCAGGGTGTGCCACAGCGGCTCGGCGCCGCGGTCGGCGGGCAGCGTGGTCAGGGCGTAGCCGTGGGAGTGCGCCGCCGAGGTGGCGGCGATGAGCAGCCGGGCGTAGTAGGCGATCCCCGCGAAGTCCCAGGCGAAGCCGGCGTACGTGGTCACCGCGATGCCCAGGCTGCGGTTGTGCGGGCCGCGCCGGCCTCCGTAGCCGAGGGCGCCGGCGACCTCGCGCACCCGGCGGCGGGTGGACTCGCCGAGGCGGCCGGTGCCGTTGAGCGCGTGGGAGACGGTCGCGGTGGAGACCTCGGCGGCGCGGGCGATGTCGGCGAGGGTCGGACCGGGGACCGGCGGGGGCGGGGGCAGGGGCATCGGGACGTGGCCGAATGCGTGCAGGGGGTCGGGCACGGCGCCATCGTACGGATTTCGTCGCCGGAGGCGGCTTCTGGTTAAGCCCTTAATCACACAACGTCCTGGCCACGCCAACCTTTGGAGTGTGCATGCGGTCTTCTCCTTCCCCCCGGCCCCTGTCTTCCCCGTCGTCGTCCCCGTTGCCGTCCCCGTCGTCGTCCCCGTCGTCGTCCCCGCTGTCGCGCCGCGGGCTCCTCGCGGCCGCCGGGGCCGCGGGCGCCGCGGGTCTGCTGGGCGCGGGGCCCGCCTCGGCCGCCTCCGCCCCGCACGCCGGCGGGCGGAACTCGGCCGCGCTGGTGATCCGTAACGCCTCGGTTTTCACGGGGGTCACCGGGACCGGCCACCGGGCGCCCGTACGGGCCGTCGCGGTCGGCCGGGACGGCAAGATCCTGGCCACCGGGACCGACGCCGCGCTGCGCCGGTACGTGGGCCGGGACACCGAGGTGGTCGACGCCCGCGGCACCACCGTGATGAGCGGGATCCACGACGGCCACGTCCACCCGCTCGGGGCCGGCGAACGCTCGCTGTCCCCCTCGCTGGAGAGCGCGGAGACCACCGCGGCCGAGCTCCTGGAGATCCTGACCGGCTTCCTCGCCGACACCGGCGGCGCGGGCGCCGAGCCCGACGGCTGGCTGGTGGTGGAGGACTGGAACCCGGTCGGGCTGCTCCCCACGGGCACCGCCCCGCACCACTCGGTCCTGGACAAGCTCCCGACCCGGCGTCCGGTGGCCCTGATCGGCGGCGACGGGCACAACCTGTGGGCCAACCAGCGGGCTCTGGACATCGCCGGGATCACGGCGGCCACGCCCGACCCGGTCGGCGGCAAGGTGGTCAAGGGCGCCGACGGGAAGCCGACGGGCGTGCTCAAGGACGACGCCCAGGACCTGGTGAGGCACCTGATACCCGAGCACACCCGCGCCGAACTCGTCGCGGCCTGCGCCGAGGTGCTGGGGCTGGCCGCCGCGTCCGGGGTCACCACGATGATGGACGCCCTGGTGGGGCGGCACGAGCTGGAGCTGTACCAGGCGCTCTCCGCGGCGGGCAGGCTGCCGCAGCGGATCGTCCCCGCGATCCGGCTCGACGCCGACCAGGCCAGGGACCCGGCGGGCTCACTGGCGTACGCGCGGGGCCTGCGCCGGGAGTTCGGGGGCGTACGGGGGCTCCGGTTCGGGATGATCAAGGTGTTCCTGGACGGGGTCATCGAGTACCCGGCACAGACGGCCGCCCTGCTGGAGCCGTACCTCGACGGGAACGGCAGGCCGACCGCGAACCGGGGCGAGCTCTACACCTCGGCGGCGGACTACGGCCGGCTCAGCGCCGCTTTCAACCGGGCGGGCTGGCAGATGCACGCCCACGGGCTCGGGGACCGGGCGGTGCGCACCGCTCTGGACGGGTACGCGTACGCCCGGCGGGTCACCGGGCAGCGCGACGCCCGCAACGCGGTGGCGCACCTGCAGATCGTCGACCCGGCCGACCTGCGGCGCTTCGCGCAACTGGGGGTCGCGGCGTGCATGCAGCTCCAGTGGGCCACCCGGGACACCTGGACGGTGGAGGCGCTGCTCCCCTACATCGGGGCCGAGCGGCACCGGTGGCTGTACCCGGCGCGCAGCCTGGAGAAGGCGGGCGCACGGCTGACGGGCGGTTCGGACTGGCCGGTGGACGCGCTCCAGGTGTGGAACCAGCTCCGGACCGCGATCGACCGGCAGGGCGCGGCGGGCGCCGGCGAGCTGTACCGGGAGAAAGAGGCCCTGAGCCGGGACACCGCCCTGCGGATGCACACCTCGGGGACGGCGTGGCAGCTGCGCCAGGAGGAGCTGACCGGCACCGTGGAGCCGGGCAAGGCGGCCGACCTGGTGCTCCTGGACCGGGACGTGACGCGCTGTCCGGTGGCCGACATCAGCGGGACGGGCGTACGGATGACCCTGGCCGGCGGCCGCGTGGTGCACGAGGCGGATTCGGCGGCGGGCCGGGCGGCCGCGGCCCGGCTGGCCCGCGCCGCGGCGGCGGGCGCGCGCCCGGCCTCGTACGCCTCGGTCCACGGCGGTGACGGTGGCGGCGGCGGTGGCGGCAAGGGCCGGCACCACGCCTGCGGGCACTGAGGGGGCCCGGGGCGGGGGTCCTTCCGGGCCCCCGCCCCGGGCGCCCGCCCCGGGTGCCCCGCCCCCGGGCCCCGGCCGCTCAGCCCGACAGGCCGTGGCGGGCGGCCCAGGCCGTGACGGCGGCGGCGATCTCCTCGGGCCGGTCCTCCGGGCAGAGGTGGGCGGCGGCGCCGCAGTACTCGGTCTCCAGCGCGGAGATGTTCTCCTCGCTCCACTTCACCAGCTCCGGGGTGATCATCAGCGTGGGTGAGCCGTCGAAGGTCAGCAGCAGCTTGGGCACTCCGGGGCTGCCGGCGAGCCAGTCGCCGTAGGCCTCCACCCGGGCGGTGACGTCGGCCGGTTCCCCGTCGATCGGCATGGAGCGCCCCCACTGCAGCAGGGGCCGCCGGCTGTCGGGGGTGGGGTAGGGGGCGGCGTAGACGGCGTGGTCGGCGGCGGAGAGCGGGGTCAGGACCGTCCTGTGCAGGCTGTCCTCGATGAAGAGGTTCTGGTCGAGGGCCAGTTCCTCCCCCACGTCCGGGGTGCGCAGCGCCTCGAAGCGGGGGCGGGCGGGGGCCGGGAACTCCGACCAGCCCACCGGCCGCAGGATCGTCTCCATGAAGGCGAGGCCGCGGACCGTCCCGGGGTGGCGGGCGGCCCGGTCGAAGGCGAGCGCGCCGCCCCAGTCCTGGCCCACGAGGACGGCCTCCCCGATCCCCAGGGCCTCGAACCAGGCGTCGAGGTAGCGGGCGTGGTCGGCGAAGCGGTACGCGCCGCCGGGCTTGCCGGAGCGGCCCATCCCGATGAGGTCGGGGGCGAGGACGCGGACCCCGCCCCCGATCCGGGGCAGCACGCGCCGCCACAGGTGGGAGGAGGTCGGGTTGCCGTGCAGGAAGACGAAGGGGACGCCGTCGGGGGCGCCGAGCTCCTCGTAGTACATCGTCGAGTCGAGTACGCGGGTGACGGGCATGGCGGGACCATCCGTTTCGTCATTCGTTGGCGTGACTAACGTTCGTGACACCAACGAAAATAAATCGTTAGTGCCACGAACGCAAGGGGTACGATCCCGGCATGACCACGGAAGAAGAAGGCCGGGACGCCCCCGCCCTCCCGGCGCGACTGCGCGAACAGCCCAGCCGACTGCTCTCACAGGCCTCGGCGCACGCCTCCCGGCTCGTCACCGAGGAACTGGGCGGGGCAGACGCGCACAAATGGCACTACGCCACCCTGGTCGCCCTGGACGAGTTCGGACCCGCCAGCCAGGCGGCCCTGAGCGGCCGCACCACCATCCACCGCAGCGACCTGGTCGCCGTCATCAACGAACTCGCCGCGCGCGAACTGGTCGAGCGCACCCCCGACCCCGCCGACCGGCGGCGCAACGTCATCACCCTCACGACCGCCGGGAGGCGCCGGCTGCGCAGGCTGGAGCAGTTGCTCGCCGCGGCCCAGGAGGAGTTTCTGTCCCCTTTGTCCCCACAGGAGCGCGAGCAGCTCGTCGAGCTGCTCGTCCGGCTCGTCGCGCACCACGCACCCGGCGGCCCCACGATGGAAGCTGACGACCGGTAACCCCCGTCGGCGGCCCACCCGCGCCCCACCGCCACCCGTCTGCCACACCCGACTCGATCAACATCTCATATCTGAGATACGGTGCACCCATGGCAGACGACTACCTCGTACGCATCGGCAAGCTCATCCGTGACGCCCGGCAACACCGGGGCTGGACACAGAGTCAGCTCGCGGACGCCCTCGGCACCAGCCAGAGCGCCGTGAACCGGATCGAGCGCGGCAACCAGAACATCAGCCTTGAGATGATCGCGCGCATCGGGGAAGCCCTCGACAGCGAGATCGTCTCCCTCGGCTACGCCGGCCCGATGCACCTGCGCGTGGTCGGCGGCCGCCGCCTGTCCGGCGCCATCGACGTCAAGACGAGCAAGAACGCGTGCGTGGCCCTGCTGTGCGCCTCCCTGCTCAACAAGGGCCGTACGGTCCTTCGCCGGGTCGCCCGCATCGAGGAGGTCTACCGCCTCCTGGAGGTCCTGAACTCCATCGGCGTCCGCACGCGCTGGATCAACGACGGCGTCGACCTGGAACTCGTACCGCCGGCCCGCCTCGACATGGACGCCATGGACGCGGACGCGGCCCGCCGGACCCGCAGCATCATCATGTTCCTCGGTCCCCTCCTCCACCGGATGGACCACTTCAAGCTGCCCTACGCGGGCGGCTGCGACCTCGGCACCCGCACCATCGAGCCGCACATGATCGCCCTGCGCCGCTTCGGCCTGGACATCACCGCGACCGAGGGCATCTACCACGCCCAGGTCGAGTCCGGGGTCTCCCCGGACCGCCCGATCGTGCTGACCGAGCGCGGGGACACCGTCACCGAGAACGCGCTGCTGGCCGCCGCCCGGCACGACGGCACCACCGTCATCCGCAACGCCTCCTCCAACTACATGGTCCAGGACCTGTGCTTCTTCCTGGAGGCGCTCGGCGTCCGGGTCGACGGCGTCGGCACCACGACCCTCACCGTCCACGGCGTCCCGAACATCGACGTGGACGTGGACTACTCCCCCTCGGAGGACCCGGTCGAGGCGATGAGCCTGCTGGCCGCGGCGGTCGTCACGGAATCCGAACTCACCATCCGCCGGGTCCCGATCGAGTTCATGGAGATCGAGCTCGCGGTCCTGGAGGAGATGGGCCTCGACCACGACCGCTCCCCCGAGTACACCGCCGACAACGGCCGCACCCGCCTGGTGGACCTCACCGTCCGCCCGTCGAAGCTCGAAGCGCCGATCGACAAGATCCACCCGATGCCCTTCCCCGGGCTGAACATCGACAACGTCCCCTTCTTCGCCGCCATCGCGGCCGTGGCCCAGGGCCAGACCCTGATCCACGACTGGGTGTACGACAACCGCGCGATCTACCTCACGGACCTCAACCGCCTCGGCGGCCGCCTCCAGCTCCTGGACCCCCACCGCGTCCTGGTCGAGGGCCCCACCCGCTGGCGCGCGGCGGAGATGATGTGCCCGCCGGCCCTGCGCCCGGCGGTGGTCGTCCTCCTGGCGATGATGGCGGCCGAGGGCACCTCGGTCCTGCGCAACGTCTACGTCATCAACCGCGGCTACGAGGAACTGGCGGAGCGCCTCAACTCGGTGGGCGCCCAGATCGAGATCTTCAGGGACATCTAGGTCCCGGTCCCGGCCCTCCACGCACCCGCACACGAGGAAGGCCTCGCCGTGAACTCCGCGGCGGGGCCTTCGTCATGCTCCCGGGACCTGCCCGGGACCGCCTGGAACGCCGGGTCAGCGGGTTCCGTCGATGCTGCCGCGGGCCGCGAGGCGGAAGTCCTTGACCGCTTGGTAGAGGGCCCGCTCCCGTTCGGCGGCAAGGGCGGTGTCCTCGGCCTTGTGCGCGGTGATTCCCGCGTGGGCGTTCTCAGCCATGCGCCGCACGACGTGCGAGAGAGCACTGGAGGCCTGGGCCACGCGTTCGGCGGCCTGCGCGAGCGACGCCGGGCCTTCGAGGATGACGAGTTCGCCGGCGCGGTGGACCTCCCGGGCCAGGGTGACGAAGCGGCCCGTTTTCTCGTCCACATCGGGGAGGTCGGGCCGATCCGCACGCAGCGCGTCGAGAACGGCGTCCATGGCCATGTCGCGGTCATGGAGGGCGCCGAGGTAGCCCGCATACGCGTCGCGGCGATGCTGACGGCTCCACTGGGCGTGCTGGGACCGGGCCTGAGCACGGCCGTTGACGATCGCGGCCCCGAGGGTGGTGACGGAACCAACGGCGGCACCCAGCAGGGCGGCAAGTCCTGAGTCCATGGGCCCCAGTCTGCCGTTCTCGCCGTTCGCCCCGTCGGCGGGGGTCTCGCCGACCGGGCGGGACGGACCGGTGTGCGAGCCGGTGCGGCCGGCCACGGCCGCGGCGGCCCGAAAGCCGGCCCTCCGGCCGGCCGCACCGGCAAGGGGGCCATCAGCCGGGGTAGTTGGTGCGCCAGGGTTCGTAGTACGGGTTGTCCTCGCAGCGGTCCATGATCTCCACCTTCTTCACCGTGTCCACCGGGCAGACGGCCACGATGAACGCGCGGGCGATGCCGCCCGGGAAGGCCACCTCGACCTGGGAGGCGTACTTGTGGGTGTCGCCGATGGTCTGGTTGACGTCCACCCCGCCCGGGGCGTCGATGTAGTAGTTCCAGCCGCTCTTCCAGGACTTGTAGAGGTCGTGGTTGTAGGTGGTGGAGACGTACGGGGAGGGCTGGTTGACCAGGACGTAACTCTCGATGTCGTACTGGCCGTTCAGGGTGTCCCTCGGGAGGAAGCCCTCCTCGAAGACCACCGACGGCGGGCGGCCGTCCGAGCGGTAGAGCTGCTTGCAGTTGATCCTCCAGGACGGGGAGGGGGTGATGCGCTCCACCTCCACGCGTTCGTCGGCGGCGGCGAAGAGGTGGTTCTGGACCCGGGGGCAGGAGTTCGCGGGAGCCGCCGCGTGGAGCGATCCGGGGGCGGCGGCCGGGGCGGCGGCGGACGCGGAGGCCGGGGGGAGCAGGGCGGCGGCGAGGGCCGTCGCGAGGACGGCGGCTCGACGGCGCAGGGCAGAGATGATCATGCGCCCACTGTCGCGGCCCCGCGCCGGCCGCACGGGCATCCTCACCCGATGGTGAGCGTGTCGCTCTGGAGGTCCGACTGGCTTGACGGGAGGGCGAGTTGGTGGCGTAACGATCCTTCGGCGGCGGCCCGTCCGCGGCCCCGGGGACCTCGGCGCCCCCACCATGCGGCGCCGGGGCCGCCGCGCCGGCGCCGCCCCGGTCCGGCGGGGGCGATATTCGGCCTGATGCTCCGGCGGGCCTCCCGCCCCGTGGGCCGCCGCCCTCAGAATCGGCCTGTCGGCGGAGTTCGGCACAGTTCGGCACAGTTCTGAGGGCGGAGCCATGGCATCAGCAGCGCGAGCACCACGGGCAGGTATCAGCGACCGTACGGGGACACCCCGCCTGGAAGGCGCCCCGCTCCTCGGGTCGCTCGCCGACCTGAAGTCGGACGCCCTCGGTACGTACCGGCGGGCGCAGCAGCGGCACGGCGACGTCGTGCGGATCACGGCCGGTCCGCCGGGGCTGCGCACCGAGCTGCACTGCGTGTTCTCGGCGGAGGGGGCGCAGCAGGTCCTGGCCTCGCAGGCGGCCAACTTCCGCAAGGACAACGCCCTCTACCAGGAGGTGCGCGACGCCCTCGGCAACGGGCTGCTCACCAGCCAGGACGAGGACTACCTGCGCCAGCGGCGGCTGGTGCAGCCGCTGTTCACCAAGCGCCGGGTGGACGGGTACGCGGACGCGGTGGCGACCGAGACCGCGTCCACCCTCGCCGCCTGGGAGGCGGCCCCGGGCGGGGTCGTCGACGTCGCGGACGAGATGATGACGCTCGCGCTGCGCGCCGTGTCCCGGATCCTCTTCGGGACGGACGTGGACGCCACCGCCGACGTCGTGGACCGGTCCTTCCCGGTCATCACCGCCTATGTGATGCGCCGCGGCTACTCCCCCGTCAACGTCCCCCGGGACTGGCCCACTCCGGGCAACAAGCGGGCGGCCGCCGCGATGGACGAGCTGTACGCGGTCTGCGACGGAATCATCGCCGAGCGCCGCAGTGGCAGCAGCAGTGGTGAAGGGGAGGATCTGCTGTCGCTGCTCGCCGCCGCGAGCAGCGAGGACGACGGGGAGTTCGACGCGACCGAGCTGCGCGAACAGGTGCTGATCTTCCTGCTCGCCGGGCACGAGACGACCGCCACCTCGCTCGCCTTCTCCCTCCACCTGCTGGCCCGCCATCCCGGGTTCCAGGACCGGGCCCGCGCCGAGATCGCCGAGGTGCTGGGCGACCGTACGCCCGGGGCCGCCGACCTCGACCGGCTCCCGTACCTCACCCAGGTGCTCAAGGAGGCCATGCGGCTCTACCCGGCCGCCCCCGTCCTCGGCCGCCGCTCGGTCGCCGCGGCCGAGGTGGACGGGCACACCATCCCGGCCGGCGCCGATGTGATCGTCGCGCCGTGGGTGATCCACCGCCACCCCGGCTACTGGCCGGACCCGGAGCGCTTCGATCCGGACCGGTTCACCCCGGAGGCGGAGGCGGCGCGGCCGCGCTACGCCTGGCTGCCCTTCGGCGGCGGCCCGCGCGCCTGCATCGGCCAGCACTTCTCCATGCTGGAGTCGGTGATCGCGCTGGCGATGCTGCTCCGGGCCTACGAGTTCGAGGCGGTGGACACCGAGATCCCCGTCGTCGCCGGGATCACCCTGCGCGCCACCGGTCCGGCGCGCTGCCGCATCCGCCGCCTGGGCAGCTGAGGGGCCCCGGAGGGGTCAGGCGCCCGCCGCCGGTGTGTGGTTGCCCTGGAGGCGGGCGAGGTCCGAGGGCCGGACCTGGATGACGAACAGGGCGATCAGCGCCGTGACCAGGGTGAACGCGGCTGCCGCCACGAAGGCGGCGCTGACGCCGGAGGTGAGGACCTGGTCGCTCCAGGGCTTGGGGTACTGCTTGGTCCTGGCGAAGAAGAGCTTCTGCTCGGGTGTGGCGGTGCGCAGGAAGCTGCCCGCCTGGTCCCTGGCCTCGTTGCGGCTGGCCGTGCCGAACACCGTGACCAGGATCGACAGGCCCAGGGAACCGCCGATCTGCTGCATCGCGTTCAGGAGTCCGGAGGCCGCGCCCGATTCCCGGTCGGGGACGTTCGAGAGCGCCATCAGGGTCAGGGACACGAACTGCATGCCCATGCCCGCGGCGAACAGCAGCATGGGTCCCAGGATGCTGCCGAGGTACGTCGAGTGGATGTCGGTCTGCGTGAGCCAGGCCAGGCCGGCGGCGGCGAGCAGGGAGCCGGTCACCATGAACGGTTTGGGCCCGAACTTCGGCAGCCCCTGGGAGGTGATCCCCGCCGTCACCGCGATCATCGCGCTGACCGGCAGGAAGGCGAGTCCGGCCCGCAGGGGGCTGAAGCCCAGCACGTTCTGCACGAAGAGGGTCAGGAAGAAGAACATGCCGAAGATCGCGCAGGCGAAGAAGAGCATGATCGCGTACGTACCGGCCCGGTTGCGGTCGGCGAACATGTGCAGCGGGGTGATGGGCTGGGGCGAGCGCCGTTCGTTGACGACGAAGAGGCTCAGCAGGACCACGGCCACCGCGAAGGAGCCGAGCGTCAGCCCGTCCCGCCAGCCGTCCTGGGACGCGCGGATGAATCCGTAGACCAGGGCCACCATGCCGATGGTGGAGAGCAGGGCGCCCGCGAGGTCGAAGTGACCGGGCCGGCGCGGGGATTCACGGATCACCCTCGGGGCGACCAGCGCGATCAGCAGCGCGATCGGCACGTTGACGAAGAGCACCCAGCGCCAGTTGAGCCATTCGACGAGCACCCCGCCGGCCAGCAGTCCGATCGCGCCGCCGCCGGCGGAGACGCCGGCGAAGACGCCGAAGGCCCGGTTGCGTTCGGGTCCTTCGCGGAAGGTCGTGGTGATCAGTGCGAGGGCGGTCGGGGAGGCGATGGCGCCGCCGACGCCCTGGAGGGCTCGGGCACCCATCAACTGGCCCGCGTTCTGGGCGAATCCGCCCAGCAGCGAGGCCAGGCCGAAGAGCAGGACACCGAAGATGAAGACGCGCCGCCGGCCGAGGATGTCGCCGGTGCGGCCGCCGAGGAGCAGCAGCCCGCCGAAGGTGAGGGTGTAGGCGTTGACGACCCAGGACAGGCTCTCGGTGGAGAAGTCGAGTGCGGTCTGGATGTGCGGCAGCGCGATGTTCACGATGGTGATGTCGAGAACGACCATGAGCTGGCACGAGGCGAGCACGAACAGAGCTAGTCCGTGACGGCCTTCGGTGCCCCGGACCGTGCCTTCGGTCCCGGTGCTGGTGCTGGGCGTAGCGTTCGGGTCCACTTTTTCGACGCTAAACCTGTACCGGGGGTGTCACCACTCGAACGGCCTAGGCCATGTGGCATGTGTTGTGTGATATATGTCGTGTAGTATTTCACATGGCACACTGTCTCCATGGATCGCATGGATGACTTCCTCAGGCTCTCCGCGAGCACCGCCCGGTTCACCCACGGCGCCCCCCGTGCCTTCTCCTTCGGCGACGAAGGCCGGCTCCTGTGGTTCCTCCGCTCCAGCGGCCCCACCGATCCCTTCGACAGCCTCTGGGTCCTGGACACCGCCACCGGCGCCGAAACCCTGCTCGCCGACCCCCGCGTGCTGTCCCCCGAGCCCGCGCCCCTCCCCGCCGCCGAGCGCCGGCTGCGCGAACGCTCGCGGCTCGTCGCCGCCGGGATCGGCTCGTACGCGCTCTCCGCCGACGGGCGCACCGCCGTGTTCGCCCTCTACGGCCGCCTGTACCGGACCGTGTACGAAGGCGCCCGCGCGGGCGACGCCGGAGCGCCCGCGCGGCCCGAGGAGATCCCCACCGCGGGGCCCGTCTTCGATCCGCGCCCGAGCCCCGACGGCTCGCGCGTCGCCTACGTCACCGGCGACGCCCTGCACACCGTGCCCGGCGGCCGGGTCGGCCCCGACGACCAAGCCCGCTGGGGCGTGGCGGAGTTCGCCGCCGCCGAGGAACTCGGCCGGCACCGGGGGCACTGGTGGTCCCCCGACGGGGAGCGCCTGCTGGCCGCCCGCGTCGACGAATCCGCCCTCCAGCGGCGCTGGTTCGCCGACCCGGCGCACCCGGAGCTGCCGGCCGAGGACTTCGCGTACCCCGAAGCGGGCGGCCCCAACGCCGACGTGCAGCTGTGGGTGCTCGGACCGGGCCCGGACGCCGCCGTACGGCTCGACTGGGACGCCGGGACATACCCGTACGTCTCCGACGCCCAATGGCACCCGGGTGACACCGGGCCCGACGAGATCCTGCTCACCGTGCAGGACCGGCTCCAGCAGACCGTCCTGCTGCTCCGCGCCGACCCGGACACCGGCCGGACCCGGGAGCTGTCGCGCACCACGCACCCCCAGTGGGTGGACCCCCTGCTCCCCGGCACCCCGGCGCGCCTGGCCGACGGCCGGATGCTCACCTCGGCCGACACCCCCGGCGGGGCCGCCCGCGCGCTGGCGCTGGACGGCGCGCTCCTCACCGGGGACGGGCTCCAGGTCCGCAGGGTGGCCGGCGCCCACGGGAACCTCCTGCTGATCGAGGCCGGGCAGCGCGACCCCTCCGAGCAGCAGGTGCTCCTGCTGGACCCGGACACGGGCGCCCTGACCCCGCTCGCGGACGGGCCCGGGGTGCACTCCGTCCAGGCCGCGGCGGGGGCGCTGCTGCTCACCTCCGCCGACGCCGACGGGATCCGGCGCGTCCTGCGGAGCCCCGACGGGCGCGAGTTCGTCCCCGGCGACCTGTCGCAGCCGCTGCCGTACCGGGTGGTCCCGGTGCTGGAGCGGGTCACCGAACACGCGGTGCCCACCGCCCTGGTCCTGCCGCGCGGGCACGTCCCCGGCACCCGGCTGCCCGTCCTGATGGACAGCTACGGCGGCCCCGGCATGCAGGACGTCAGCGCCGAGCCGCGCCGCTGGCAGCACCGGCAGTGGTGGGCCGACCAGGGCTTCGCCGTGGTCACCGTCGACAACCGCGGCACGGCCTACGTCTCTCCGCGCCACACGCACGCCATGCACCGGGGCTTCTCCGAGGTCACCCTGGAGGACCAGGTCGCCGCCCTGCGGGCGCTCGGGGCGCGCCACGGCGACCTCGACCTGACCCGGGTGGGCATCCGCGGCTGGTCCTACGGCGGGTACCTGTCGGCGCTCGCGGTGCTGCGCCGCCCGGACGTCTTCCACGCGGCGGCCGCCGGGGCCGCGCCGACCGACTTCCGGCAGTACGACACGGCGTACACCGAGCGGTACCTGGGGCTGCCCCAGGACCAGCCGCGGTCGGGTGACGCGTACGAACGGGACAGCCTGCTCGCCGACGCGGCGGGGCTGCGCCGGCCGCTGCTGCTGGTCACGGGGCTGGCCGACGACAACGTCCACCCCTCGCACACCCTGCGGCTCTCGCAGGCCCTGACCGACGCGGGCCGCCCGCACCAGCTCCTCGCGCTGCCGGGGGTCACCCACATGACCCCGGGCGGGGTGCGGGAGAAGATCATGGCGCTGGAGCTGGAGTTCTTCCGCAAGGAGCTGGGCCTGGCCTGAGCCGAGCCGTGCCGCATGGCCCGGCCCGGGAGGACCGTGCGGCCCCGCCCCGGGCCGCACGCCCGGGCCCCCGGAAATCGATTCCGTGGGCACCGGCCCCTCTGCCAGGCTGGCCCGATGCCTGCTCCCCTTCCGATTCCGATCGACCTCGACACGTGGCCGCGCCGGCAGCACTTCGAGCACTACCGCCGGCGCGTTCCGTGCACGTACTCGATGACGGTGGAGCTCGACGCCACCGCCTTCGCGGCGGCGCTGCGCGCCTCGCGGCGCAAGACCTACCCCGCCCAGATCTGGGCGCTCTCGACGGTCGTCAACCGGCACGAGGAGTTCAGGATGTGCCTGACCGCCTCGGGCGACCCGGCCGTCTGGCCCGTCGTGCACCCGGCCTTCACCATCTTCAACCCGGAACGCGAGACATTCGCGAACGTATGGGCACCCCACGACCCCGACTTCGGCGCCTTCCACGACGCCGCCGCCCCGCTGCTGGCGGAACACGGTCGCGCCACGGAGTTCTTCCCCCAAGGGGAGCCTCCGGCCAACGCGTTCGACGTGTCGAGCCTGCCCTGGGCCTCCTTCACCGGGTTCAACCTCACCATCGGCGACGGCTGGGACCACCTGGCGCCGATCTTCACCTTCGGCCGGTACACCGAGCGGGACGGCCGCACCCTGCTCCCCCTCGCCGTCCAGGTGCACCACGCCGCCGCGGACGGATTCCACACGGCGCGCCTGGTCGGCGAGGTGCAGGCCCTCTTCGACGACCCGGCCTGGGTGGAGTAGGGCCCCGGAGCGAGATCGTCGCTCCGGGGCCCTCCCCCGTACCCGGGTTCCCCGCCGGTCCCCCGGGCGTGCGCGGCTAGATCCGAAAGAGACGGCCTAGGCCAGGTGGCAGGCCACCTCGCGGGAGGCGACCGTCCGCAGCAGCGGCCGTTCGGTGCGGCAGATCTCCTGCGCCACGGGGCACCTGGGGTGGAAGGTGCAGCCCGGGGGCGGGGCGGCCGGACTCGGCGGGTCGCCGAGCAGCACGATCCGCTCGCGCCGCCGTTCCGCCGCCGGGTCGGGCAGCGGGACGGCGGACAACAGCGCCCTGGTGTACGGGTGCTGGGGGTTCTCGTAGAGCGACTTCTTGTCGCCCATTTCCACGATCCGGCCGAGGTACATGACGGCGACCCGGTCGCTGACCCGTTTGACGACCGAGAGGTCGTGCGCGATGAACACGTAGGCCAGGCCCAGTTCGGCGCGCAGCCGCTCCATCAGGTTGACGATCTGTGCCTGCACGGAGACGTCGAGCGCCGAGACCGGTTCGTCGGCGACGATCAGCCGGGGGTTGGTGGCGAGCGACCGGGCGATGCCGATGCGCTGGGCCTGACCGCCGGAGAACTCGTGCGGATAGCGGTCGATGTGCTCCGGGATCAGCCCGACGAGCTCCATCAGGCCGGCGGCCCGGCGGCGGGCGTCCGCCGCGCCCGACCCCCGCACCAGCAGGGGGTCGGAGATGATCCGGGCCACCGTCTGGCGGGGGTTGAGGGAGGAATGCGGGTCCTGGAAGACCATCTGGAGGTCGCGGCGCAGCGGGCGCAGGGCGCGCTGGGAGAGCCGGCTGATGTCCGTGCCGTCGAACTCCACGCTTCCGGAAGTCGGTTCCAGCAGCCGGACGAGCATCCGCCCGGTGGTGGACTTCCCGCAGCCCGACTCCCCCACGAGGCCCAGGGTCCGGCCCGGCTCCAGGTCGAAGGAGACTCCGTCGACGGCGCGCACGGGCGCCCCCCGGCGTCCGGTCGCGGTGCGTTTGCCGGGGAAGGTCATGGTGAGCTCGCGCACGCGCAGGAGAGGTTGTTCCTCTCGGGCCGCCATGGCGGGGCCCCGCGCCGGGGCCGCTGTCCCGCTCATCGGGACACCCCCTGGGCAGCGTTCTCGCCGGGTGTGGCCCGCGGCCCCGGCGGGCCCGCGGCGGACGGGATCGCGCCGCCGGCGAAGTGGCACGCCGCCTTTCGGCCGGACCCGTACGCCGCGAGTTCGGGCCGCTCGGTCCGGCAGCGCTCCCCCTCCGCCTCCCCGCCCGCGGCGGCGACCCCGCAGCGCGGGGCGAAGGCGCAGCCGGGGGCGGGGGCGAGCAGGGAGGGCGGGGAGCCGGGGATGGCGCGCAGGGGCGCGTCGTCGGCGTCGTCCAGGCGGGGCAGGGAGTCCAGGAGCCCGCGGGTGTACGGGTGCGCCGGGTCTGCGAACAGGGCGTCCACCGGGGCCTGTTCGGCTGCCCGGCCGCCGTACATGACGAGCACCTCGTGGGCGACCCGGGCGACCACGCCCAGATCGTGGGTGATCATGACGACGCCGAGTCCGCGCTCCTGCTGGAGCCCGGCGATCAGCTCCAGGATCTGGGCCTGCACGGTGACGTCGAGGGCGGTGGTGGGCTCGTCGGCGATGAGCAGGTCGGGCTCGCAGGCCAGTGCCATGGCGATCATCGCGCGCTGGCGCATGCCGCCGGAGTACTGGTGCGGGTACTCCCCCGCCCGGCGGGCGGGTTCGGGGATGCCGACCTCGCCGAGCATGTCGACGGCGCGGCGTTTCGCGGCGGCCCGGCCGGCCCGGAAGTGGACCCGGAAGTGCTCGGCGATCTGCTCGCCGACCGTGTAGTAGGGGTGCAGGCTGGACAGCGGGTCCTGGAAGATCATGGCCATCTTGCGGCCGCGCAGCGTGGAGAGCTCCTTCTCGGACTTGGTGGTCAGCTCCTGTCCCTCCAGGGCGATGGAGCCGCCGATCTCGGCGCCCCGGTGCAGGCCCATGACGGCGAGGGAGGTGACGGACTTGCCCGAGCCGGACTCTCCGACGATGCCGAGCGTGCGGCCGGCCTCGACGGTGAAGCCGAGGGAATCGACGGCGCGCACCGTGCCGCGCGGGGTGGTGAAGATGACGTGCAGGTCCCGGACTTGGAGCAGCGGTGGCGCTTCGGGAGACGGAGCCATCAGTACCTCACCCTCGGGTCGACGACGGCGTACAGGAGGTCGACGGCGAGGTTCGCGACGACGATGAAGAAGGCGGCCAGCAGGGTGACTCCGAGCACCACGGGCTGGTCCGAGCTGACCAGGGCCCCGTAGAACAGCCGCCCGATGCCCGGGAGTCCGAAGATGGACTCGGTGATGACGGCGCCGGCGAGCAGGCCACCGAGGTCCATGCCGAAGAGGGTGAGGATCGGGGTCATCCCGGAGCGCAGTCCGTGTTTCACCACGACGGTGCGCTCGGGCATTCCCTTGGCGCGGGCGGTGCGGATGTACGGCTCGGCCATCGCTTCGATCATCGAACCGCGGCTCTGGCGTGCGTACATGGCGGCGTAGAGCAGGGCGAGCGCGGTCCAGGGCAGGAGCAGGTTGCTCGCCCAGGCGAGCGGGTTGTCGGTGAAGGCCTGGTAGGTGGGGTAGGGCAGGAGCCCGGCGATGCGGATGACTCCGTAGATGAGCATCACGGAGGTGAAGTAGACGGGCAGGGAGGCGGCGGCGACCGCGCCGACCATGAGGGCCTTGTCGGTGGCCGTGTCCTTGCGCAGGGCGGCGGTGACTCCCGCGCCGAGGCCGAGGACGAGCCAGAGGGCGGCGGCGCCGACGGCGAGGGAGGCGGAGACCGGGAGCCGGTCCATCAGCAGGTCCCACACGGGCAGGGAGTTCTCGTAGGAGTAGCCCAGGCAGGGGAAGTCGCACTGGACGGCGTACTGGCCGGTGCCGAGGGTGCGTCCGGTGAAGATCCCGGTGAGGAAATCGCCGAACTGCCGCCACAGCGGCCGGTCGAGGCCGAGGTACGCGCGTACGTCGGCCAGCCGCTCGGCGCTGCAGGTCTTGCCGCAGGCGGCCGCGGCCGGGTCGGAGGGGAGCACGTAGAAGATGAGGAAGGTGACGGCGGCGATGGCCAGGAGGACGCCGGCCAGGGCGAGCAGCCGGCGCGCGAGGTAGAGGATCACGTCCGGCCGCCCCTCGGATCGAGGATGTCGCGCAGGGCGTCGCCGAGCAGGGTGAAGGCGAGGACCGCGAGGAAGAGGAAGAGGCTGGGGATGACGAAGTACATGGGGTCGGTCTCGTAGAAGGCCACGGACTCGGCGATCATCTGGCCCCAGGAGGGGGTGGGCGGGCGCACGCCCACGCCGAGGTAGCTGAGCGCGGCCTCGGTGCTGATCATGCCGGGGATGAGCAGGGTGGTGTAGGCGATGACCGGACCGGAGACCCCCGGCAGGATGTCGCGGGTCAGGATCCGCCAGGAGCTCGCCCCGCCGACGCGGGCGGCGTCCACGTACTCGCGGTGTTTGAGGGAGAGGGCCTGGCCGCGGACGACGCGGGCGACGCCGGGCCAGCCGAACACGCCGATGACGACGGTCATGAGGACGATGCGGTTGACGTCCTTGGCCACCGACAGCATCGCGATCATGAAGATGAGGGACGGGAAGGACATCGTCAGGTCCATCAGCCGGGACAGGACGGCGTCGGTGCGGCCGCCGAAGTAGCCGGCGGCGATTCCGGCGGCGGTGCCCGCCACGACCACGATGGCGGTGGCGGTGAAGGCGATGAGCAGCGAGACCTGGGCGCCGTGGACGACGCGGGCGAACAGGTCGCGGCCGCTGACGGGTTCCACGCCGAGCCAGTGGTCGGGGCTGATCCCGCCGAAGGAGCCCAGCGGCTGGCCGCCGAGGTAGGGGTCGATGGCGGACTTGTCGAACTCGTCCGGGGACCAGCCGCCCAGCGCGCCCAGCCAGGGGGCGGTGGCGGCCATCAGGACGAAGAGCAGGACGACGCAGAGACTGACGCGGACGGCGGGGCGGCGGCGGAGTTCCCGCCGGGCGAGCTGCCAGGGGCTGCTGCCGGGAGGGATCTCCTTGGCCGCCGCCGCGTCCGTCGCCGGTGCGGGCGGGACGGCGCTGGCGGCGGTCATCTTCAGCCCTGGCCCTGGCTCTTGGCCGGGTCCTTGAGGCCGATGGTGGCGTAGTCGAGCTGGCCGACCCAGACGGGGTGGCCGAAGGCTCCGGCGATGTTGGTGCCGACGAGCAGCGGCTTGCGTTCCAGCAGGACGGGGACGGCCGGGGACTTCTTCATGATCTCGGCGTCGAGGTCGATCCAGGCCTGGTTGGCCTGCTTGGCGTCGGCCATGGCGTTGATCTCGTCGATGCGCTTGATCGTCGCGTCGTCCTTGAACTGGGAGTAGTTGCCCGAGTTGCCCTTGGCCTTGATGGTGCGGCCGTCGAAGACGAAGGGGAGGAAGGTGGAGCCGGAGGGGTAGTCGGGGCACCAGCCGGACAGGACGAGGTCGGGGGCGGTGGTGGTGTCGCCGATGACGTCGTAGTAGGCGCCCGGGTCGACGGTGTCGATGACGACCTCGACGCCCGCGCGGGCCAGTCCCTGCTGGACGGCCTCGGCCTTGCCCTTGTCGCCGGTGGAGACGGCCAGGGTGACCTTCAGGGTCTCCTTGCCCGCGGCCTTGAGGAGTTCCTTGGCCTTGGCGGGGTCGCCGGCCGGTGCGATCTTCAGGGTGTCGGCCTGCTTGCCGCCGGAGAGGGCGGGCGGCAGGTAGGCGGTGGCGACCTCGTTGAGCGCCGGGCCGCCGCCCGCGGTGACCACGGCCTCCTTGTCGACGGCGTACTGGAGTGCCTCGCGGACCTTCGGGTCGTCGAAGGGGGCGCGGGAGTTGTTCATCTGGAGCATCTCGGTACAGCCCTGGGACTCGGCCAGCAGCCGCGACTTGATCTCCGGCTTGGGCAGCACCTTGGGGGCGCTCTCGGGCCGCATGTCGGACCACTGGACGGAGGAGGCGTCGGCGCCCTCCCCGGCGATGATCCGGTCGTCGATCTGGCCGCCCTTGAGGCCCATGACGACCACGAACTTGTCCGGGTAGGCCTTGCGCACGGTGTCGGTCTTCGCGTCCCAGTGCTCGTTGCGGACCAGGACGAGCTTCTTGTCGCGGTCGTACGACTCGATCCTGTACGGGCCGGAGGAGAACGGGCGGGCGTCGTACTGCGTGCCCTTCTCCTGTGACGCGGGGACCGGGGCGAAGGTGGGGAGGGTCGCGGTGGCGGAGAACTCGGCGACGGGCCGCTTCAGTTCGAAGACGATCGTGCGGTCGTCGGGGGTCTTGACGGAGTCGAGGTGCTTGCCCTGGAGCGGGCCCTTGTAGCCCTCGGCGCCGGCGAGGTACTGGGCGGCGTAGTCGGGGCCGCCGGTGAGGTCGGGGGCCATGGAGCGCTCGACGTTGTACTTGATGTCCTGGGCCTTGATGGGCGATCCGTCCTCGTACTTCACGCCCTCCTTCAGGGTGAAGGTCCAGGTCCTGCCGCCGTTGGAGGGGGTCCCGAGGTCGGTGGCGAGGTCGGGGACGAGCTCGCTGCCCGCCGTGCCCGGCTCGGCCTTGAAGGTGACCAGGGTGCGGTAGAGGAGGCGGGTGCCGAAGTCCATGGTCGGCATGACCCAGTTGCGGGCGGGGTCGAGGTGGGCGAAGTCCTGGTTGGACAGGACGGTGAGCGTGCCGCCCTTGACGGGGGTGCCGCCGAGGATCTTCCCGTCGTTGGCGGAGGCGGGGTTGGAGGCGCCGGCCCCTGAGCCGGCCCCTGACGCGGAGCCCTTCTTGGGGTCGGAGCAGCCCGAGGCGCCGAGTGCGAGTGCGGCCACCAGGGCGGTGGCGAGGGCGAGTTGGGTGCGCTTGGTCATGGGTCACTCCAGTGAAGGGCCGCGCTCTACGATGTGACCGGTAACATAGTAATGTGAAATTGTACTGACAAGGGGTTGGACCCCGGCGAGATCCACCGTTATCCAGCCGTGTCCAAATCCCGGCGGCCGACTGGGTGTTCTACCTCCGCCGGCGCCACGGCCGAGCCGGCCCCGCCGCTCCGGCCGGGGCCGCTGAGCCCCGGCCTTGCCCAGGCCGGGCGCGGGCGGTCAGCCCGTCGTGCCCAGGGTGCCGGTGTTCGCGCCCAGGCGGCCCTTCGGGCGGCCCACCGGTTCGTCGCGGCCCTGGGCCCAGAGGGAGCGGACGTGGCCCAGGTGGCGGGTCATGCAGGCTTCGGCCGCCTCCGCGTCGCCGCTGAGCATCAGGTCCAGGAGCTCGAGGTGCTCCTCGGCGGAGGAGACCAGCTTGCCGGCCTCGTCCAGGCCCGTCAGGCCGTACAGCCGGGAGCGCTTGCGCAGGTCGCCGACCGTTTCGACCAGGCGGTCGTTGCCCGAGAGGCCGAGGAGGGTGAGGTGGAAGCGGCGGTCGGCCTCCAGGTAGCCGATGAGGTTGTGCTCGCGCGCGCTGGTGACGATCTCCTGCGCGATGGGGCGCAGGGCCTCCAGGGCCTCGGGCGTGGCGATCTTCGTGATCCGGCCGATGGTCGGGACCTCGATCATCGTGCGCAGCTCGGTGTACTGGTCCAGATCGCGCTCGCTGACCTCCGTGATGCGGAAGCCCTTGTTGCGGACCGGTTCCACCAGGCCCTCGCGGGCCAGGTCGAGCATGGCCTCGCGCACCGGGGTGGCCGAGACGCCGAGTTCGGCCGCGAGGCCGGGCGCGGAGTAGACGCTCCCGGGGCGCAGTTCACCCGCTATCAGGGCTGCCCGCAGGGCGTGGCCGACCTGGTCGCGGAGCCGTTCCTGAGCCTTGATGAGACTGTGCTGCTTCAGGTCACCCATTGCATTTCCTCCGAGACCGCTCACACCAGTGGCGTGCGGAGGAACAGCGTACAATGTCACGTTGCGCTCGCTCCTCAGTGGACACCGCTCCCCGCGGCCTCGAACAAGGCCACCGCCACAGCGAGATCTTCCCAGGCCATGCCCACACTCTTGAAGAGCTGTGGACAACTCGCCGTCCCCGCACCCGGCATCCGGCCCGCGACCAGGTCGGCCAGGGTGCCGCTGATATGACCGGCGCCGATGGCCCCTTCCGCCTCCGGGACCAGCAGGTCCCCCGCCTCGCGCAGGGCCGCCGCCCGCGACTCCACGTAGACGGCCGCCCGCCGGACCAGCGCCGTGTCCACCTCGCGGGCGTCCGGCTCGTGCGAGCCGACCGCGACCACGGTGGCTCCCGGCGCGATCAGCCGCCCGTCGAAGAGGGGTTCGCGGGAGGTGGTGCAGCAGATCACCAGATCGGCGTCGGCCACCTCCGCCGCCACCCCCGGCCGGGCGGGCACGCCCAGCCCCCGCGCGTGCGCCGCCAGCTTCTCCGCGCCGGCGGCGCCCGCCGCGGACCCCGCACGGGCCACGACCACCACCTCCGCCAGCTGCCGCAGCGCGTGCACCGCGTCGAGGTGCCCGTACGCCTGTGGACCCGATCCGAAGAGCAGCAGCCGCAGCGGCCGCCCGGCCGGGGCCAGGTGGCGCAGCGCGAGCGCCGACACGGCCGGGGTGCGCAGGGTGGTCAGCGCCGCCCCGTCGAGCAGGGCGAGGGGGCGCAGGGTGGGCCCGTCCAGGAGGAGGTAGGACCCGGTGATCCGGGGCAGCCCGAGCGCCGGGTTCCCCGGGGCCACCCCGGCCACCTTCACGCCGGCGTAGGCCCCCGTGGCGGCCGGCATCAGCAGCAGCTCCCCGCCGCCGGGCACCGGCAGGGCGCTGCGCGGCGGGCAGGCCTCCGGGTCCAGCCCGGCCCGCAGGACGCCGGCCAGCGCGTCCGCGGCGGCGGCCGGGGTCAGCAGCCCGGCCATCTCGGCGCCCGACAGCTGGGGGATCACAGCAGGAACCCGGTGCCGAGCGCGTCCTGCGGGTCCACGCTGAAGAGGTGCTCGCCCGTGCGGTACGCCGTACCGGTGACCTCCGTGACCACGCCGGCCGGTCCCCGCGCGGCGACGCGGCCGGTGAACACCGTGCCCACGACCGACTCGTGCAGCAGGTCCTCCCCCTCCCCCAGCCGCCCGTCCTCGGCCAGCAGGGCGAGCCGCGCCGAGGTGCCGGAACCGCAGGGCGAGCGGTCGGTCTGCCCGTCGGCGAAGACGGTGACGTTGCGCTGGTGCGGCCCGAAGGGGGTGTCGGGGAGCTCCTCGTACAGGGTCACCCCGTACACCCCGGAGAGGAGGGGCCCGTCCGGGTGCCAGGTGCCGGGGTGGGTGGCGAGGGCGGCCCGGATCTCCCTGCCCGCCCGCACGAGCGCGGGCAGCGAGGCGGTGGTGACGTCGAGGCCGAGGTCCCGGGCGGGCAGGGAGGCGTAGCAGGCCCCGGCGTGCGCGATGTCCACCTCGGCCATGCCGAGGGTGGTGGCGACGGGCACCTTGCGGGCGGTGGCGCGGGCCGGGACGTTGCGGAAGGTGACCCCGGTGGTGCGGCCCGCCGCGCGGTGCACGGTCGCGGCGACCCGCCCCGAGGGCACGTCGATCCGTACCTGGACGTCCCCGTCGTCCGGGGCGGCGACCCGGCCGGTGTCCACGGCCCAGGCGCCGAGCGCCATGGTGCCGTGGCCGCAGGCGGTGGAGTAGCCGTCCTTGTGCCAGAACAGCACCCCGAAGTGGGCCCCGTCGTCGTCGGGCGGGACCACGAAGCCCCCGTACATCCCGGCGTGCCCGCGCGGCTCCTGCACGAGGAGCCGCCGCACCTCGTCCAGGGGGCCGCGCCGGGGGGCCGTGCCCGATCCCCCCGGTCCGATGAGGGTGGCGCAGCGCTCGGCGACGGTGTCCCCGGGCACGGGCGGCGCTTCCCCGGAGGTGAGGTCGACGATGCGGAAGGGCTCGCCGGCGGTGTGGTAGTCCACGGTGCGTACGACGGTCACAGCAGGAACCCTCCGGGGAACGGGTCGGACGGGTCGAGGAAGTACTGGGCGGTGCCGGTGATCCAGGCCCGGCCGGTGACGGTGGGCACGAGGGCCGGGCGGCCGCCCACGGTGGTCTCGCCGATGAGGCGGCCGGTGAACTCGGTGCCGATGAAGGACTCGTTGACGAAGTCCGTGTCCAGGGGCAGGAGTCCGCGGGCGTGCAGTTGCGCCATGCGCGCGCTGGTTCCCGTACCGCACGGCGAGCGGTCGAACCAGCCGGGGTGGATGGCCATCGCGTGCCGGGAGCGGCGGGCGTCGGAGCCGGGGGCGGCGAGGTAGACGTGCTTGAGGCCGGCGATGGAGGGGTTCTCCGGGTGGACGGGCCGGTCCGGGGAGGCGTTGACCGCCTCCATGAGGGCCAGGCCGGCGGCGAGCAGGTCGTCCCCGCGCTCCTGGTCGAAGGGGAGCCCGAGGGAGTCGAGTTCGACGAAGGCGTAGAAGTTGCCGCCGTAGGCGAGGTCGTAGGTGACCGTGCCGTGTCCGGGGACCTCGGCCTTGAGGTCGAGGCCCACGCAGAAGGCGGGAACGTTGGTGAAGGTGGCGGCGGTGGCCGCCCCGTCCTCGACCCGGACGTCGACGCTGACGAGCCCGGCCGGGGTGTCGAGGCGGACGGTGGTGACCGGCTCGACGACCGGCACCATGCCCGTCTCGACCAGGACGGTGGCGACCCCGATGGTACCGTGCCCGCACATGGGGAGCAGGCCCGACACCTCGATGTAGAGCACGCCGAAGTCGGCGTCGGGGCGGGTGGGGGGCTGCAGGATGGCGCCGCTCATCGCGGAGTGGCCGCGCGGCTCGTACATGAGCAGGGTCCGCAGGTGGTCCAGGTGCTCGATGAAGTGGAGCCGCTTGTCGGCCATGGTGGCGCCGGGGACCACCCCGACTCCCCCGGTGATCACCCGGGTGGGCATGCCCTCGGTGTGCGAGTCCACCGCGTGGTAGACGTTTCGGGTGCGCATCAAGTCCCCCTCGGACTCTCGGACTCTCGGGCTCTCGGACTTTTCGGCTGGGTTACCTGAGGCCCTCGGCGAGCGCCTTCTCGGTGGCGGCCCGGACGCCGGCCTCGGTCTCGCCGGTGAGCGGGAAGCGGGGCGGGCGGGCGGGACCGCCGGGACGGCCGGCGAGGTCCATGGAGAGCTTGATGGCCTGGACGAACTCGGTCTTGGAGTCCCAGCGCAGCAGGGAGTGCAGGGACTTGTAGAGCGGCAGGGCGGTGTCGAGGTCTCCCGCGACGGCGGCGCGGTAGAGGGTGGCGCAGGCCTGCGGGAGCGCGTTGGGGTAGCCGGCGATCCAGCCGACGGCGCCGGCCAGGGCCAGTTCGAGCAGCACATCGTCCGCGCCGATCAACAGGTCGAGTCCCGGGGCGAGTTCGGCGATCTCATAGGCGCGCCGCACGTCTCCGCTGAACTCCTTGACGGCGACGATGGAGCCGTCGGCGTGCAGCCGGGCCAGCAGGGACGGGACGAGGTCCACCTTGGTGTCGATGGGGTTGTTGTACGCGACCACGGGCACGCCGGCCCGGGCGACCTCGGCGTAGTGGGCGCGCACGGCGTCCGCGTCGGCCCGGAAGGCGTTCGGCGGCAGCAGGAGCACGGATCCGCAGCCGGCCTCGGCGGCCTGCTCGGCCCAGCGGCGGGATTCGGCGCTGCCGTAGGCGGCGACTCCGGGCATCACGCGGGCGCCGTCACCGGCGGCCTCGACGGCGGTACGGACGACGGCGGCGCGCTCCTCGTCGGTGAGGGTCTGGTACTCGCCGAGGGAGCCGTTGGGGACGACGCCGTCGCAGCCGCCCGCGATCAGCCAGGCCACGTGCTCGGCGTACGCGTCGTGGTCGACGCTCAGGTCTTCCCGCAGGGGCAGCGTGGTGGCGACCATGATGCCGTGCCAGGGGCGGGTGCGGGGGTCCGAACCGGCGGGCGCGGGGGTGTGCGCGTGGGTCATGTGAAGGCTCCCTAGAGTGATGTGTGACATTTTACTAGTGCGTACGACGTGGCCACAAGAGGTGCGGCCGCCCTGTCGGCGGTCCCGTCAGGGAAGTTCGGGGGCGGGCTCGGGGGGAAGCGCGGCGAGGTGCCGGAGCGGAACCGGGCACGACAGCGGCCTGCGGTCGGGCGCCGGACCGGTCCCCGCGAGGGCCGCCACGGCCGGGCCGCACATCCGGCCCTGGCACCAGCCCATCCCGGCCCGGGTGAGGAGTTTGACCGTACGGGCGTCCCGTGCCCCCAGGTCTTCGACGGCCTCCCGGATCCGGCCCGCCGGCACCTCCTCGCAGCGGCACACGTCGGTGTCCTCGCGCAGCCAGCCGGTCCAGCCGGGGCCCGGGCGGTGCGCGCCGGCCATCGCGGCGGCGAAGGCGCGCAGCCTCGTACGGGTACGGGCGAGGCGCGCGGGAACCGGCCGGCCCGCGACCGAGTGGGCGGCGATCTCCCCCTCGGCCAGCGCGAGCTGGGCGCCCCCGATGCCGCAGGTCTCCCCGGCGGACCAGATCCCGGGGACGGAGGTGCGCTGCCCGGCGTCCACCTCCAGAGCGACGGTGGCGTCCTGCCCCAGGCGGGTGGCGCAGCCGATACCGGTGGCCAGTTCCAGCTGGGGCACGAGCCCGTGGCCGACGGCCACGGCGTCGCAGGGGATGCGGCGGCCCGTGCCGGGGACCGGGCGCCAGTCACGGTCGAGACGGGCCACGGTGACGGCCTCGACCCGGTCCGTGCCGTGGGCCTCGGTGACGGCGTGCCGGATGAGCACGCGCACCCCGTGCCGGAGCAACGCCCCGCCGTACGTGGCGCCTTCGGCGAGCTTCCCGGGGTTGCGGAGCAGGGCGGGGACATGGGCGGCGTAGCCGGTGTACGCGGCCGCCTCCACGACCGCCGGAACCCGCGCTCCGGCGGCGGCGAGCGAGCCGGCCACGGCGAGCAGCAGGGGCCCGCTCCCGGCGACGACCACCCGGCTGCCCGGAAGCACGAGCCCGCCCTTGAGCATCGCCTGGGCCCCGCCGGCCCCGACGACCCCGGGCAGGGTCCAGCCGGGGAAGGGGAGCTGACGCTCGTAGGCACCGGTGGCGAGCAGAACGGCCCGGGCCCGGACCGCGGCGGGATCCTCGTCGGGGCCGACGACGGCGTGCAGGACCCAGCCGGGACCCTCCGGGACCACCGTCCAGACGTGGTGCTGCGGCAGATGAGTGATCCGGCCGGCCGCCACATGACCGCGCAGGGCGGCTTCGCGCGAGGCGAAGTCCGGCCATCCGTGATGCAGCGCCTCGGGACGGGCCGCGCCGAGTCCGGGCGCGGGGTGACGGAAGTACTGCCCGCCGGGCCGCTCCCCCGCGTCGAGCAGGACGACGCGCAGGCCCAGCCCGGCGGCCGTGACCGCGGCGGCGAGGCCGGCGGGGCCGGCGCCGACGACGGCGAGATCACACGGCGAGGTCGTCACGGCCGGTCCCTTCCTGGGTGGTGACGCGGTCGCCCGGGCGGGCGGGCACGAGGCACGCGCGCTGGTTCGGGCGGCCGTTGACGGTGACGAGGCAGTCGTAACAGCTCCCGATCCCGCAGAACGCTCCGCGGGGGGCGGCGGTCGCACGGGTCGTGCGCCAGGCGAGGATGCCGGCGGACCAGAGGACGGCGGCGATGCTCTGCCCGGACTGGGCCGGGAGCTCGCGGTCGTCGAAGCGGAGGCTCCACGTCTCCACGGGGGCGCCGCCCACCAGCCCGCGGGGCGACCTTCGCCGCCCCCTCGTCGCTTCACTCATCGCTTCCGACCTCCTCAGTTCCACTGACCCTCTGACAGGCTCCGCACCACGGTGCCCGGTTGCCCTGCGGGGCGGAGTTCCCCTACCCGCCCTTCCACCGTTCCCAGGGCTCCGCCCTGACCCGCGCCTCAAACGCCGGCGAGGCTGAATGGGGGGGGCACCGGGCTGCGCCCGGACCCCCAAAGACCTGGGGCTCCGCCCCAGACCCCGGTCCTCAAACGCCGGACGGCTGAAAAGACACACCCCGGCCGGTACTCAAGACCCCCGGGGCCGGAGGCTGGGACCAC
>NZ_JBSFDF010000049.1:0-64796 GCF_053593795.1 Streptomyces sp. NPDC002104 | reverse complement strand
GGGGGCGCCGCCCCGGGGACGGGTGTCGGGGGGGCGCCCCCGCGCCGCTCGCCGGAACGTTCCGGCGACGGGCGCGAGGGGGGAGGACGGGCGTTTCCCCGGGTTCTCCGGGAGTTTTCCCGGGGTCCTTCGGGGGGTATCGGCCGGGTCAGTGGATGATCCCGGTCCGCAGGGCGACGGCGACCATCCCGGCCCGGTCGCCGGTGCCCAGCTTGCGGGCGATCCGTGCGAGGTGGGACTTGACGGTCAGGGCGGACAGGCCCATCGAAACGCCGATGGCCTTGTTGGACTGGCCCTCCGCGACGAGGCGCAGGACCTCGACCTCGCGGCCGGAGAGCTCTCGGTAGCCGCCCGGGTGGCTCGGGGCACCCGGGGGGCGGCGGTGCATGCGGGCCGCGGCGGCGCCGATGGGGGCGGCGCCGGGCCGGGACGGGAGCCCGATGTTGGTCCGGGTACCGGTGACGACGTAGCCCTTCACTCCGCCCGCGAGGGCGTTGCGCACGGCGCCGATGTCATCGGCGGCGGACAGGGCCAGGCCGTTCGGCCAGCCGGCGGCCCGGGTCTCGGAGAGCAGGGTGAGACCGGAACCGTCGGGCAGGTGCACGTCGGCCACGCAGATGTCGCGCGGGCTGCCGATGCGTGGACGGGCCTCCGCGATGGACGAAGCCTCGATCACGTCGCGTACTCCGAGCGCCCACAAATGGCGGGTCACGGTGGAACGCACGCGCGGGTCGGCCACGACGACCATGGCCGTCGGCTTGTTCGGGCGGTAGGCGACCAGGCTTGCGGGCTGCTCGAGAAGAACGGACACCTAGGCCTCCTGGGGGGGAGTGGCGGGACGGCCGGCTCGGGGAAGGAAGCCGGTGCGAACCGTGCGGATGGTCTATGACTCCTTCGGCACGTCACCCGCCCGGCTTTAGGGAATGATCACGATTTGGTGAGTAACAATTCGGGCAATTCGGACGCACGATCGATCATAGGGTGATCAGAAGCCCGCAACGGACGCCCGGTAACGACATCCGGCCCGGCTTCGGGAGCCGGGCCGGCGCGGGTCCGGCGGGGCCCGCAGGGGCCCCGGCCTCGCGAAACCGCCCCGGAACTACCCCTGGGGATGGTGCGGACCGCGCCGCTGGGGCAGCGAGACCACCCCGGTCACCGTCTCGGTCGGTCCGACCGGCGGCAGCCCCGCGATCTGGCACAGCAGTTCGCACCAGGCCGACAGGTGTGCGGCGGTGTCGGGCACCCCGCCCACCCCCTCGCGCGGCGTCCACGAGGCCCTGATCTCGATCTGGGTCGCCGGCCGCCGCTCTCCGAGCCCTCCGAAGTAGTGCGAGGCGGCCATGGTCACGGTCCCGCTCGCCTCCCCGTAGGTCAGCCCGCGCGCGTCCAGCGCCCCCGTCAGCCAGGACCAGCACACCTCCGGGAGGAGCGGGTCCACGGCCATCTCCGGCTCCAGTTCCGCCCGTACGAGCGTTACCAGCCGGAAGGTGCCCTGCCAGGCGTCGTGCCCGGCCGGGTCGTGCAGGAGGATCAGCCGGCCGTCGGCCAGGTCCTCGTCGCCGTCCACGACCGCCGCCTCCAGCGCGTACGCGTGGGGCGCCAGCCTCTGTGGCGGTTTGGTGGGATCGATCTCGATCCCCTGCCGCAGTCTCGCCTTCTTCAAGCCGTCGACCGCCCGCCGGAACGGGAGTGGGACGGAGCTGTCCTTCGCGCTGTCCGTACCGTCAGCGCCATCTGAAAATCGTCCCTGAGCCGCAGCCATGCGGGGAAGACTAGGCGGAACGAGCGCCCGTACGGCGCAGCCACACCCGCGCCGGGCCGGGCACTTCTTCATACGTGCGAAGATTTGAGTCGTGAGCGCCAACACCCGCCCCACGGGCACGCCGAGCCAGACGTACGATTCCGCCTTCCTGAAGGCGTGCCGGCGCGAGCCGGTGCCGCACACCCCCGTGTGGTTCATGCGACAGGCGGGGCGCTCGCTCCCCGAGTACCGCAAGGTGCGCGAGGGCACGCAGATGCTGGAATCCTGCATGCGGCCCGACCTGGTCACCGAGATCACCATGCAGCCGGTCCGGCGCCACAACGTGGACGCGGCCATCTTCTTCTCCGACATCGTGGTCCCGCTGAAGGCCATCGGCATCGACCTCGACATCAAGCCGGGCGTCGGCCCGGTCGTGGCCCAGCCGATCCGCCGCCGCGAGGACCTCGCACAGCTGCGCGACCTCACCCCTGAGGACGTCTCGTACGTCACCGAGGCCATCGGCATGCTCACGGGTGAACTGGGCTCCACGCCGTTGATCGGTTTCGCCGGTGCGCCCTTCACCCTCGCGAGCTACCTGGTCGAGGGCGGCCCCTCCAAGAACCACGAGCACACCAAGGCCCTCATGTACGGGGACCCGGAGCTCTGGGCCGACCTGCTGGACCGCCTCGCGGAGATCACCTCCTCCTTCCTGAAGGTCCAGATCGAGGCCGGGGCCTCCGCGATCCAGCTCTTCGACTCCTGGGTCGGCGCGCTCGCCCCGGCGGACTACCGCCGCTCGGTGATGCCCGCCTCCGCGAAGGTCCTTCAGTCCGTCGCCTCGTACGGCGTCCCGCGCATCCACTTCGGCGTGGGCACGGGCGAGCTCCTCGGCCTCATGGGCGAGGCCGGCGCGGACGTCATGGGCGTCGACTACCGCGTCTCCCTGAGCGACGCCGTCAAGCGCGTCGGCCCCGGCAAGGCGCTCCAGGGCAACCTGGACCCGGCGGTCCTCTTCTCCACCACGGAGGCGGTGGAGACCAAGACCCGCGAGGTCCTGGACGCCGCGGCCGGCCTGGAGGGCCACATCTTCAACCTGGGCCACGGCGTCCTGCCGACGACGAACCCGGACGCCCTGACCCGCCTGGTGGACTACGTCCACACGCAGACGGCGGTCTGATCCGAGCCCGCGCCGACGCCGGTACCTAGACCCCCGCCGCCCGCACCGCGGAGACCGCCTTGCGGGCGGCGACCAGCACCGGGTCCCAGACCGGGGAGAACGGCGGGGCGTAGCCCAGGTCCAGGGAGACGATCTGGTCCACCGTCATCCCGGCCGTCAGGGCCACCGCGGCGATGTCCACCCGCTTCGCGGATCCGGCGCCGCCGACGATCTGGCAGCCCAGCAGGCGGCCCGTGCGGCGTTCCGCGAGCATCTTGACCGTCATCTCGGCCGCCTCCGGGTAGTAGCCCGCCGTGTTGGTCGAGCTGATCGTCGCCGTGACGAAGCGCAGGCCGACGGAGAGGGCGTCCCGCTCGCGCAGGCCCGTACGGGCGATCTCCAGGTCGCAGACCTTGCTCACCGCCGTGCCGACCACGCCCGGGAAGGTCGCGTAACCGCCGCCCACGCCCGAGCCGATGACCTGGCCGTGCTTGTTCGCGTGCGTGCCCAGCGCGATGTGCCGCATCCGGCCCGCCACCAGGTCCAGGACCTCCACGCAGTCGCCGCCCGACCAGATGTTCTCGTGGCCGCGCACCCGCATGGACAGGTCGGTCAGCACTCCGCCCGACTCGCCCAGCGGCAGGCCCGCCGCACGGGCCAGGGCCGTGCGCGGTTCGACGCCGATGCCGAGGACGACCACGTCCGCCGGGTACTCCTGACCGTCCGCCGTGACCACCGCGCGGGCCCTGCCCTCCCCGTCGGTGAGGATCTCCGTCACCTCGGCGCGGGCGACCGTACGGATGCCCATGGAGTTCATCGCCCGGTGGACGAGGCCGCCCATGTCCGGGTCCAGCGTGGACATCGGCTGCGCGCCCCGGTGCAGCACGGTGACCTCGAAACCCCGGCCGAGCAGGGCTTCCGCCATCTCCACGCCGATGTACCCGGCGCCCACGACCACCGCCCGGCGGCCCGCGGTCCGTTCCAGGTCCGCCATCAGCCGCTGACCGTCGTCCAGCGTCTGCACCCCGTGCACCCCGTGCGCACCGATGCCGGGCAGCCGGGGGCGGACCGGGCGGGCGCCGGTCGCCAGGACGAGCTTGTCGTACTCCGTCCAGTACTCGGCGCCCGATTCCAGATCCCGGGCGCGCACCCGCTGCCCCGCGAGGTCCAGCTCCACGACCTCCGTCCGCGTCCGCAGGTCGATGTCCCGCGCGCGGTGCTCCTCGGGCGTCCGGGCGATCAGCTCGTCCGGACCGCCGACCAGGCCGCCGATCCAGTACGGGATCCCGCACGCGGAGTACGAGGTGAAGTGCCCGCGCTCGAAGGCGGTGATCTCCAGCTCCGCCGGGCCCTTGAGCCGCCGGGCCTGTGACGCGGCGGACATCCCCGCCGCGTCACCGCCGACCACCACCAGTCGTTCCGTGCCGTTCCCCATGTGCCCGTACCGTCCTTCCCCGCCGCCTGTGCCTGCGGGCCCCACGCTACGGGCGCGCCGGCCCTCAGTCCTGGACGGGTGGCGGCGTCGCGTCCGGGCGCGACGGATTCACGGGAGCCGAGGGAGCCGCGGGAGCGGCCGTGCCGGCCGCGGTGGCCGCCGTGTGACCCGGCCAGACCGGCCCGTTCTGCGCGGGCAGGCGCCGGGCCGCGGGGACGTCCGGCTTCCGCTTCGCGGGCCGCCACCTGCGGTACTGCCGGAAGCAGAGCGCCAGGAAGGCGCCCGACAGCAGGAACGGGGAGGCCGCGGCGAGCGCCATCAGGAGGTACCGGACGGCGGTGGCGAAGACGGCCCAGCCGCCGGCCAGGGCGTCCAGGAAGCCCGGACCGGGCTTCGCCGGCGCCTCCTTCGGCTGCTTCGGCGGCTCCGCGAAGGTCAGGGTGATCGTGCCGAGCGAGGTCTGGTCCTTCAGGGCCGTCTGCTGGGCGAGCAGCGACTCCAGATCGGCCTGCCGCTTGCTGAGCTCGGACTCCAGCGTGACCACTTCGCTCAGCCCCGAGGCCTTCTCCATCATCTCGCGCACCCGCGTCACGCTCGCCTGCTGCGACCTGACCCGGCTGTCGACGTCCGCGACCTTCTGCGTCACGTCCTGCGCCTCGACCTTGCGGTCCATCAGTTTCCCGGTGCCCTCCATGGCGGCCAGCACCGCGTCGAAGCGCTCGCCCGGCACCCGCAGGGTCACGGTCGAGGTCATCACCCCGTCGCCCTCGCGCCTGGTGGTCTCGTTGCCCACGTACCCGCCCGCGTTCTCCGCCGCGGCCCGGGCCCCCGCCGTCGCCTTCTGGGCGTCGGCCGTCTCCACGGTCAGCGTCGCCGTGCGGATGATCCGGGTGCGCGCCGCGGGAGCCTGGGGCTGGTTCTTCTCCGGCCCCGGCGCCGGCGCCGGAGCCCCCGAAGCCGCCGGGGCCGGGGCGGCGCCGTTGCCGGCCGCCGCGTCCTGCCCGGGGGCCGCCGCGTCCGACTTCGCGGAGGATTGGTCGTCGCCCGCCGCCGAGCAGCCGGTGAGCGCGAGCGCGCCCGCGAGGCAGAGCGCGGCCAGAGCCGTCGCCGGGCGCCGTGCGAACCGTCCTGCGAACCGTCTGTGCTGGGTGTGCTGGGTGTGCATCGTGTGTCCCCCCGGGGAATCGCCGGATGCGCGGACGGGCCGCCGCGCCGCTGTCGCCGGTGTGACGTCGCTCGTCCGGTCACGGGTTTCGTACGCACGGTCCCGAGCTGATGCCGAAGCGGTCACGGTCAGGCCTCGGCGATCGCCCGGTGAGCGGTCTGAGACGATGTGTCCATGCACGAAGCGGACACCCGTACGGACCGGCCGGCCCCCGCCGGCCACGTCGTCGTCATCGGCGGCGGCATCGCGGGCCTCGCGGCAGCCCACCGGCTGCTCGCCGAGGGCCTTCGCGTCACCCTCCTGGAGGCCGGCCCGCGCCTCGGCGGCAAGCTGCGCTCCGGCGAACTGGCCGGCCTGCGCGTGGACCTCGGCGCCGAATCCGTACTCGCCCGCAGACCCGAAGCACTCGAACTGGCCCGCGCCGTGGGCCTCGGCGAAGCCCTCCAGCCGCCCGCCACCGCCACCGCCCGCCTGTGGACCCGCGGCGCGCTGCGGCCCCTGCCGGGCGGTCACGTCATGGGCGTCCCCGGCGACCTGGGCCCGCTCGCCGCGTCCGGAGTGCTCTCCGCCGAGGGCCTGGCCCGGGCCGGGGCCGAGGACGCGCTGGAGCCGCAGGAGATCGGCGAGGACGTGGCCCTCGGCGAGTACGTCGCCGCCCGCCTCGGCCACGAGGTCGTCGACCGGCTCGTGGAACCGCTGCTCGGCGGGGTCTACGCCGGCAACGCCTACCGCATCTCGATGCGGGCCGCCGTCCCCCAGCTCTTCGACGCCGCCCGCACCCACGCCTCGCTCGGCGAGGGCGTACGGGACCTCCAGGCCCGGGCCGCCCGGGCCGGGCAGACCGGCCCCGTCTTCTCCGGCATCGACGGCGGCATCGGCCGGCTCCCGCTGGCCGTCGCCGACGCCTGCCGGGCCGCCGGAGCCCGGATCCTCCTCGACAGCCCCGCGCGCGAACTGACCCGTACCGCCACCGGCTGGCAGGTGGTCGCCGGCGTCCCGGGCGGCGCCGAGGTCATCGAGGCCGACGGGGTCGTCGTGGCCGTCCAGGCCGGGCCCGCCGCCCGGCTGCTCGACCGGATCGCGCCCACCGCCGCCACCGAGCTGCGCGGGGTCGAGTACGCCTCCATGGCCCTGGTCACGATGGCCCTGCGCCGCTCCGACCTGCCGGCCACGATCGCCGACGGCGGCGCGAGCGGGTTCCTCGTACCGCCCGTGGACGGCCGGACGATCAAGGCCTCGACCTTCTCCGGCAACAAGTGGGCCTGGGCCGGGACCGATCCCGAGCTCTTCCTGCTGCGTACTTCCGTCGGCCGCCACGGCGACGAGGGCGACCTGAAGCGTTCGGACGAGGAACTGGTCGGGGTCTCCCTCGGCGACCTCGGCGAGGCCGTGGGCCTCGCGCCGGACGTCCGCCCGGTGGCCTCCACCGTCACCCGCTGGGACGGCGGCCTGCCCCAGTACCCCGTCGGCCACCTCGGCAAGGTGGCCAGGATCCGCTCGGCCGTCGCGGCCCTGCCGGGCCTCGCGGTGTGCGGAGCGCTGTACGACGGGGTCGGCATCCCGGCCTGCATCGCGAGCGCGGGCAAGGCCGCCGACGTGGTGATCGCCACGTTGGGGGCCGCTGGGGCACCCCTGGCACCGACCACTGATCAGCACACGGGACAATAGACACATGACTGCACCAGAGAAGATTCCCAACGCGGGGAAGAAGGCGAAGGACCTCAACGAGGTCATCCGCTACACCCTGTGGTCCGTCTTCAAGCTCAAGGACGTGCTCCCCGAGAACCGCGCCGGCTTCGCCGACGAGGTCCAGGAGCTGTTCGACCAGCTGGCCGCCAAGGACATCACCGTCCGCGGCACCTATGACGTCTCCGGCCTGCGCGCCGATGCGGACATCATGATCTGGTGGCACGCGGAGACCTCCGACGAGCTGCAGACCGCCTACAACCTGTTCCGCCGCACCAAGCTGGGCCGCGCCCTGGAGCCGGTCTGGTCGAACATGGCCCTGCACCGCCCGGCCGAGTTCAACAAGTCCCACATCCCGGCCTTCCTGGCCGACGAGACGCCGCGCGACTACGTCAGCGTCTACCCCTTCGTGCGCAGCTACGACTGGTACCTGCTGCCCGACGAGGACCGCCGCCGCATGCTCAAGGACCACGGCCTGATGGCCCGCGGCTACCCCGACGTGCGCGCCAACACCGTCGCCTCCTTCTCGCTCGGCGACTACGAATGGCTGCTCGCCTTCGAGGCCGACGAGCTGTACCGCATCGTCGACCTCATGCGCCACCTGCGCGCCTCCGAGGCCCGCATGCACGTCCGCGAAGAGGTGCCCTTCTACACCGGGCGCCGCAAGTCCGTCGCCGATCTGGTGGACGGACTCGCCTAGAGACCTCCCCTGGGGGGAAGGACCGGAGGAACGCCGACCGCGTCCTCCGGGGATCGGGAGGCCCTGCCCCCGAATCGACGCAGCCGGAGATCCCGCCCGGAAGTTCAGACGACTGGCGGCAGCAGTGCCCTGGGGTGCCCCTGGGCCACCGCTGCCCGGTCGTCCAGCGACACCGGTGCGGGCTCCGGATGCGGCGCACACGTGACACTCCTCCCTGAGGTGTCACCTGTCAGCAAGTACCGCTCCACGTGGGCGTCCACGCAGTCGTTGCGTCCGCCGACCACCCCGTGGGTGCCGGCCCCCGCCTCCGTCACCAGCCCGGCCCGCGGCCCGAGCCGCCGCTGGAGCTCCAGCGCGCCCCCGTACGGGGTGGCGCCGTCCCGCTCGGCCGCGACGATCAGCGTGCCCGGCAGCGGGGCGTCCGGCCGCGCGCCCACGTCCACCGGCCGCTGCCGTTCGCGCACCGGCCAGAAGGCACAGGGCAGGTTCAGGAAGGCGTTGGCCCAGGTCTCGAACGGGGCCGTACGGGCCAGTTCGGTGTTGTCGCGGTCCCAGGTCTCCCAGTCGGCCGGCCACGGGGCGTCGTTGCACAGGGTCGCCGTGTAGACGGCCGTGGCGTTCTCGCCCTCCACGGCCGCCGCCGGATCCGGGGCGGCGAGCGAGACGAGCGGACGCGGATCGCCGCGCAGGAACGCCGCCAGGGCCGCGGCGCGCCCCGGCCAGACCTCGTCGTCGTACGCGGCCCGCAGGTACGCGGAGTGCAGCTGCCCGGTGCCGACCACCCCGCCCGCCGGTTCGCGGGCCAGCGCGGCCCGCACGCGCTCGTAACTGGCCTGCACCGCTTCGGGCGTGGAGCCGAGCCCGTACGCGGCGTGGTGGCTTGCCGTCCAGGCACGGAAGTCGGCCCAGCGGCGCTCGAAACCGGCGGCCTGGGCGAGGTTGTTGCGGTACCAGACCTTGCGGGGGTCGGGGTCGACGGCCGAATCGAAGACCATCCGGCGGACGTGGCCGGGGTAGAGGGTGGCGTAGACGGCGCCCAGATAGGTGCCGTACGAGGCCCCCATGAAGGTCAGCCCGCTCTCGCCGAGCGCGGCGCGCAGCACGTGCAGGTCGCGGACGTTGTTCAGCGTCGTGTACGAGCCGAGGGCGGCCCCGGCCCGCTCCGCGCAGCCGCGGGCGTAGGCCCGGGCGGCGGCGATCCGGGCCTTCTTGGCGGCGGCGTCCGGCCGCGCGCCGGCCGCCCCGGCGGGGGCCCGTTCGTACTGCGCCGGGTCCTGGCAGGACAGCGGGCGCTGCGAGCGGCCCACCCCGCGCGGGGCGTAGCCGACGAGATCGTAGGCGGCTCCGATACGGCGCCACTCCGGCAGATCGGCGACGAGCGGGAAGAACAGGCCGTTTCCGCCCGGCCCGCCGGGGTTGTAGACGAGCGCGCCCTGCCGCCGGACCCCGCCCGCGCCGGAGGCGGAGACCCGGCTGACGAGGATCTGCGTCTGCTCCCCGAAGGGCCGGGCATAGTCGACGGGGACCCGCAGCGTGCCGCACCGCACGTCCGGCCCGAGCCCCTCGGCGACGGGGCAGGGCCCGAACTCCAGCCCCGCACCGGCCTGCTGACGGCCCGGTGCCGCACCCCCGCCCGGACCCGGCGGCCCCCCGCTCGCGGCGGCCGCGGCCAGCCGGGCCACGAGTTCGGCCCCGGCCGCCTCGGCGGACCCGGTGGCGGCGCGGGCGGCTCCGGTGGGGTCCGCGGCCGCTCGGCCCGCGGGGGGAGGACCGGCCGTCACCCCGGGCGGGCCCGGGGGAGCGGCCCCGGCGCCGGGGGCCGCCGGCAGGGAAGCGGCCAGCGCGAGGGCGGCCAGCGCGACCGTGGCGGGCACCCGGGGCATGCGCATGGCGGACCTCTCATCTCAACGGACCTTCCGATGAGATCCGGCGGGCGACCCCTTGTACAGGACCACCGGCCGGTGTCGCGCTCAATACCCCCGTTGGTGTGGAATCCGCCCGCGCCTGCCGTGCGCGAGCGCCGCCCGCAGCTCGGGATCGGTGACCGCGCGCAGCCCCCGCAGGGCCACCGCGGTGAGCGTGCCCCGCGCGCCCTGCGCCCGCTCCAGCTCCACGAGGAGCCGCCGGCCCGCGGGGGAGGCCCACCCGGACTGCCCGTGGCCCTCGACGCGGGCTATGGCCAGGCAGCCCAGCGCGAGGATCAGCGGCAGCGCGAACCAGCACAGGATCATCGTGGTCGTGGTCCCCGGATCGGGCACGCACAGCGCGGCCACCGCCATGCCGAGGACCAGCCCGGTGGCCTGCCGGACCGCCCTGATCCCCGAGTCCACGTCCCGCCGGGCCTGGTCGCACGACGCGAGCCCGGCCTCTCCGAGCCGCTCCGCGAGGGCTCGTACGGCCGGATCCCGGGCCACGGCCGACCGTACGGAGGTCACCGGCTCCTGCCCGTCCGGCCCGAAGGCGCCGAGCACCGAGCGCTCGTGCGGATCGCGGCCCACCGGGTCGACCACCGTCGCCCAGCCGGTGTGCGCGAGCAGCAGCCGCCGCTGGCGCTGCATCGACAGCAGCGTCAGCTCGGCCACCCGCTCCGGGCCGCCGGCGAGGTAGGCGGCCTCGTACAGGTTCAGCTCGTCGTGGTGGTGGCGTGCGTCCGTGCCCGGCGGGGGCTCCGCCAGTTCGGAGGCGGCCTTCAGGAGGCGGGTGCACGCGACCAGCAGCCCTGCCCAGGCGAGGAGGAGGAACAGGACCCAGAACATGTCAGAGTTCTACAAGACGTTGAACCGCCCGGTACAGCCCTGTGCCGAGGTGTGAGCAGCTCGTGACGGGTCCGTGATGGACGGTCAGGAACTGCTGCCGCAGCTGGAACTGGATGAACTGCTGCAACTCGACCCGCTGGAACAACTCGATCCGCTGGAACAACTCGATCCGCTGGAACTTCCCGAACAGCTGGACCCGCTGGATCCGCAGCCGCTCCCGGAGGAGGAGCCGCAGCCCGAACCCGAGGAGCAGCCGCCCCCCGAGGACCCGCAGCCCGTCCCGCCGGAGCCGCCCCCGCCGTCGGAACCCGCGCACCAGACCACCGGGACCATCGCGGCGCCCGCATCCCAGTCCGACCCCGAGCCGCCGGACCGCGTGCGGGACTGGGCCGCCGCCAGCCGGGTCCCGCGGGCCGCCGGCACCAACTGCTCGCGCAGATAGGGGTCCCGCAGGCCCCGCAGCCCGAACAGCGAGGTCTGGACGTACGGGCTCTGGTCGGCCCCGTAGTGGGCGCGCATGGCGCGCAGCGCCTCGGCCCCCGCCGGGGTGATCCGCTGCCGGGCACGGGAGGCCCCGACGGTGCCCGCGACGATGCCGCCCAGCAGCACGGGCAGCACCTCCACGATGAACGGCACGTGGAAGTCCGCGGGGCCGTCCTGCAGCGCGAAGGCGACGAAGGACAGCGGCAGCGCGAGGATCAGCAGCGCCCCGCACGCGACGGCCTGCACCACCCCGTGGCGCAGCCAGCGGTGGCGGCCGCCGGGGGCGGCGATCAGCCCGCGGGCGGCCAGCGCGTCGCCGGTCTCCTGCACGGCCGGGTCCCGCATGGCGGCGTAGCGGATCTGGTACAGCCACCCGGACGGGGCGCCCTGGCAGGCCTGGAGCACGGCCCGCTGGGCGGGGTCACCGCCCCGCACCCCGGGCCGGACCTGGACGATGCCGGGTCCGCCGGCCAGCATCCGGCCGTCGCAGAGCAGGGAGACGACCGCGGCGTCCACCACCGCGCCGGGGCCGCCGGCCATGAAGGCGGCCTCGGACAGGTCGTGCAGGCGCGGGGCGGGGCCGAGGGCGGCCGGCCGCGACCGCCGCAGGCCGCGCAGCAGCAGGACGCTGGAGGCGATGACACCGATCCAGACGGCCACGGCGAGGAGGTCGAGGATGTTCATGCCGCTCTCCCCACCAGGGCGCGGGCCCAGCGCACGGCCCGGCCCGGTGGCCGCGCCCCGGCCCGGTCCCGCCACCAGAGCGTGAGCCGGCGCCGCGCGGCGGGGTCGGCGGGCAGGTCGCGGACCAGCAGGTGCTCGGCGAAGTCCAGCGCGTCGCGCCGGTATCCGCCGGTCATGGGCCGGTGCCGGGCGTAGCGCAGGAAGGCCTCCAGATACGGGCCCTCCCCGCCCAGCATCCCGGGCAGCTCGGGCGCGACCTTCGCCACGACCCCGCCCCGCTTGGCCGCGAGCGCCCGCGCCTGCACCCGCACCCGCTGCCGGTCGAACCCCTCGGGCACCGGAGTGCCGGCCACGAGCGCCGACAACAGCGCGGCCTGCCCGATCCCGACCCGAGTCCGCGCCCCGTCGGCCCCGGCTCCGCCGTCGTCCGGGGCCGGGTCCGCTCCACCATCGGCGGCGCCGGAGACGCGGCCGGTGCCGGCCCCGATCCGGGCTCCAGCACCGGCCGTGGCACGGTCCGTGCCGGCCTCGACCGCGGCTGCGCCGTCGTCCGCGCTCCGGTCCGGGCCCGCGCCGGTTCCGGCCTCGCCGGCCTGGGCGGCGCGGGTCCGGGCGGAGCCCGGGGAACGGCGGAAGGGAGGGGAGGGGACGGCCCCCGCAGGGCCGCCGTCCAGCACCCGCCGGATCGCGGTCAGCTCGCCCGCCAGCTCCGCGGCAGGCGGAAAGTCGTCGTCCCGCTCCAGCAGGACCCCCGCCGGCTCCACCCTGGAGCGGAGCTCCGCGAGGATGGACAGCACGGCCTCCGGCACGGGATGCGCGTGCGTGTCGTGCCACACCCCACCCCGCTCCACGCCCCCGGCGACGTGCACGTACGCCAGCGCCTCCAGCGGGATCCCGTCCAGCACGGCAACCGGGTCCTCCCCCCGGTTGACCCGGTTGGTGTGCAGGTTGGCCACGTCGATGAGCAGCCGCACCCCGGTCCGCTCCACGAGCTCGGTCAGGAACTGCGCCTCGGTGAGCTCCTCCCCGGGCCACGACACCAGCGCCGCGATGTTCTCCAGCGCGAGCGGCACCGGCAGTGCGTCCTGCGCGATCCGCACGTTCTCGCAGAGCACGTCCAGCGCGTCCCGCGTGCGCGCCACGGGCAGCAGGTGCCCGGCTTCGAGCAGCGGTCCCGGCGCCACCGAGGAGGTCCGTACGAAGGCGATGTGCTCGGTGACCAGCGGCGCCCCCAGCGCCACCGCCCGCTCCCCGAGCGCGGCCAGCTTCGCCGGGTCGGGCCGGTCGGCGCCGCCGATGCCCAGCGAGACTCCGTGCGGCACCACGCGGACCCCGCGTTCGAGCAGCCGCAGCAGGGACTCCGGCAGGTGGCCGGGGCAGACGTTCTCCGCCACGACCTCGACCCAGTCCAGCCCCGGCAGGCCTTCGACCGCCCCCGCGATCTCCGGCCGCCAGCCGATGCCCACCCCCAGGTGTGCCATGGGCTTCATGTCCCCTCGCCCCCTCTCATCGGTCCGTGTGCCGATGTCATGGCCCCGTCGGAGCCGCGCCAATCCGACCGGGGGGACGTTCAGAGCAACATTTGAGGTTCCCGGTCCGGGCAGCGTTCCGGATGCCGGGACGGCGGGCCCGCGCCACGGTCGGGCCGCGCGCCACGGTCGGGCCGCGCGCCACGGTCGGGCCCCGCGCGACAGCCCGCCCCGTGCTACAGCCGCGCCCGCAGCGCCGGATGGTCCGCGACCACCGTGCACGAGCCGGGCGCGATCTCCGTGAAGCCCGCGTCCCGCACCACCGGCAGCCCGCTCCCGGACAGCTCCGTCCACCGCTCGCGCGCCGCCGTCCGTACGGCCAGCCGGAAGCCGGACTCCCGCCACGCGGTCCGCTCCGCGCCGGTCAGCTCCCACCACGCGAGCTGCGCCGCGTGTCCGGCCTGGGCCATGGCCTTGCCGGCCGACATGTCCAGGTCCGGGTTGAGCCAGAGGACCGGCAGCCCGGGCTCCGCCGGGGCGGCCGGCTCCGGGTCGTCCAGGTCGGTGCCCGACACCTGGAGCTTGGCCAGCTCCTTGGGCCAGCCGTCGAGGGGGACCGGCGGGAAGACCCGTACCTCGGATTCCGCGCCGTGCACCGTGAGGCCCGGCAGGGTCCCGGCCTTGCGCCACTCCGCCCCGCGCGCCCGGCGCACGACCTTGCGGATCCGCGCGTCCTGCCAGTCCCGGACCGCCGCCGCCCACTCGCCCTCGCCGGCCGAGCGCTCGTCGGTGAGCAGGACGAGCACGGCGCGGGCGGCCGTCTCCAGCGCGTCGGTCCGGGCCGGCGGACCGGTCTTCTCGATCCGCACCACCAGCGGCAGTACGAACTGCGGTGCTTCGTCGCGGGCGATCCGCTCCTGCCGGAAGGGGCTGTCCTCCCCGACGGCGGGTACCCGGGTGTCCTGCTGCGCGTCCTCGGTGCTCATCCGCACGATTCTGCCAGCCTCCGCCTTGCGGATGATGCCGGAGGGGTCCCGGCCGGGTGAGGATCGACGCCATGAAGAGTGATCTTTTCGCGTCCGAGAACCTGGCCCAGGCCTCTGCCGTACCCGGCATGACCCTGCAGAACGCCAAGTCCGTCAAGTACACCGTCAACGGCGACATGCTCGCCCGTCAGGGCTCGATGGTCGCCTTCCGGGGCAACCTGCAGTTCGAGCGCAAGGGGCAGGGCATAGGCGGCATGCTCAAGCGGGCCGTCACGGGCGAGGGCCTGGCGCTGATGTCCGTGCGCGGGCAGGGCGAGGCCTGGTTCGCGCACCAGGCGGGCCACTGCTTCATCATCGAGTTCGAGCACGGCGACGCCCTCACCGTCAACGGCCGCAACGTCCTGTGCTTCGATGCGACCCTCGGCTACGAGATCAAGATGCTCAAGGGCGCGGGCATGACCGGCGGCGGTCTCTTCAACAGCCTCTTCACCGGCACCGGCAAGCTCGCCGTCGTCTGCGACGGCAACCCGATCGTCATCCCGGTCACCCCGCAGGCCCCGGTCTACGTGGACACCGACGCGGTCGTCGGCTGGAGCGCCCGGCTGGAGACCGGACTGCACCGCTCCCAGTCGTTCGGCTCGATGATGCGCGGCGGTTCCGGCGAGGCCGTCCAGCTGGGGCTCAGCGGCGAGGGCTTCGTCATCGTCCGCCCGAGCGAGGTCACCGAATCGGCCGCCGCCCATTGACCGCGCACACCGTGACACTGACCGCGGTCGGCCGCCGCTACGGAGTGCGGCGGCCCTGGGTGCTGCGCGGCATCACGCTGGAGATCCCGCCCGGGGCCCTCGTGCGCGTCGAGGGCGTCAACGGTGGCGGCAAGTCCACCCTGCTGCGCCTCGTCGCCGGGCTCGACACCCCGAGCGAGGGGCGGATCACCGGCCGCCCCCGGCGCAGCGCGTACGTACCCGAGCGGTTTCCCGCCGCCCTGCCGCTCACCGCCGAGGCGTATCTGACCCACATGGGCCGGGTGCACGGACTGCGGGGCGCCGCCGCGCGCCGGGCCGCCGCCGACTGGCTGGAGCGGTTCGGGGCCGCCGCCTTCGCGCGTACGCCGCTCGCCGAACTGTCCAAGGGGAGCAGCCAGAAGGTGGCCGTCGCGCAGGCCCTGCTGGCCGGTCCGGAGCTGCTCGTCCTCGACGAGGCCTGGACCGGACTGGACGCGGCGGCCCGCGCCGAACTGGACCGGGCCGTCACCGAACGCACCGCCGCCGGAGCCTCGGTGCTCTTCGTCGACCACGACCCCGGGCGGCTCGCGGGCGCGGCCGACGCCCGGTACCGGGTCGAGGGGGTCACCGTGGTGGCGGTCCGGGACGGCGCGGACCGGGGCCCGTCCGTACGCGTCCACGTGACCGGGGCGCCCGGCTCCGCACTCCCGCCGGGGCTGACGGGCGAGCCGTGGACACCCGCACCCGGGGCCGGTGACGGCAGTGGTGGCGGTGGCGGGGCCGGTGGCGGCCGCCGGAGCCTGGTGCTCACCGTGCCGGCCGCGCGCTCCGACGCCGTGCTGCGCGAACTGCTCGCCGCGCACCCGCCCTGGCACGTCGTCTCCGTACGGGAGCTGCCGTGACCTTCCGACTCCCGCTCCTCGCGGCCCTGGTGCGCTACCAGGCCGCCCTGCTGCTGCGCTCGCAGCGCTGGCTCGCCCCGCTGCTGCTGTACGCCGCCTTCCTGGCCGTCGGCGTCCGGCCGGGCGACCCGGTGCTCGACTCCCTCGGCTACGCCGCCGCCGGGCTGGTCCCGGTCACCGCCTGGCTGGTGCGGATCTGCGTCACGGCCGAGCCCGACGCCGCCCGCGACTGCGCCGCCGCCGCGGCGGGTCCCGTACGGGTGCACGCGGCCGCCCTGCTCACCGCACTGGCCGGGGCGCTCGCGGCCGGGGGAGCCGGCGCGCTCGCGGTGCTGCTGCTCTGCGACCGCACCGGGGTGCGTGCGGGGGCCGCCGCCTTCGCCGGAGCGCTGGCCGTGGGCGCCTGCGCGCTGACCGGCGGCGCGGTCGGTGCGCTGGGCAGCCGTCCGCTGCTGCGGCGCCCCGGGTACGCGGTCCTGGCGACGTGCCTCGGTTCGCTGCTGGCCTGGGGCGTCGCCTCCTCCCCGGCCCGCCTCGCGGTGACCGCGCTGGTGGTGGGGTCACGGGAGCGGACCGTCCCGCTGCCGCTGGCGGAGTGCGCGGTCGCGCTGCTGCTGGCCGCCGGGGCGGGTGCGGTGGCCTGCGCGGTCGCGGCCCGGCGCAGGTGAGTAGGCTCGTACGCATGGACCAGACCGAGCAGAGCGCGCCCGACTCCTCGTACTGCCCGGCCCCCGCGGCCCCCGCCGGGCGGGTGCCCGGGCCGCCCTACGCCGACTGCGTGGAGTGCGGGAAGCCCACCGAGTACGGGGTCGCGACACCGGGCGTGGTGCTGTGCCCGGTGTGCGAGTGGCAGGACGCGCAGCGCACGGCCTGCTCCGGCTGAGGCCGCAGCAGGGGCCGCGGCAGGGTCCGGAGCAGGGCCGCAGCAGGGGCCCGCGGATTACTTCCCGATGAGGTCGGAGACCTTGACGAAGCGGTAGCCGCGCTTGCGCAGCTCCGGGACGATCGTGCGGATGGCCTCCTCCGTGACCGGGGCGGCGCTGCGCGTGCAGTGCATGACCACGACCGAGCCGGGCTTCACCCCCGCCAGGACCTGTTCGGCCACCGCGTCGGGATCCTTCGCGAACGCGTCCCCGCTGACCACGTCCCACTGGACGGCCGTGACCCTGGCCGTGGAGATGGCCCGCAGCGCCTGGTCGTCGTAGCAGCCGCCGGGGAAGCGGAAGTACGGGACGGTGTTGACCGCGCCCGCCTTGCGGAAGGCCTCGAAGGCCCGGTCCACGTCGGCGCGGGCGGCGGCCTCGTCGAGGGTGGGCAGTCCGTAGCAGGGGGACTTGAAGGCGTGGTGGCTGTACGAATGGTTCGCGATCTCGAAGTTCGGGTCCGTGCCGATGGACTTCGCCTGGTCCGGATACTCCTCGGCCCAGCGGCCCGTCATGAAGACCGTCGAGGGCACCTTGAGGGCGCGCAGGGTCGAGATCAGCTGCGGGTTGTCGAAGTGCTCGCCGCCCTCCGCGCGCGGCCCCTGATCGGAGGTCATGTCGGCGTCGAAGGTCAGCGCCACCGTCTTGTCGGTCCGCTGCTTCGCCCGGTCGAAGACGGGGGTCAGACCGCCCGGACCAGGAGCCATGGTCGGCACCTTGCCCGGGGCACCGGCCTGCGGGGACGCCGGCGGACTGCTCCGGGAGCCCTGCGCCGGGGTGGCGGAGCCCGCGGTGGAGGGGGAGGCGGAGGCCGGGGCGGAGGGGGCCGGGGAGGCTCCCATCCGGGCCCGGCCGCCGGCGTCCGGCGTGCCGGTGCCGCCCCCGCACGCGGCGAGGGCGGCACTGAGAGCTGCTACGGCCGCGACGGCGGCCGTCCTGCGCACTGAGATGGTCACATGCGCAAAATATATGACTATGTGGCAAGCAGACGGGTGCGGCACTCCTCCACGTCGAAGTCACCCTTCGGGTACTGCGGGGCGATGTCCTCCAGATGCTCCAGCAGCAGTTTGCTGATCGCCCAGTTGCGGTACCACTTGCGGTCCGACGGGACGACGTACCAGGGCGCGGCGTCCGTGGAGCAGCGCTCCAGGGCCAGCTCGTACGCCTGCTGGTACGCGGGCCACACCGAGCGCTCGTCGATGTCGCCGACGTTGAACTTCCAGTGCTTGTCCGGGTTGTCGAGCCGCTCCAGGAGCCGCTTGCGCTGCTCGTCGTAGCCGATGTGGAGGAAGACCTTCACCACGGTGACGCCGTCGTCGGCGAGGGACTTCTCGAACCGGTTGATCTGCGCGTAGCGGCGGCCCAGCTGACTGCGCGGCACCAGGTCGCGCACGCGGGCGATCAGGACGTCCTCGTAGTGCGAACGGTCGAAGATGCCGATCTCACCCGGCTGGGGGAGCGCCTTCATGATCCGCCACAGGAAGGGGTGGTTCTGCTCCTCCGGCGTGGGCGCCTTGAAGGCCTTGATCCGGCAGCCCGAGGGGTTGAACAGGCCGATCACGTGCTTGACGGTGCCGCCCTTGCCGCTGGTGTCCATGCCCTGCAGCACGAGCAGGACGCGACGGCGGTCGCCCGCGGTGCTGGCGGCGTAGAGCCGCTCCTGGAGGGAGGCGAGCCGTTCGCCCATCAGGGCGGTGGCCGCCACGCCGGCCGCCTTGTCGGTGGGACCGGCCGGGGTCGCCCCGGGGTGGAAGGAGCCGAGGTCGACGCGCTCGCCGGAGGGGACGCGGAGCAGGGGGCGCAGGGGGGTGTCGTACCCGTACTCGTAACCGTGTCCGTGTCCGTGCCCGTGGCCCGAGGACTTGCGGCCGGAGCCCTTCGAGCCCTTGGAGTTCTCGGCGGAGATGCGGAGCAGCTCGCGCAGGGACAGGGGCTTGGACTTCGGCTTGCCGCTGTCGCTGGCGGCGGGGCCGGCATCGGGATCAGTCTTCTTCTCGCCCTTGGCGGGCTTCCCCGCGTCGGCGGTCTTGGCCCTCGCTTTGGCCTCGGCCTTGTCGGCTTTGGCGCCCTTGGCGGGCTTCCCCGCGTCGGCGGTCTTGGCCCTCGCCTTCGCCTCGGCCTTGTCGGCCTTGGAGGGCTTCGCCGCCTTGGCCGGTGACCCTGACTTCGCCTTCTCGCCCTTGGCGGCCTTGGACCCCTTCGCGTTCTCGGCGGCCTCGGCCGCCCCCGCCGGCTTCCTGCTGTCCTTCTTGGCCACCGCTACCTACCTCGATCCGTCGACTCCATACGATCCTCCACCACAACGCGGTGGACCGCGATGTGGCGAAAGACCAGGCCGGGCGGGCCGGAAGGCGGTGCGGGCGGGTCATAAGGCAGTGCGGATCACTGCCATGGACCCGTCACCGCGAAGGTGGTCCCGGGCGTGTACGCGTTCACGTACATCGTCCGGGCGTCCGGGGAGAAGGTGACCCCGGCGAACTCGCCCCACTCCGGCGCTCCCGGCTTCCCGATGTCGTCGGCGTTGCGGGCCATCGGGTAGACCTCTCCGCCGGGGGTCACGCCGAAGACGTACTGCGCGCCGCCGCCGTCCTCGCACACCATCAGTCCGCCGTCGGGGGCCAGGCAGATGTTGTCGGGGGAGTCGCCGGGCAGCTGGATGTCGGCGGCCGGGCCGAAGACCACGTCCAGCCGGAGCCGCGCGCGCAGCGGGTCGTAGAACCACACCTGGCCGTGGTGGTCGGCCGGGGAGCCCTCACTGGTGCGGGAGTAGCTGGAGACGAAGTGGACGCCGCCGTCGCCCCAGTAGCAGCCCTCCAGCTTCTGGGCGTGGGTGATCCCGCCCGGGCCGAAGTCCTGGAGCCGGATCGGAGTCCTGGACGCGGACGGGTCCGGTACGGGCACCCACTCCACCGGGAACTCGGCCCCGGGCTCGTCCACCACCGAGAGGTTCGCCAGGCCGGGGACCCGCAGGGCCTCCAGCGCGCCGCCTGCGCGCAGGGACCCGGGGCCGCCGAGGGGGCGGGCGGGCAGGAACCGGTAGAAGAGCCCGAAGGGTTCGACGAAGGCGTCCTCCGTCTCGTAGACCACACCGCGGTACGGGTCCACGGCGACGGCCTCGTGCGCGAAGCGGCCCATCGCGGTGAGCGGGACGGCGCCGGAGCGGTGCGGGTCGGCGGGGTCGACCTCGAAGACGTAGCCGTGGTCGCGGGTGTAGCCGGCGGTGCCGGCCCGGTCCTCGGTCTCCTCGCAGGACAGCCAGGTGTTCCAGGGAGTACGGCCGCCCGCGCAGTTGACGGCGGTGCCGGCGAGGGCGACCCGCTCGGCGGTGACGTGACCGGCCGGGTCCAGGTCGAGGAGGGTGCAGCCGCCGAGGGCGTGCGGATCGTAGGTGAGCCCCTCGACGGGAGGGACCCGCAGGGGCGCGGTGGTGCGGTTCTCGTGGTTGCGCACCAGCCGGACGCGGCCCCGCCCGGCGTCGAAGGCGGCCATGCCGTCGCAGTTGCCGGGCACGGTGCCCTCGCCCGAGCGCAGCGGGTCGCCGGCGCGCGAGAGGACGCGGTACGTGAACCCGGCGGGCAGATCGAGCAGTCCGGCGGGGTCGGCCACGAGCGGGCCGTAGCCGCGGGCGGCGACGGGGGCGGCCGTACGGGTACCCGTACCCCTGTTCGTACCCGGGCCGTTGCCGCGCGAGGCCGTGCCCGCGCCCGCCCCCGACCCGGCTCCGGCGAAGAGGACGCCGAGCGACCCGGCGAAGGAGACGGAGGCGGCCGCGATCAGGCTGCGTCGGCTGAGGTTCATCGGTGGCTCCGGGTGCGGGACGGTCGTGTCGGGCCCGTGGTACCACGGGCACCCCGCCCTCCCCGGCGCGCCGCGCGGAGCCGGACCCGGCCGGGCGGGCCGGGGCTCGCCCGGGCGGGACCCGTCGGGCCGCCCGGGCGGAGCGCGGGGTTAGACCAGCGTCGCGGAGAGGGTGATGGTCGTGCCCGTCAGCGCCTGGCTGACCGGGCAGTTCTTCTTGGCGTCCTCGGCGGCGGCGGCGAAGCCCTCGGCGTCCAGGCCCGGCACCTCAGCGACCACGGTGAGGTGGATGCCGGTGATGCCCTCGCCCGGCTGGAACGTCACATCGGCCTTGGTCTCCACCCGGGTGGGCGGGGTACCGGCACCGTCGAGACCGTGCGAGAGGGCCATCGAGTAGCAGCTCGAGTGCGCGGCGGCGATCAGCTCTTCCGGGCTGGTCTTGCCGTTGGCGGCCTCGGCGCGCGAGGGCCAGGAGACGTCGAACGAGCCCTGGCCCGAGGAGTCGAGGGAGACGACGCCGGAACCCTTGAGGAGGTTGCCCTCCCAGTTGGTGTGGGCGGTACGCGTGGTGGCCATGGTGGATCCCTTCGCAGAAGTGGAAACGGCCGGCCCGCGGAACGGGCCGGCGTCCCCAAACCTACTGGGACACCAGGGGCTTCGCGTCGCGTGCCAGCGCGGTGAGCCGGGAGATGGCGCGGAAGTACTTCTTGCGGTAGCCGCCGTTCAGCATCTCGTCACTGAACAGCCGGTCGAAGGCGACGCCCGCGGCCAGGACCGGGACCTCCCGGTCGTACAGCCGGTCGGCCAGGACCACCAGCCGCAGCGCCGTCGACTGGTCCGGGACCGGGCCGACATCGGTGAGGCAGACGGCCGATATGCCGTCGGTCAGGGCCCCGTACCGGCTGGGGTGGACCCGCGCCAGGTGCTCCAGCAGCCCGGGGAAATCGTCGAGGCTCGCGCCCTCGGTGGCGTACGCGGCCTTCGTCACCTGCTCCTCCGAGAACGGTGCGGGAGCCTCCGGCAGGCCGCGGTGGCGGTAGTCCTGGCCGTCGATGCGCAGCGGGCGGAAGTGCGCGGACAGCCCCTGGATCTCCCGCAGGAAGTCGGCGGCGGCGAAGCGGCCCTCGCCGAGCTTGCCGGGCAGGGTGTTGGAGGTGGCGGCCAGGGCCACGCCCTGCTCCACCAGGCGGCTGAGCAGGGAGGAGACGAGGACGGTGTCGCCCGGGTCGTCGAGCTCGAACTCGTCGATGCACAGCAGGCGGTGTCCGCCGAGGGTCTGCACGGTCTGCTGGAACCCGAGCGCGCCGACCAGGTTGGTCAGCTCCACGAAGGTGCCGAAGGCCTTGAGCGCGGGCTCGGCCGGGGTGGCGTGCCAGAGGGAGGCGAGCAGGTGGGTCTTGCCCACGCCGTAGCCGCCGTCGAGGTAGACCCCGCGCGGGCCGGTGGGAGCCGGGGCCTTCTTCGAGAACCAGCGCTTCTTGCCCGAGCCGCTCGCGTGCGCCCCGCCGAGGCCCGCGGCGAAGTCCGCGAGGACGGTGACGGCCTCGGACTGGCTGGGCTGGGCCGGGTCCGGGTCGTAGGTGTCGAAGCGCACGGCGTCGAAGCGCGGCGGCGGCACCATCTCGGCCACGAGCCGTTCTGCGGGCACCCGCGGCTCGCGGGCGCACAGGGACTGCGGTCCCGCGTCGGCTATGGGGGGCCGCCCGGAGGCTGACGCTGAGGGCGAGAGAGAGGTTGACACAGCTCTTAACTCTACGGGGCGTGGCACACTGCACCGATGCGACGCCTGTTCCCTGTGACCGATCAGACATCAGCGGACCAGACCGACCGTGAGTGGTCGCTGGACGAACTCGCCGAGGCGTACCAGTACCCCGCGCTCGGCCCGGACGGCCACTGGCTGCGGGCCAACATGGTCTCCACCCTGGACGGCGCGGCCCAGCACGACGGGCGTTCGCAGCCGATCTCCAACGAGACGGACATGCGGATCTTCGGCACCCTGCGGGCCCTGGCCGATGTGGTCGTCGTCGGCGCGGAAACGGTTCGCCAGGAGGGCTACCGCCCCGCACGGGCCCGGGAGGCCTTCGCCGCCCGCCGCGCGGCGGCCGGCCAGGGGCCCGCGGCCGTCATCGCCGTGGTCTCCGCGAGCCTGGACCTGGACTTCTCGCTGCCGCTCTTCACCTCCCCGCTGACGCCCACCCTGCTGCTCACGGGTGCCACCGCCCCCGCCGACCGGGTCGCCGAGGCCGCCAAGGCCGGGGCGCAGGTGGTGGTGGCCGGCGACGGGGCGGGCGTGGATCCGGCCCGGGCCGTACGGGAGCTCGCGGACCGGGGGCTGCGCCGCCAGCTCACCGAGGGCGGGCCCCGGCTGCTGGGCCAGTTCGTGGCCGCGGACGCGCTGGACGAGCTGTGCCTGACGATCTCGCCGATGCTCACGGCGGGTGACGCCCAGCGGATCTCCGGGGGGCCGTCCGTCACGGTTCCGCACCGGCTCGCACCGGCCTGCCTGCTGGAAGAGGCCGGGTTTCTCTTCACGCGTTACCGTCGGATCTGAAGAGAGGCGGAATTTGTCGTTCCGCTTAGCTTCCGCTGGGCACAGTAGTGGGCAGGTATAACCGCGCAGGCCCCGTGCGACAGCGGGGCAGGATGGTTTCCGCAGGGGCCGGCCGGCCGGTCTCGGCCCACGAAGGAGAGGGCGTCCGTGTTCACGAGCGTATTGATGATCGAGCAGCCGCTGACCCCCGTCGACGTGGACTTCGTCACCACCCTCCACGGAGACGAGCAGGTCTCCTTCATCGTCCTCATGCAGCCCCGCGGCGACCGGGACCGGCTGCTGCGCGCCATCGACGACGTAGCGCTCGGTGAGCTTCCCGAGGCCATTCACGAGGGCGAGGAGCCGGAGGGCGACGCCGCCCGCGGCCCGGCCGAACTGGCGATCCAGCACTCCCTGGCCTCGCTGCGGGCCAAGGGGGCCAAGGCCGTCGGCCAGATCGTCGAAGAGCACCCGCTCGACAAGCTGAAGGCGGTGGTGGCCGAGACCAACGCCGACGAGGTGATCGTGCTGACCGCCCCGCACTACGTCGAGGAGTTCTTCCACCGGGACTGGGCCTCGCGGGCGCGCCACAAGGTCGGCGTTCCGGTGCTCAAGCTCTTCGCCCACAAGGAATAGGGTGGGGTCGGCCGGACCGCGGATCCCGGTGTCCCCGTGTCCGCGCACCGGCTGCCGTACGTACGCACTCGATCCTGGAGCTACCTGAATGAAGCCCGGCCTGCCGACCGCCATGGAACGGCCCCACTTCATCGGCATCGGCGGCGCCGGCATGTCCGGCATCGCGAAGATCCTGGCCCAGCGCGGCGCCAAGGTGGCCGGCAGCGACGCCCGTGACTCCGAGACCGCCCAGGCGCTGCGCGCCCACGGCGCCACGGTCCACATCGGGCACGCCGCCGGGCACCTCGCCGACGACGCCACCTGCGTGGTCGTCTCCAGCGCCATCCGCGCCGACAACCCGGAGCTGGCCCGCGCCGCCGAGCTCGGCATCCCCGTCGTGCACCGCTCCGACGCCCTGGCCGGGCTGATGGACGGTCTGCGGCCGATCGCCGTCGCCGGTACCCACGGCAAGACCACCACCACCTCGATGCTGGCCGTCTCCCTCTCGGCGCTGGGCCTCGACCCCTCGTACGCCATCGGCGGCGACCTGGACGCCCCCGGATCCAACGCCCACCACGGCGAGGGCGACATCTTCGTGGCCGAGGCCGACGAGAGCGACCGCAGCTTCCACAAGTACACCCCGCAGGTCGCGATCATCCTCAACGCCGAGCTCGACCACCACGCGAACTACGCGTCGATGGAAGAGATCTACGCGTCCTTCGAGACCTTCGTCGGCAAGATCCCGGCCGGCGGCACCCTGGTCATCGCCCACGGCCAGGCCGGCGCGGCCGAGATCGCCGGGCGGGTCTCCGGCAACCCCGGCCTGAAGGTCGTCACGTACGGCGAGGAGCCCACCGCCGACGTCCGGATCACCAAGATCACCCCGCGCGGGCTGACCAGCGAGGTCACCGTCGTCGTCGACGGCCGGATGCTCACCTTCACCGTCTCCGTGCCCGGCCGCCACTACGCGCACAACGCCGTCGCGGCCCTCGCCGCCGGCGTCGCGCTCGGCATCCCGGCGCACAACCTGGCCTCCGCCCTCGGCAAGTACACCGGGGTCAAGCGCCGCCTCCAGCTCAAGGGCGAGGCCGCCGGGGTCCAGGTCATCGACTCCTACGCCCACCACCCCACCGAGATGACCGCCGACCTGGAGGCCATCCGCGGCGCCGCCGGGGACTCCCGCATCCTGGTCGTCTTCCAGCCCCACCTCTTCTCCCGCACCCAGGAGCTCGGCACGGAGATGGGCCGGGCCCTCGCCCTCGCCGACGCCTCGGTCGTCCTCGACATCTACCCGGCCCGCGAGGACCCGATCCCGGGGATCACCAGCGAGATCATCATCGACGCCGCCCGCGCCGCCGGGGCCGACGTCACCCCCGAGCACTCCAAGGAAGCCGTCGCCGACGTCATCGCGGGAATGGCCAAGCCCGGCGATCTCGTTCTCACCATGGGTGCGGGCGACGTCACGGACCTGGGGCCGGCCATCCTGGCCCGTCTGTCGAACTGACGGCTCTGGGAAGAGCGGGAACACGGGAGAACAGTCATGTCGTACGAGGTAGAGAAGACGGACGAGCAGTGGCAGGCGGAGCTGACCCCGTCCGAGTACCAGGTGCTGCGCCTCGCCGGGACCGAGCCCGCCTTCCGCGGTGAGTACACGGACACCAAGACGGAGGGCGTCTACAGCTGTCGCGCCTGCGGCTCCGAGCTCTTCCGCTCCACGGAGAAGTTCGAGTCGCACTGCGGCTGGCCGTCCTTCTACGACCCGAAGGACTCCGACGCGGTCGAACTGAAGGCGGACGTCACCCACGGCATGGTCCGCACCGAGGTCCTGTGCGCGAAGTGCGGCTCCCACCTGGGCCACGTCTTCGAAGGCGAGGGCTACCCGACCCCCACGGACCAGCGGTACTGCATCAACAGCATCTCCCTGCGGCTCACCCCGGCGGCAGCCGCCGAGGGCTGACCGGACCGACGGACCGACGGACCGACGGAACGACGGACCGACGGAACGACGGACCCGCTCCCTGCCGGGAGCGGGTCCGTGCGTTTCAGCCCGCGTCGGCCCGGTTCAGCGCAGCAGGCCAACCCGTTCGGCGAGCCGGGCGGGGGTCATGCGTGCTCGCGCCGCATGTGGTCGTCGATGGTGCCGATGAGCTCGCGCAGCCGGTCGCGGGTGCCCCAGGAGAGGTGTCCCGCGAGGCAGAGCTCGCCGGGGAACAGCACGAGGGCGCGCTGCGCCTCCGTGGTGAGGGCGACGGCGTGATCGGCGCAGTACGGATGCTCGGCGGTCACGCGCCTGCGGACGACGTCCGCGAACGGGAGGTCCCCCTCGTCCATGAGGACGGCGTCCAGCCCGAAGAGGTGGGGGAACGCCTGGAGGAATTCCCAGCCCGCCATCGGCAGCTCGTCGTACTCGGGCGCCGGCTCGCGGTCGAGCGTCCGCACCAGTTCGGCGAGCGTGCGCAGATAGTCGGCGGGATCCATTCCGGCCGCGGCCCGGGTCACCTTTTCCCTGAATTCCGGCGGGAAGGGCGCCAGGGTGCCGGATTGTGCGACGCGATCCGCGGTGAAATCCAGTACGCCGGCCACGACGCGGACCGGGCAGTTCCACTGGGCGGTCCAGTCCTTGCCGACCACCCGGACGTAGCGCCGGATCTCGTCGTCCAGGGAGAGCTTTCCGCCCGAGTCCTGGACCGAGAGGGCGAGATCGACGAGCCGGAGCGCCGGGCCGCCGGTGAACAGCGCCGCAGGGGACGGCTGCACGTGATCCACCTTTCCGGGGTCCGTTGTGCGGCATGGCGGTGAGCACGGTGAAAGGGGGAACCAGGCCGTCCTTGCGGATGAGCCTCACCTGCACCCGGTTCTCGTCGGTGGCCTGTGCGTTCATCCCGTCCGGATCGTAGTCGCCGGCTCACCCGCGCAGGGTGGCGAGGTGGTCCGGCAGGGTCCGGTGCGGGCTCCAGCCCTGGGCCAGGGCCCGGGTCAGGTCCAGGACCACCGGGTGCGCGAGCTGGTCCACCGCATAGCGGCTCAGCAGCGGTTCGCGCGTGGGCAGGGCTTCCGCGGCCCTGGCCGCGAGGGCCGCCAGGGCCGGCGGGAGGTGGCGTACGCGGGCGCGGACCCCGTGGGCCCGCAGGACCTCGGCGACGGCCTCGTCGCGCCGGTACGGGAGGGCGTCCGCGATGTTGTACGCGCCCGCGGGCCAGGCGGCAGCCGCCAGGCAGGCCGCGGCCAGGTTCTCCACCGCCGTCAGGCTGAGCGGGACGTCCGGGCCCGGCAGGAACAGGGTCCCGGCGCGGACCCGGGAGAGCAGCCGGGGCAGGAGCTGGGTGTCGCCGGGGCCGTACACGGCGCGCGGGCGCAGCACCACCGCGCCGGCGGCCAGCGCCAGGGCCTCGCCGGCTGCCTTCGTACGGCCGTAGGCGTTCAGGTGCCCCGCGACCGGGTGGTCCTCGCGGACGAGCGTGCGGTCCCGGCGGGGGTCGTACACGCTGGCGCTGCTGACCCACACCACCGGGCGGCCGCCCGCCGCCCGCACCAGCCGTTCGGTGCCGGTCACGTTGACGGCATGCATGACGGCCTCGGCGGGGGAGCCCGGGGCCGGATCGCCGACCGCCGCCGCGCAGTGCACGACGAGGTCCACACCGGAGAGGTCCGGCTCCCCGAGGGACGCGTCCCAGAAGCGGTGTTCCCCGAGCGGGCCCGGCCTGCGGCCCACGCAGACCACGTGGGCCCCGGCCGCCGCCGCGGCGCGGGCGACGTGCCCGCCGCAGAAGCCGCTCGCGCCCGTGACGGCGATCCGGGTCCCGGCCGCGGCGGACGGCCTACGGGATGTCATGCCGCCGCCCGTACGACCAGCGAACGCCACCCGGGCAGGGCGGCCCGGCGGTCCACCCGGGCCCGGGTCACGACCGGCCGGTGCGGAGCCAGCGCCGCCAGTACGCCGGCCAGTTGCTCCTGCGCCAGGCGGGCGCCGGGGCAGGCGTGCGGCCCGGCGCCGAAGACCAGGCGGGCCGTGCCCGGCCCGTCGGGGCGGTGCCCGTCGGGGTCCCGCAGGTGGGCCCCGGCCGCGTGCCGGGCCACCAGGAGCAGCCGGTCCCCGGCCCGGACCGGGCAGCCCCCGACCGAGCCGCCGGCCGCGGCCACCCGGGGGAGGAGCGGGGAGGCCGCCGTCACGCGCAGCAGTTCACCGGCCAGCGCGGGGCACAGCTCCGGGTCCGCCGCCTGGTCCCACAACCCCGCGTCGGCGCACCAGGCCACGGCCCGGGGCAGCGCCGCGACAGTGGTGTTGACGGCCGCGACCGCCAGCATCGCCGCCCGGGCGTCCGCCCCCGGCCCCAGGAGCACGCGCAGCCGCTCGGCGGCGCGGACCGCGGCCGCCTCGGCGCCGGGGCGGGGCGGGCCGGGGAGGTGGCTGCGCACGGAGGCCGCCGCGGCCTCGGCGGCGGCCTGAGCGAGGGCGAGCGGGCAGCCGGGGGAGCCTCCCGCGGATCCGGATCCGGATCCGGAGCCGTCGCCGGGGCCCAGCAGGGCGTACACCACCGAGCCGGCCAGTTCCCGGGCCAGCGGGACCAGGTCCACCGAGCCGCCGAGCGACAGCGGCGCGAGCCGCCGCAGGAGCAACGGGTGCCAGGCCGCCCGCAGTTCCCGGGTCCCGGCCGCGCCGAGCAGCTCGGCGAGCTCCCGCCGGGCCGTCCGGTGGCCGGAGCCCTCCTGGTCGAAGAGCACGCCCTCCACCCGGGCGGCCCGGGCCGCACCGCCCGTGGTGCCGGGCGCGGTGCGGTCCAGCGGCAGCCGGGTCAGCGCCTCCCGGTAGGCCGCCGTGCCGTGGACGAGCAGGGTGCCGCGCCCGAGCCGGCGCACGGGCCGCCCGCGGGTGGCGGCGAGTAGCGCGAACAGGAACGGGTGCGAGCGCAGGTAGACCCGCCGGTCCCGGCGGCGGGCTCGGGCCCCGGCCGCCGTGCGGGTCCGGGTACGGGTGCGGCGGGTGCGGATCGGGTCGGTGGTCATCGGACGTGTGCCTCCGTGGTGTCGGCGGGCCGGTAGCGCCGGTCCCAGTACCAGAGCAGGGTGCGGCGCGCGCCCCAACTCCGCAGCCTGCGCAGGCTGTTCTGCACCACCAGATGCTCCGCACGGACGATCCGGTCGCTGTGCTCGCGGGCCCGGTTCAGCAGGGCCACGTCCTCGGACCGCTCGTGCAGCGGTACCCGGAGGGTTCCGCCGCAGCGCAGGTAGAGGCCGGCGGTGATGCCCAGGTTGTGGCCGTGGCACAGGACGTACGGGGTGCGGTAGCGCGGGTGCCGGTGGGCGGGCCGGTAGCGGCCGTAGAGCGAGGTGAGCCGGATCAGCGCCGGCAGCAGCCGGGCTTCGAGGAGGCCGGGCCCCTCGTCGCGGCGCGGCACGCTGCGGCCGCACAGCATGTCGGCGCCCCGCCCGAACTCCGCCTTCGCGACGGCCGTCCAGTCCGGGGCGGGCAGGCAGTCGGCGTCGGTGCGCAGCAGGTGGGTGGCGCCGGCGGCGATGGCGTGGCGGAAACCCGTGTCGGCGGCGGTTCCGGCGCCGGGCCGCGCCTCCGCGACGAGCTCGACGGGGAAGGGCGCCGAGCGCGCGAAGTCCCGTACGGCCAGGGCGGTTCCGTCGGTGGAGGCGTTGTCCACGACCACGAGGGTGAATCCGGTGTCGTGCTGCGCGGCGAGCGCGGCCAGGGCCGCCCCGATGGCCGCCGCCTCGTTGTACGCGGGCACGACCACCCACAGGTTCGTCAACGCGATGCTCCTTCAGGTGAGTTGGTGGTGGCGGCCCAGGAGGCCGCGCGGAGCAGGACCCGGGCGCACAGGCCGCACCAGACGAGGAGTCCGATCAGCGGCCCGGCCCGGTGGTAGAGCTCGCCGTGCAGGGCGGCGGTCGCGGCGGCGTAGGGGCCCGCGGCGAGGAGGAGCAGCCGGCAGGCCAGCGCGGCCGCCAGCGCCGGACCCGCGACGGCGCCCGGGCGGGGCCTGCCGGGTGCCGGGCGCGGGGCGAGCCACAGCACGGCCGAGAACAGCGCCCACAGCGCGGGGACGGTCAGGGCCGGGCCGCCCGCCGTCACCACGACGGCGACGGCACTGCCCGCGAGGCACAGTGCGGCCGCTCCCGCGATGTCGCGGGCCGCGTCGCGCACCGGGTTTCCGCTGCCCGCGTTCTGCCCGCACATGGCCCGGACGCCCGTGCGCAGGGCCCGGGTCGTCCGCACCACCGACCAGCCGAGGGTGAGGGCGAGCAGCGGCCGCCAGTGCGGGGCCGCGGTCGGCAGCCGTGCGGCCAGTGGAGCCGCGGCGGCGGGCAGCAGGGCCGCGGCCAGCCCGTCCACAACCCGCCGGACCCCGTCCGCGCCCGCCCCGGCCCGGCCGGCCAGCGAACCGAGCAGCAGGACCGCCGGGGCCGTCCCGACGAACAGGGCGTACGTGAGCGAACCCGCGAGGGCGTCGCCGTTGGCCCGGGTGTAGCGGCGATGGGAGGCCATGACCCGCTCCCGGACGGCCGCGACGCGGGCCCGCCGGGGCGTGCCGGCGGCCAGGGGGACGTGCGATCCCCTCCGGGGGCGGGGTGGGGAGGACGCCCCGACCCGCTCCCGGACGGCGCGAGCGCGGGCCCGCCACGCGGACGGCGCGTCCATCACGGGGCACCCCGTGCGGGGCCGGGGCCCGGGGCGGAGCGGGAGCCCGAGCCGGGGCCGGAGCCGGGGGCGGAGCGGGAGTCCGAGCTGGAGCCGGAGGCGGGGCCGGGGCAGGTGCTGGAGCCAGAGCGGGGGCCGGAGCCGGTGCCCGAGCTGCGGCTGGAGCCGGGGCCGGGGGTCAGGCGGTGGGCCGCCAGGGCTGCCGTTGCCGTGCGGTCCGGTTTGCGGGAGCGGCCCGACAGCGGGATCCGCGCGAACAGCAGGGCGTCGGGCGCGGCCTTGCCCATCCGGCGCAGCGGGCCCGCCAGCGCGGACCGCAGCGCGGACTCGGCGGCGCCGTGGCAGGGCTGGACTACGGCCACGAGCCGCTCGTCGCCGTAGTCGGCGCTGCCATCGGTGCCGGTGCCGCGGCCGTGGCGGTCGCCGCCGTCCGCCGGGATCCCCACGAGCAGCGCCAGCTCCACCCCCGGGACGTGCAGGGACGGTTCGTACAGGCCCGGGTAGATGTTCTCGGCCCGGCGCAGCACCATGTCCTTGGCCCTGCCCTCCAGCACGATCCGGCCCGACCCGTCCAGGCGGCCCCGGTCCCCCGTACGCACCCACGGATCGGGCTCCTCGCCGAGGTAGCGGTGCCGGGCCCCGGGGCCGGCCAGCAGCAGCTGCCCGTCGGCGCCGCACTCGGCGCGCACACCGGGCAGCGGGGCTCCGGCCAGGTCGCCCGGGCCCTCGTGGGCGGCCTTCTCCCGGGACTCCACCGCGGCGGCCGGGAACAGCTCGGTCAGCGCGTACACCCCCCAGGCCTCATCGGCCCCCGACTCCCGCACGCGGCGCAGCAGTTCCGCGCTCGCCGGAGCAGAGCCGGTCCACACCCGGCCGCGGAAGCGGGCGCCCGCCCGCAGCGCGTCCCGGAGCTGCGGCGGGGTCAGGTAGGTGTCCCGGGGTGCCAGCCGGGCCAGTTGGCGGGCCAGGACCCGGGGCGAACGGGCCGGCAGGGCCACGGGGGCGCCGCGCACGAGGGAGGGGACGAGCACGAAGAAGGTACCGCCGAGCACGGGGCCGGCGCCCGCACCGGAGGCCGAACTCTCCCCCGGAGAAGGGGAGAAGAGGGTCGCCACCGTCTCCATCCCGGCGGCCAGACTCGCCCGCGTGTGCACCACGGCCCGGGGCCGCGCGGTGGTCCCGGAGGTGAACACGATGACGGCGTCGGCGTCCCCGCCGCCCGCGAACCGCGCGGGCACCCCGAGCCGCCCCGCATGCCGGTCCAGTGCGGGCGCGCACCCCGGCAGCCGCCGCCCGACCGTGGCCACCGGCGCGCCCAGCCCGGCCAGCTCCGGGAGTTCCAGCCCGGCCGCCCGCCGGGCCAGCGGCCGCGCCCACCCCGCCACCGCCTGCGCGGCGGCGTCGGCCAGTACGAGCGCGGGCCGCGCCGAAGCCAGCCGGGCGCGCAGCACATCGGGTCCGGCTCCCGGGTCCAGGACGGCCCCGCGCAGACCGAGCCGCCACAGCGCGAGCAGCACGGCGAGCGCCCGCGGGCCGGGGCGCACGGCGACTGCGACGGTGTCCCCGGCCCGCAGCCCGCGGGCGTACAGGGCGGCGGCGAACGCGTCGGACAGTTCGGCGAGTTCCCCGCGCGTCGCGGCGGTCCGGGTGGCTCCCGTACGGGTGGCGGTCAGGACGGCGGGCCGCTCGGGGCGGGCGCGCAGGGCGTGGTCGAGGCGGTCCAGCATCAGCGGGGGTCGTCCGTTCCGTGCGGGCCGCTGCCGCGGCCGAGGTACCAGCGGGCCGTGCCGGCGATCCCGTACGCCATCAGCCGGCGCGTGGAGTTCTCCACGACCATGGCCCGGCAGTGGGTGATCCGGTCGGTGTGGCGGCGGACCGCGTTGAGGAAGAGCCGGTCGGTGGGGGAGGGGCGCCGGGGCATCCCGCCGACGGCCAGGTACAGCTCGGCGGTGATGGCCATGTTGTTCCCGGCGTGCATCCGGTACGGGGCGCGGTAGCCGCGGCGCCGCGCGTGCTCGGGCCGCAGCCGGCCGAAGAGCGCGGCGAGCCGTACGAGGACCGCGAACCCGGCCCGCCCCAGGGGGCCGTGCTCGTCGCGGCGGGCCACGATCCGCCCGCACACCAGCCCGGGGCGGCGGGCCAGCGCCGCGCGCGCCGCGCCCGTCCACCCCGGGTGGGGCAGGCAGTCGGCGTCGGTGCGGGCGAGCAGGGTCGCGCCGCGTCCGATCGCGTACCGGAAGCCGGTGTCCACGGCGGAGCCGACGCCCTTCTCGGGTTCCTCGATGACCTCCACCGCGAAGGGGGCGCCCGCCGCGAACTCCCGGGCCACGGCGCCCGTGCGGTCGGCCGAGTCGTTGTCGACGACCAACAGGGTGAAATCCCGGTCCCGTTGGCGGGCGAGCGCGGCGAGGGTGGCGGCGAGCCGGGCCTCCTCCTCGTGCGCGGGGACCACCACCCACAGCCGCCCGGGCGCGCTCACGACTTCTCCCAGACCATCGTCATGATGCTGATCCCGCCGCCGAGCCCGACGAACAACACCCGCTCCCCGCTGCTCAGTTCGCCGAATATCCGGTCGAGCTGCACCCCGATCGTGGCGCTCGCGATGTTGCCGAGCTCGGGCACGGTCACCACCAGCTTTCCGGCCGGCACCCCGGTCAGCTCGGCGAACCGCTCCAGGTACGGCACGGTCACCTGGTGCACGAGCACCTTCGAGAAGCCGTCCCAGTCCATGCCCGTACGGTGCAGGGTCCGGTCGATGACGGCGGTGCCCACCTTCTCGAAGACCCCGCGCAGTTCGTGCCCGTCGCCGCGGAAGTACGTGTACGCGTCCCCGCGCGGGTGGCGCGAGCCGCCGCCCGGTATGCCCCCGACCCGCCAGTGCTCGGAGTGGGTCTCGGTGTCCACGTCGAGGATCCCGCCGCGTTCCACGGGCTCCACGACGACCGCGGCCCCCGCGTCGCCGAAGGTGTAGCCGGCGAAGCCGGCGCGGAACTCGGCGAAGTCGGCGGGCGCCGTCCGCACGGCCCGGCTCGGGGTCTCCCCGGTGACCACCAGGGCCCGCCGGGCCCGGCCGGCGAGGATCATGGCGCGGGCGAGGTCGATGCCGTTGACGAAGCTGTTGCACGCGTTGGTGACGTCCAAGGCGTGCGCCCGCGTGCCGAGTTCCGCCTGCACGATGTGCGCGGTGGCGGGCTCGGCGACGTCACGGGAGGCGGAGGCGAAGAGCAGCAGGTCGATGTCGGCTGCCTCGAGCCCGGCGCGGTCCAGCGCCCGGCGGGCCGCGGCCACCGCGAGCGTGGAGGCGTACACCCCGTCGGCGGCGATCCGGCGGGTGCGGATCCCGGTGGCCTGGGTCAGCAGCCGGGGCGGCAGCGCGATCGCGGCCCGGTCGGCGATCTCGCGCTGGAGCCGGTCGGAGGAGAGGACGTCCGCGGGCAGGACGCCGGCGACGGCGGTGATCCCGGCGCGGGGCCGCGGGTGCGGTACGGATGGCTGATTCGGCATGCCTCCACGATGACGCGCGGGCCGGCCCCGGTCCTGAGTACGGATGCTCAACCCGCCCGCCGGGCCGCGTGAGTACCGGGGACGGCCCGGCCACCGAACGGAGGAGACGATTCCGGACACACGTGGCACGCGGGGCACGAACCGTCTGACGAGGTATTCCGTTCTCCAGGTGTACGGCTCACTGTCATGAAAGCAATGCCGACCGGTACCCCGGGGCCGCTGTTCTTGGGGCGCCCACGACATCCCCCCGCACCCGTCTCACCCGCAGAGGTCGTTCTCCATGACTGAATTGAATCGGCGCAGGTTCCTGCAGATCGCCGGTGGCGCCGCCGCCGTCACGATGCTGAACGAGAGCATCGCGCGGGCCGCCGCGATTTCGGCCCAGGGCAGTACCGGCACCATCCAGGACATCGAGCACATCGTCGTCCTCATGCAGGAGAACCGTTCCTTCGACCACTACTTCGGTGCGATGAAGGGGGTCCGCGGCTTCGGGGACCCGAGGCCGGTCGTCCAGGACAACGGCAAGTCCGTCTTCTACCAGTCCAACGGCACGAAGGACATCCTGCCCTTCAACCCGCAGATCAACGACCTCGGCATGCAGTTCCTGACGGGGCTGAACCACGACTGGGCCGGCGGCCACCAGGCGTACAACAACGGCAAGTACGACAAGTGGGTCCCGGCCAAGACGGCCACGACCATGGCGTACATGACCCGGAACGACATCCCGTTCCACTACGCGCTCGCCGACGCCTTCACGGTGTGCGACGCCTACCACTGCTCCTTCATCGGCGCCACCGACCCCAACCGCTACTACCTGTGGTCGGGTTACACGGGCAACGACGGCGTGGGCGGCGGCCCGGTCCTCGGCAACCAGGAAGCCGGCTACGGCTGGAAGACCTACCCCGAGCGCCTGGAGTCGGCCGGCGTCTCCTGGAAGGTCTACCAGGACATCGGCGACGGCCTGAACGCCGCCGGATCCTGGGGCTGGATCAACGACGCCTTCCGCGGCAACTACGGCGACAACTCGCTGCTGTACTTCAACAGCTTCCGCAACGCCCAGCCCGGCAGCGCCCTGTACGAGAAGGCCCGTACGGGCACCGACGTCAAGGCGGGCGGCACCTACTTCGACAAGCTGCGCGCGGACGTCGTGAACGGCACGCTCCCGCAGGTCTCCTGGATCGCCGCCCCGGAGGCGTTCAGCGAGCACGCCAACTGGCCCACGAACTTCGGCGCCTGGTACATCTCGCAGGTCCTGGACTCGCTGACCGCGAACCCGGACGTGTGGGCGAAGACGGCCCTGTTCATCACCTACGACGAGAACGACGGCTTCTTCGACCACGTCGTCCCGCCGTACCCGCCCGCGTCCGCCTCCTGGGGCCTGTCCACGGCGAGCGTCACCGGCGACCTGTACACCGGGAACGTCTCGGGCTACGCCGCCGGCCCGTACGGGCTCGGCCCCCGCGTCCCGATGATCGTGGTCTCCCCGTGGAGCAAGGGCGGCTACGTCTGCTCCGAGACCTTCGACCACACCTCGGTGATCCGCTTCATGGAGAAGCGCTTCGGCGTGCAGGAGCCCAACATCTCCCCGTGGCGCCGCGCGGTCTGCGGCGACCTGACCTCGGCCTTCGACTTCACCCGGGCCGACTCCGCGCCCGCCGCCCTGCCGTCCACGGCCGCGTACGTACCGCCGGACAAGAACCGTCACGCGTCCTACAACCCGGCCCCGCCCGCGACGGGCACCCTGCCCAAGCAGGAAGCCGGCGCCAAGCCGACGCGCGCCCTGGGCTACGAGCCGTACGTGGACGGCAAGGCCACCGTCTCCACGGGCAAGTTCACCCTGACCTTCTCCTCGGGTCCCTCCCTCGGCGCCCACTTCCACAGCACCTCCGGCAACCGTACGGACGGCCCCTGGCCCTACACGGTCGAGGCGGGCAAGACCCTGTCGGACACCTGGAGCACGAGCAGCTCCACCGGCAACCAGATCAACCTCACGGTCTGGGGTCCGAACGGCTTCCTGCGCACCTGGAAGGGCCCGGCGAAGAAGGCCGGCCCCGAGGCCACGGCCCGCCACGACAAGGCCACCGGCAATCTGGTCCTGTCCCTGGCCAACGGGGGCACGGCGGCCGTCAACCTGACCGTCACCAACGCCTACGGCGGCGCGGCCCAGGTCGTGCGCGTCGCGGCGGGCGCCACCGTCGCCCACACCGTGGCCCTGTCCGCCACGGCCCGCTGGTACGACGTCACGGTCGTCTCCGACGCCGACGCCACCTTCCTGCGCCGCTTCGCCGGCCACGTGGAGACGGGCGCGGCGGGAGTCTCGGACCCGGCGATCAAGACCGTCTGACGCGGTCGTCCCGACGCGGTCGTCCCGCATGCGCGGCAGCCACCGCTCCCGGACCGGGAGGTCACGGGGACGGTGGCTGCGGCGTGCCGGAGCAGCGGGGCCCGCCACGGTGTGACGGCGGGCGCGGTGGGAAGGACGTACCGCGGCAGTTCCTTCCGCCCCGTCACCGAGGGAGAACGCATGGCCATCGCCCACCGCAGGACCGGCACCGGCCCCGTCCGCGTCATCGTGCTGCACGACTGGTTCGGCACGTCCGCCAACTGGGGTTCCGTACTGGACCACCTGGACCCGCGGGAGTTCTCGTACGCCTTCCTCGACTACCGCGGCTACGGCGACCGCAGGGACGTCCCCGGCCGGTACGCGCTCCCCGAGATCGCCGACGACGTCCTCGCGCTCGCCGACGAGCTCGGCTGGGACACCTTCTCCCTCCTCGGCCACTCCATGGGCGGCAAGGCGATGCAGCAGGTCCTGGTGCGCGCCCCCGAGCGGGTCGAGAAGCTGATCGGCGTCAACCCGGTCCCCGCCGGCCCCTACGAGATGGACGACGCCACCCACGACCTCTTCCACGGGGCCGCCGCCAGCGCGGACAACCGCCGCGCCATCCTCGACATCGTCACCGGCCGGCGCGCGAGCCCGTACTGGCTGGAGCGGATGGTCGCGCACTCCCTCGACGTGTCCCGGCCGGAGGCCTTCGCCGCGTACCTGGCGAGCTGGCAGCCGCTCGACCTGTCCGCCGCCGTCAAGGGCAGCACCGTCCCGGTGCTGGTCCTCGTCGGGGAGTACGACCTCGCGCTCACGGTGGACTTCATGCGGTCCACCTGGCAGGTCTCGTACCCGAACTGCCGCATCCAGCCGCTGCCCGGCGCCGGCCACTACCCGCCGCACGAGACACCGGTGGCCTTCGCCACCGAGGTGGAGGCCTTCCTGCGCGGGTAGGGCGGCGCGCGGGAGCGTCCCTCAATGCGGGCTCAGCCGTCCCACCAGCCACTCCAGGGCCGACGGCACCTCGCGCGCCCAGGTCTCGTAGCTGTGGCCGCCGCTCGCCAGGATGATCGAGGACGCCCGCGCGGGCGCCCGTACCGCGTCGATGAACTCCAGCGTCTGCGGGTACTGGTGCTCGCCCGTGCGGCTGCTCGCCACCAGCAGGGACACCGGCGGCTGCGGCAGGTTCCGCAGCCGCCACAGCAGGTCGTCCTGCTGCCTGCGGCCCGCGTCGCCGCCGAACAGGTCGCCGGTGTCGGCGTCGCGCGCGGCCGCGTACGGGGCCGACAGCGCGGCCGCCGCCCGGTAGGCGTCCGGCGCGCGCAGGGCCAGCTTCAGCGCGCAGTAGCCGCCCACCGAATTTCCCATCACGCCCCACCCCCGGGCATCCCGGGCGAGGCCGTAGTACGAGGCGACCGCCGCCCGCAGGTCCCGCGCGAAGAAGGTCTGCGCCTGCGGCCCGCCCGGTACGTCCACGCACTGGGTGTCCCTGGGCGGCGCCACCGTCGGGGTCATCAGGACCAGCACCGCCGGCCGCATCCGGCCCGCCCGTACCGCGTCCAGCGCGAGCTGCGGGTACCGCAGCCGGTCGATCAGCACCCCCGGCGTACTCGGGAACCCGCTCAGCGCCAGCACCACCGGGAACTCCGCCCGCCGACCGGCCGACGCGTGCACGTACTGCGGCGGCAGGTACACGTAGCCCTGCCCCGACAGCCCGCTGCGGGCCCCGCGCACGGTCACCGCCTCGATCCGGCCGATCACCGCGGGATCGTCGGAGCCGGCGTGCCGCCACGAGTGGGTCCCCCGCACCAGCACCGCCGCCCGCCCCGAGATGTCCGCGCCGGCCGGCACCGGGTCCTCGCGGCGCAGGGACAGCAGGTCGCGCCAGGAGCCGTAGAAGCCGTACGAGGAGTTCACCGCGAGGAGCAGCGCCGACCCGGTCGTCAGGGTGATGGCGAGCTGGATCCCGGCCCGCCCCAGCACCGGCCGCACCCCGGGCCTCGCGAGCCGGGGCCACAGCCACACCGCGGCCCCGAACACCGCGGCCGCCACGAAGGCGGCGAGGAACAGCGCCGGGGCACCCCCGATGTCCCATTTCATGCGATTGATCCTGCCAGGCCTCCGCGGGGCGGGCCCGGCCGTCATCGACGCGCCGCTCCCGCCGGCCGGGGCGCGCCACTCCAGCGGGGGAACGAAAAAACCCGTGGGGGCCGCGAGGAGAACTCGCGACCCCCACGGGATCAACAGGGTGAGTGACGGGACTTGAACCCGCGGCCACCTGGACCACAACCAGGTGCTCTACCAACTGAGCTACACCCACCACGAAGGGCGGCGGACCACCCGTTCGATGTGCAAGCACAGCATAGCTGATCAGCGGGGTGCTCCCGCGACGCCTTTTCCGGCTCCGCGCAGCGGGCGGCGCGCGGGCAGCCCCGGGCCGATCGGCGCGGCCCCCTGCCGGGCGGGGGCGGGGCGCGGGAGGATCGCGGCATGGACCACGACTTCGATCCCTTCACGGCCGCCGACTACGCCGCCCGGATGGCCGCCGCCGCGCAGGCCGCCGCCGACGCGGGGCTGGCAGGCCTGCTGGTCGCCCCCGGGCCCGACCTGGCCCACCTCACCGGGTACCGGCCCGTCGACACCGAGCGGATGACCCTGCTCGTCCTCGCCGCCGGGCAGGACCCCGTCCTCGTCGTCCCCGCACTGGAAGCGCCCGACGCGGCGAAGGCCCCCGGCGCGGGCGCGCTGACCCTCAGGGACTGGGCCGACGGGAGGAACCCGTACGCCGTGACCTCGCCGCTGCTGGACGTGACCGGCCGCTTCGGGGTCAGCGACAACGCCTGGGCGCTGCACCTGCTGGGCCTGCAGCGGGAGCTGCCGTCCACCTCGTACGCCTCGCTGAGCGACGCGCTGCCGATGCTGCGCGCGGTCAAGGACGAGCGCGAGCTGGCCCGGCTCGCGGCGGCCGGCGAGGCGGCGGACGCCGCGTACGAGCAGATCCTCCACGTCCCCTTCGCGGGGCGCCGGGAGAGCGACGTCGCCGCCGACCTGGACGCGCTGCTGCGCGTGCACGGCCACTCCCAGGTCGACTTCACCGTCGTCGGCTCCGGCCCGAACGGGGCCAACCCGCACCACGAAGCCGGTGACCGGGTCATCCGGCACGGGGACATGGTGGTCCTCGACTTCGGCGGCCTCAAGCACGGCTACGGCTCCGACATCTCCCGTACCGTCCACGTCGGCGAGCCCACGGAGGAGGAGCAGCGCGTCCACGACATCGTCCGCGAGGCCCAGCTGGCGGGCGTGGCGGCGGCCCGTCCCGGGGCCGCCTGCCAGGACGTGGACCGGGCCGCCCGCGCGGTGATCACCGAGTTCGGCTACGGCGAGCGGTTCATCCACCGCACCGGCCACGGCATCGGAGTCACCACGCACGAGCCGCCGTACATGGTGGAGGGGGAGGAGCAGCCCCTCGTCGCGGGGATGTGCTTCTCCGTGGAGCCGGGGATCTACCTCCCGGGGCGGTTCGGGGTCCGGATCGAGGACATCATCACGGTCACCGACAGCGGCTGCCGCAGCTTCAACAACGCCTCCCGGGAGCTCGCCCTCGTGGAGTAGCCGCGGCCGCGGCGGCCGCCGCCTCCTCGCCGGGGCTCAGTCCCCGGCGAGGACCAGGCGGTAGCCGTAGTCGACGCTCTCCCGCTCCAGCAGGCCGGCGTGGCGCCGCTGCCAGGCTCCCGACCGGAGGTCTTCGCGGAGCCGGGCCACCGCCGGTTCCAGGAGTGAGGGCGGCAGGGTCGCCAAGGTGGACATGGAGGCCCGTACGACCGGATCGAGGTAGGACTCGGGGCGGCGCCAGTAGGCGGCCCGGAAGCCGTCGGTGAAATCGTGCGGGATCGGGAAGGGCAGCACGGTGTGCGCGTCCAGCGCCTCGGTCACCTCGGACAGCGGGGTGAAGCGGCCGCGGTCGAACTCCCGTACCTCCGGCAGGTATTCCTCGATGAGCCACAGCTCCGGCCGGTGGTCCGGGTCCCAGGTGAAGACGGCCTGGCGGCGCGAGACCCGGCGCAGCTCCGCGAGCCCGCGCGCGGGGTCCGGCCAGTGGTGGACGGTCAGTACGGCCATCGCCGCGTCGAACTCCCCGTCCTCGAAGGGAAGTTCCTCGGCAACGCCCTTGATCTTCCGGGTGCCCGGATGCTGGTCGAGCATGACCTGGGAGGGATCCACCGCCGTCACCTCGCGGTCGGCGGGCTCGTACGACCCGGCGCCCGCACCGACGTTGACGACGCGGCGGGCGTCCCCCAGGGCGCGGCCGATCGCCGCGGCCAGCCGGGGATCGGGCCGGCGGGCCCGCCGGTAACCCGCCCCGATGCTGTCGTACTTCGCGGAGGTGCCGTCGGTGCCGGCTGATTCGATCTTCATGGAGCGGATCCCACCAGACACCCGCGCGCCTCCGCCACCGGGTTTACGGGCCCAGCACCACCGCCGACTCGGCCGGTACGTGGACCCGCCCGTCGGCGTCCGGATGCTCGACGGGCAGCCAGGCGGCCAGCACCCGGACCCCGTTGCGGCCGAGCGCGACGGTGACCGGCTCCCCGGAGAGGTTCACCACCACGCGGACGTCACCCCGGCGGAACGTCAGCCAGCGGCGCTCCTCGTCATGGGCGATCCGCAGCGCCGCCAGATCGGGATCGCGCAGGTCGGAGTGGGTCCGGCGGAGCGTGATCAGGGTGCGGTACCAGTCCAGCAGCCGGGCGTGGGCCCCCTGCCCCGGCTCGGCCCAGTCGAGGCAGGAGCGGTCACGGGTGGCCGGGTCCTGGGGGTCGGGGATCTCCTCCGCCTTCCAGCCGTGCTCCGCGAACTCCCGCCGCCGGCCCACCCGTACGGCCTCGGCGAGCTCCTCGTCGGGATGGTCGGTGAAGTACTGCCACGGGGTGCCCGCGCCCCACTCCTCGCCCATGAACAGCATCGGCACGAACGGCCCCGTCAGCGCCACCGCCGCCGCGCACGCCAGCAGCCCGGGGGACAGCGAGGCCGCGAGCCGGTCGCCCAGCGCGCGGTTGCCGATCTGGTCGTGGGTCTGGGTGTAGCCGAGGAAGCGGTGCGCCGGGGTGCGGCCGCGGTCCACCTCCCGGCCGTGGTGGCGGCCCCGGAAGGAGGACCAGGTCCCGTCGTGGAAGAAGGCCCGGGTCATGGTCTTGGCCAGCGCCCCGAGCGGGGCCTGCGCGAAGTCCGCGTAGTACGCCTGGGACTCACCCGTCAGCGCGCAGTGCAGGGCGTGGTGGAAGTCGTCGTTCCACTGCGCGTGCAGGCCCAGGCCCCCCGCCGCGCGCGGGTTCGTGGTGCGCGGATCGCACTGGTCGGACTCCGCGATCAGGAACAGCGGCCGGCCCGTCTCCGCGGCCAGCTCGTCCACCGCCGCCGACAGCTCCTCCAGGAAGGTCAGCGCCCGGTCGTCGGCGAGCGCGTGCACCGCGTCCAGCCGCAGCCCGTCGATCCGGTAGTCGCGCAGCCAGGCCAGGGCGCTGCCCAGGAGGTACGCGCGCACCTCGTCGGAGCCGGGCGCGTCCAGGTTGACCGCCGCGCCCCAGGGGGTGTGGTGGGTCTCGGTGAAGTACGGGCCGAAGACGGGGAGGTGGTTGCCGGAGGGGCCGAGGTGGTTGTGGACCACGTCGAGCACCACGCCGAGCCCGGCGGCGTGTGCGGCCTCCACGAACCGGACCAGCCCGGCCGGGCCCCCGTACGGCTCGTGCACCGCCCAGGGCGCGACCCCGTCGTACCCCCAGCCGTGCCGGCCGGGGAAGGGGCAGACCGGCATCAGCTCGACGTGGGTGATGCCGAGCGCGGTGAGGTGACCGAGGCGGGCGGCGGCCGCGTCGAAGGTGCCCTCGCGGGTGAAGGTGCCGACGTGCAGCTCGTACAGGACGGCGTCCTGCAGCGCGACCCGGGGCGAGGGGGCCGGCTCGCCGGGGACGAGAGCGGCGAAGTCGACCACGGCCGAGAGCCCCTCGGTGCCCTCCGGCAGCCGCCGCCCGCGCGGATCGGGCCGTACGGGGTGCACGTGGTCGGGGTGCGCGGCGTCGTGCCCGGGGTGTTCCGCGTGCTGCCCGGGGTGGACCGGGTCGCGCGGATCGTCCCCGGGGTAGAGCGCCGGCGGGCCCTCGCCCAGCTGGAACCCGTAGCGGGATCCGTCCCGCGCCGGCGCCTCCACGATCCACCAGCCGGCGCGCTCCGGATCGTGGGCCATCGCGTACGCGGCCCCGTCGAGCCGCAGTGCGACCCGGTCTGTCAGCGGTGCCCACACCTCGAACTGCACGGACGGTCCCCTCGTCTGGCGGCGCTACCCCAACCTGCGTGTCCTGCCCATCATCTCCGGCCGGGCGCGGGAGTTCTGGACACTCTGCCCCCGACAGGCCGACAATCACCTGGTGACGTCGAGTTTCGAGTTCCCCTCCTTCCCCGCGCCGCGGCTCTCCGACGCCGAGCGCGACCGCGCCCTGGGCCAGCTCAGGGAGGGCGCCGCCGTCGGGAAGCTGTCGCACGACACGTTCCTGCGCCGCATGGAACTCGCCCTCGTGGCCCGGCGCTCCGAGGACCTCGCGGTGCTCACCGCGGACCTGGAGGGCAGGGGGGCCGGGGAGAGCCCGTGGACCCGGCGGCTCTTCGGCTGGGTGGGGCGGGTCTCGGCGGTGTCCGTGGGCGTACGGCGGGCGTGGGCCGTGGAGAAACTGCCCCCGCTGCTCCTCCCGCACCCGAGCGCAGGACCGCTGCGGATCGGCCGCGACCCGGGCAACGGCCTGCGCCTGAGCCACGAGACGGTCTCGCGGGCCCACGCGGAACTGTCGATCCGCGACGGGGTCTGGGTGGTGCGGGACCTCGGCTCGACGAACGGGACCACGGTCAACGGGCGGCGGGTGACGGGCTCGGCGGTGGTGCGGGACGGGGACCAGATCGGCTTCGGACGGATGAGCTTCCGGCTGACGGGCGGCTGAGGTCCGCGGCCGCGGGCCGGGACCGCGGCCGGGCGTACGGGGGCCGGTCCGGGACCCGGGTGGCGGCCGGATGCGGGGCGTGCGGAGGATGGCACCCATGGAACACACGTCTGCCGCCCCCGTCGTACGGCCCGCGCGCCCCGATGACCTGCCCCGCCTGGTCGAACTCATGCGCGAGCACATGGTGTACGAGAGGTCCGCGCCCCGTCCGGCCGGTCTCGGTGACCGGCTCGGCGCGCAGTTGTTCGCCGAGGGGGCCCGGCTGTGGGTGCTGCTGGCCGAGACACCGCGGGGCGAGGTCGCCGGGTACGCCGCCTGCTCGGCCGAGTTCTCCTTCTGGGAGGCCCGCCACTACCTCCACATGGACTGCCTCTACCTGGCCGAGGAGGCCCGCGGACACGGTCTCGGCGCCGCCCTGATGGACGGGGTGGCCGCACTCGCCCGCGAGCTGGGCCTCGGCCACGTCGAGTGGCAGACGCCCGACTGGAACGAGGGCGCGATCCGCTTCTACGACCGGCTCGGGGCCACCGGCAAGCCGAAGCTCCGGTACGCCCTGCCGGTGGAGTAGGCCGCGCGGGGCTGCCTCCCGCCTCCCGCCTCCCGCCTCCCGGCCTACCGGCCCGCCGCCACGAGCCGCTCGTAGGCGGCCAGGACGACCCGGGACTGGTGCTCCACCTGCGTGGCCACCGGGACCCAGCGGGCCTGGAAACGGTCCGCGAACTCCTCGCACCACCCCGTGACGAGCCGGTCCACGGCCGGCGCCGCCGGGTGGCCCTGGGCGCGCAGCACCCGCAGCAGCATCGCCGCGGCGCGCAGCGACAGCCTTCGGCCGAAGGCGTCGATGCTGCCGATGTACGCCGCCGTCGCCTCGGCGGGGGCCCCGGGACCCGTCCACTCGGCGGCGATCCGCGGGATCAGCGCGAGCGTCCAGTCCACCGCCCGCAGCAGGGCCGCGGCGGCGGGATCCGTACCGCCGGCCGGACCGGTGCCGCCCACCGGATCCGTACCGCCGGCCGCGCCCTCGCGCAGGTCCGCCACCCGGGCGGCGTCGGCGGTGAGCCGGCCGGCCAGGAGCCGCAGGGCGGCGCGGGGGTCGGGGTGCGGGGCCGGGTCGTCCACCAGGTCCGAGGCCCACGTGGGGACTTCGACGATCGCGGTGGTGCCGGCGTGGCGGTGGGCGTGGTACCAGGTGCTGAGCCGGGTGTCCTCGGGGTGGAACGGCCCGTCGGCCGTGGTCCCGGGCTCGGGCATCACGAAGATCCCCGCCCCCGGCGAGGGCCAGCCCGAGGCGTCGGAGGCGCTGGTCTCCACCGGAATGCGCAGGTCGGCGGCCGATTTGCCGAAGGGCTCGGCGAGCCCGGGTATGTCCCGGGTCAGCTGCACCCAGGAGCCGCCGAGATCCGTTCCGTGCAGGGAGACCTGGAGGGCGGGCCGGAGTTCGTCGATGAGCCGGGTCAGGGCGAGGGTCTCCGGCGGGAGGCGGTCGGGGGGCAGTAAAGACGGCGCCCATTCGGGCTGTTCGGGACCGGGCGGCCGGAAGAAGTTCCGGTGGTAGTCGAGCAGGGAGTACGGGCGGGGCGTGCGGTGCAGGGCCGCGCCGTCGGGATCGGCGCAGAGCAGGAAGTGCCAGGCCGTTCCCGTGGGGGGTACGCGGACCAGGTGCCGGGCGAGCGCGAGGGCGGTGGCCCCGCCGACGGGCTCGTTGGCGTGCGCGCCGGCGACGACGAGCACGTTGGCCGCCGTGGGCGTGGGCGTGGGCGTGGCCTTGGCCTTGGGCATGGAGCCCACGGAGAGGAGCCACAGCGGTTCCCCGGCCCGGGAGGCGCCGATCTGGCGCAGCCGGGCCAGGGCGGGGTGTTCATCGGCCAGGGCGCGTGCGGCCAGGGCCAGTTCGTGGGGTGTGGGGTAGCACATGTCACGGATGAGGGTCACAGGTGATCCCATTCCCGCCGGGAGCCCGCCCTAGCCGCATTCGCCTGGTCCGGGCACACACCGCACCGCGCCGGGCCGGGGTGTCACCCCCGGTCCGGGTCCTCCCGGAGGAGGACGGCCACCGGGGTGGCGTCGCCGAGGAGTTCCGCGAGCGGCAGCTCCCCGGTGTACGAGGCTCCGGCCGGTGCTCCCGTCCCCGCCCCGAGGAGCGGCAGCCGCCGCCAGCGCCCCGGCGGCAGGGGCAGGGTCGTCTCGCGCCAGCCGCCCGCCCCGGCCAGGCCGTACGGGAGCCGGGTGGCCACCGCCACCAGGCCGGCCGGGCGGGCGAAGGCCACGCAGTGCTCCGCCGCCGGGCCCCGGGCGGGCAGCGGTGCGTAGCCGGCGAACAGCTCGGGCCGGCTCCGCCGCAGCCGCAGCAGGGCGGCGGTGAGGGCGAGCTTCTCCTCCGCCGTGCCGGACGGCGCGGCCCCCGCGTCCAGCCGGGCCAGGGCCTCCCGGGGGAAGACGGCGGGCCGCCGGTTGTCCGGGTCGACCAGGGCCCGGTACTCCGTCTCGGAGCCCTGGTAGACCTCCGGGACCCCGGGCATCGCCAGATGCAGCAGCGCAGCGCCGAGCAGGTTGGCGCGGGCCGCGGCGGCCAGCGCGCCGGCCGGCTCCGGGACGGCCGCCGGGAGGTGTGCCGGGACGGTGGCCTCGTACGCGGGGTCCTGCTCGGTCCACGTGGTGCGCAGGGCGGCTTCGCGGACTGCCTTCAGCAGGGCCTCCACGAGGCGGTCGGCGCGTTCCCCGGCGGGCCCGTCGGCACCGAGCCCGAAGGCCGTCTGCCAGGCCACCCAGGCGAGTTGGGGGTCCGCCCCGGCCGGCGCCGGTACGGACCCCGGGTCCTGCGAGAGCGCCGAGATCCGTGCCCGGACGTCCGCGCTGCGCTTCGTGTCGTGCGTGGTCAGCACCGTCCCGGAGCGGGGCCACAGCCGCGCCCGCTCGGCGCAGTACGCGTGGAACTCCGCCACCGTGACCGCCGGAGCCCCCGGATCCCCGCCCACCTCGGTGGCCGACAGCAGCGGGGCGTACCGGTAGAAGGCCCGGTCCTCCAGGGACTTGGCGCGCAGGGCCGCCGAGGTCTGGGCGAAGCGGGCCGCGAAGGCCGGGTCCCGCAGCAGGAGCGCGCGTACGCCGGCCACCGGGGCCGCACCGGCCTCCGCGGCGGCCCGCTCCACGGCCTCGGGGGCGGGCTGCGGATCGCCGGGGTAGGGGCGGTAGACGGGATAGGCGATGAGCAGCTCCCGCACGGCTACGGCGAGTTCCGGGCCGGCCAGCCGCTCCAGGGTGGCCAGCTCGGCGGCCAGGTCGCCGGTCAGGACCTCCCGGGCGGCCGCCGAGGCCGTCACCTCCCAGCGGGGCTGTCCGGTCGCCTCCCGGAAGCGCACGTCGAGCCGGGCGGCCCCGGCCGGGTCGGTCAGTACCCCGTCCACCCGGTACAGCGCGTCGTACCCGGTGGTGCCGGCCACCGGCCAGGCGGGAGCCAGCCGTTCCTCGCGGGCCAGGATCTTCTCGACCACCACCCAGCAGCCCCCGCCGACCGCGTCCCGCAGGCGCCGCAGGTAGCCCTCGGGGTCCGCCAGGCCGTCCACGTGGTCGATCCGCAGCCCCTCGACGACCCCGTCCCGGACCAGCTCCAGCACCTTGGCGTGGGTGACGCCGAACACCTCGGGATCCTCGACGCGCACCCCGATGAGCTCCGAAATGGTGAAGAAGCGGCGGTAGTTGAGGCCCGTCCGGGCCTCGCGCCAGCAGGCCGGCCGGTACCACTGGGCGGCGAGCAGCGCCGCCGGCTCCAGCCCGGCCGTGCCCTCCCGCAGGGGGAATTCCAGCTCCCCGATCCGCAGGACGCCGCGATCGCCCCGCCCGTCGACCTTGATCCCGTCCGGATCCAGCGGCTCCGCGAGCACGGGCAGCAGCAGCTGCCCCCCGCCCGCCTCCCAGTCGATGTCGAACCAGCGCGCGTACGGCGAGCCGGGGCCCTCCCGGGCCACCTCCCACAGGGGCCGGTTCAGGCGGAGCGGCGCGGGCAGCGCCATGTGGTTCGGCACGATGTCGAGCACCAGTGCGAGCCCGTGGGCCCGGGCCTCGGCGGCCAGGGCCCGCAGCCCGTCCTCCCCGCCGAGCTCCGCCCGGACCCGGGTGTGGTCGGTGACGTCGTACCCGTGGGCCGAGCCGGGCACCGCCTCCAGGACGGGGGACAAGTGCAGGTGGGAGACTCCGAGCGAGGCGAGGTACGGGACGACGGCCTGCGCGTCACCGAAGGTGAACTCGGGGCGCAGCTGAAGGCGGTAGGTGGACGCCGGGGTGACGGCCGGTGGTCCATCGGATTCCGGCCGGCTGAACTCACGGCTGGACTCGGGACTCGTGCGACCGGTGCGCGGGGGCAGGCTCATGAGAACGTACGTACCCAGGATGCGGGATTCCGTGCCATGACCCAATGCATCCGGGTGACTGCGCCGGGTTAACGTTGCTCAAGTGTTTGGAACCGTCAACACCTATCGAAGAGTCATCGCCCTGACCGGGCCCCTACTCCCGCTCGTTTCCTTCCTCGCCCGACTGCCCGTCGCGATGTCGCAGTTCGGCAGCGTCCTCCTCGTCGCCGAGACCAGCGGCTCCCTCGCCACCGCCGGCATAGTCGGCGGCACCCTTTCCGCCGGACAGGTGGTCTTCGGGCCCGTCCTGGGCCGGCTCGCCGACCGTCACGGCCAGCGTTCCGTCGTCCTGACGGCCGCCGCCGTCAACGCGGTGGCGACCGCGGCCCTGGTGGCCGGGGCGCTCTGCGACCTCGCCACCGTCCCGCTCGCCGCGATCGGCTTCGTCACCGGGGCCTCCGTCCCGCTGATCGGACCGCTCGCCCGGACCCGCTCCGTGGCCCTGGCCCACCGCGCCAAGTCCGACGAGGGCGTCGTGGGGGCCATCCACTCCCTCGAAGGCACCCTGGACGAGGTCTCCTTCGTCTTCGGGCCCGCCCTCGTGGGCCTGGCCACCCTGGCCCTGCACCCGGCCGTCGCCCTCGGCGGCGCGGCCGCCCTCGTCGCCGTCTTCGGCAGCCTCTACGCACTGCACCCGACCGCCGCCGTCACGGCCGGAGTGCCCGCGGGAGTCCGCCGGGAGAAGGACCGCACCCGGGTCCGCCCGCCGCGCGTGGTCTTCGCCGTACGGGGCTCCCTCGCCCTGCAGGGCGCCATGTTCGGCGCCTGCCAGGCCGGAATCGCCGCCCTGACCGCACAGTTGGGCGTCCCCGGCCAGGCCGGCATCGTGTACGCGGCCATGGGCGTCGTCAGCGCCGCCGTCGGGCTCTCGCTCGGCGCGCTGCCCGCCCGCTTCGGGCTGCGGCTGCGCTGGCGCTGGGCCACGGCCGCCGCGCTCGTGCTGTCCGTACCGCTGCTCTTCACGCAGACCCTGTGGCCGCTGTACGTGGTCGTCACCGTGCTCGGAGCCGCCTACGCCCCGCACCTGATCACCGCGTTCGCGATCACCGAGCGTGCGGTGAGCCCCTGCCGGCTCGCCGAGTCGATGGCCTTCGCCGCCAGCTCGCTCGTCGCCGGCCAGGCCGCCTCGCTCGCCGTCTCCGGTCGGCTCGCCGAGTGGTACGGGCCCTCCGCGGCCTTCGCGGTGGCCGTGGGGGCCGCCGCCCTGTGCCTGGTCCTGGCCCTGGTCACCAAGGTCCCGTCGGCCCGCGCGCACGCCCCGGTGGCCGCCGGCGGGGGCGCCCGCCCGGACGCCGTCCTGGAAGGCGCCGCCTACGCCGGGCACTGAGGCGGCGCCCGCCCCGGGTGCCGGAACGGGCGCCCGCGCCGGGCGCCGGAGCGGCGCCTATGCCGGGCGCTGAAGCACCACCAGACACCGTCCTGTCAGTGTCACCCGGTCCCCGGCCGCGTACTGCGGCCCGGTACCGGGTGGCAGTACCTCGGGCCGTGCCGTGTCCACGACCAGCCGCCACTGCGCGCCGTGCCCGGCCGGGACCGTGAAGTCCTGCGCCTCGGCGCCCGCGTTGAACATCAGCAGGAACGAGTCGTCGGTGATCCGCTCCCCGCGGGTGCCCGGCTCGGAGATGGCCTCCCCGTTCAGGAACACCGCCAGCGCCCGCGCGTGCTGCGCCTGCCAGTCGCGGGCCCGCATCTCCTCGCCGTGCGGGGTGAACCAGGCGATGTCCGAGAGCTCGTCGTGCGTCCCCTCCACCGGCCGGCCGTGGAAGAAGCGGCGCCGCCGGAACACCGGGTGCTCCCGCCGCAGCCACACCATCCGCCGGGTGAACTCCAGCAGGGCGGGCGCCGGTTTGCCGGGATCCGGCCAGTTCACCCACGCCAGCTCGTTGTCCTGGCAGTAGGCGTTGTTGTTGCCGCCCTGGGTGCGGGCGAACTCGTCGCCGTGGCTGATCATCGGCACGCCCTGCGACAGCATCAGCGTGGCGATGAAGTTGCGCATCTGGCGCTCGCGCAGCTCCACGGTCTCCGGATCCTCCGTCGGCCCCTCCACCCCGCAGTTCCAGGAGCGGTTGTGGGTCTCGCCGTCCCGATTGCCCTCGCGGTTGGCCTCGTTGTGCTTCTCGTTGTACGAGACCAGGTCGTTCAGGGTGAAACCGTCGTGGCAGGTGGTGAAGTTGATCGAGGCCAGCGGACGGCGGCCGTCGTCCTGGTAGAGGTCGGAGGAGCCCGTCAGCCGGCCGGCGAACTCGGCCAGCGTGCGCGGCTGCCCGCGCCACAAGTCCCGTACGGTGTCGCGGTACTTGCCGTTCCACTCGGTCCACAGCGGCGGGAAGTTGCCCACCTGGTAGCCGCCTTCGCCCAGGTCCCAGGGCTCCGCGATCAGCTTGACCTGGCTGACCACCGGATCCTGTTGCACCAGGTCGAAGAACGAGGACAGCCGGTCCACCTCGTGGAACTGGCGGGCCAGCGTGGCCGCCAGGTCGAAGCGGAAGCCGTCCACGTGCATCTCGGTGACCCAGTAGCGCAGCGAGTCCATGATCAGCTGGAGCACGTGCGGGGAGCGCATCAGCAGCGAGTTCCCGGTGCCGGTGGTGTCCATGTAGTGCCGCGGATCGTCCGCGAGCCGGTAGTACGAGGCGTTGTCCAGCCCGCGGAAGGACAGCGTCGGGCCCAGGTGGTTGCCCTCGGCGGTGTGGTTGTAGACCACGTCGAGGATCACCTCGATGCCGGCCTCGTGCAGGGCGCGCACGGCCGACTTGAACTCCAGCACCTGCTGGCCGCGGTCGCCCGAGGCGTAGCCGTTGTGCGGGGCGAAGAAGCCGATGGTGTTGTAGCCCCAGTAGTTGCTGAGCCCGTCGTCGACGAGCCGGTGGTCGTTGACGAACTGGTGGACCGGCATCAGCTCCAGCGCCGTCACCCCGAGCTTCGTCAGATGCCCGATGACCGCCGGGTGCGCGAGCGCCCCGTACGTGCCGCGCAGCTCCTCGGGGAGGTCGGGGTGACGCATGGTCAGGCCCTTCACGTGGGCCTCGTAGAGCACGGTGTGGTGGTACTCGTGCCGCGGCGGGCGGTCGTTGGCCCAGTCGAAGTACGGGTTGACCACGACCGAACTCATGCTCTTGGGCGCGGAGTCCAGATCGTTGCGGGAGTCGGGCCGGCCGAAGTGGTAGCCGTACACCTCCTCGCCCCAGTCGATGCTCCCCGCGACGGCCCGCGCGTACGGGTCCAGGAGCAGCTTCGCCGCGTTGCAGCGGCGGCCGCGCTCGGGCTCGTAGGGTCCGTGCACCCGGAACCCGTAGCGCTGGCCGGGCATGATGCCCGGCAGGTAGGCGTGCCGGACGAAGGCGTCGGTCTCCCGCAGTTCGATCGCGGTCTCCGATCCGTCGTCGTGCAGCAAGCACAGCTCGATGCGTCGGGCGGCCTCCGAATAGACCGCGAAATTGGTGCCGGCGCCGTCATACGTGGCGCCGAGCGGATACGCCTGTCCCGGCCAGACCTGCATAGAAAACGACTCTTCCCCTCAGTGGCGGGCTGATCCGGCTGGACCACGTCACTGCCAGATCTTCCCCGAAAGACGGCTTCCACGCGGGGACTTGGGAGGGTCCTACCGGGTGACCCGGAGAGCTGATAAGAGGGTGGGCGGACCATGGGGACATCCGATCGTCGTCAGAGCGGATAATGGGCCAACGGACGGACCGGGCGAGGACCCTGAGCCCGCGTCGGGCCCCGGGGGCCCGCATCGGGCTGCAGGGTGCCGTACGCGCGGAGTACCCTTCCGTGATCACTTCAGACGGGCGTCCAGACGCAGGAGGCGGTGCACGGGTGAGCTCGGGAGGTCTGGAGCTGCCCCCTGGTGACGGCGGTCACGAGGGCGGCCCGGCGGACGCCGCGGGCCCGGCGGGCGGCGCGATCCCCGCCGGGGCCGTGTCGCTGGCCCCGCCGGAGGCCGGCGGGACCGGGAAGGCGCAGGCGGGAGCCGGCGCCGAGCTGGACTGGGGCGCGGACGCCTGGAGCGAGGTCCGGACCCGGGCCCAGCGCGCCGGCCGTGCGTACATCTGGCTGAACCTGATCGAGCAGCGGCTGCGCTCCGTGGTCGGAGCGGTGCTGCGGCCCGTCTACGAGCCGGTGCACGGCGGGGACGACTGGGTGGTGGCCGCCGCGGGCCCCGCCGGCCAGGAGTGGGTGCAGCGCGCGGTCGCCGTGCGCGAGGTCAGCCGCCGCAAGGGCTACCTGCTGGACTCCGCCGACGACAACGTGCTCAGCTTCCTCACCCTGCCGCAGCTGCGCGAACTGATGGTCCAGCACTGGCCCTGCTTCGAGCCGTACTTCGACGACCGGCGCGAGATCGAGCAGGCGCTGGACGAGCTGGAGGTCACGCGCAACGTCGTCTCCCGCAACCGGGCCCTGTCCCGGGCGGTCCTGGAACAGGCCGAGCGGGCCTCCGCACGGCTGCTGGAGGTACTGGGCGGCGGCGCGGGCTCCCCGGCGGCGGACCGGCTGCCCATCGACGCCGTCGAGGACCTGGTCGGCGACCGGTACGCGGACGTCATCTCCGTCCACCCGGACCGGGTGCGCCTCCAGCGCCAGCTCCCGGCGGAAGACCTCTTCGGCGGTGCGCGGCGGCTCGACGCCATCGGCATCGGGCTCAACCTGCTGGTCCAGAACTTCTCGGGCCGAAGACTCGTACGCCTCGCGGAGGCCGGCTGCCGGGTACGGCTGCTGTTCCTGAACCCGGCGAGCAGCGCCGTCAAGCGGCGCGAGCGGGAGCTGGGGCTGCGCAAGGGCGAGCTGAGCCGCTCGGTGGAGATGAACATCCTGCACGTGCGGCGGGTGCGGGCGGGCCTGAGCGACCCCTCGCGCTTCGAGATCCACGTCTTCGACGAGACCCCGCGCTTCACCGCGTACCTGGTGGAGGGCGAGTCCTCGGGCATCGCGGTGGTCCAGTCGTACCTGCGCCGGGCCCGGGGCATGGAGGCGCCGGTCCTCGTCCTGCGGGGCGGCGGCCGGGCCGCACCGGTGCGGCCCGATCACGAGCAGGGCCTGTTCCCGACGTACCGCGAGGAGTTCGAGTCGATCTGGCAGGACTCCCGCCCGGTGTCCTGAGCGGGCGGGCGGCCCCGGTTCCCGGCTTGTCAGTGGCCCGTGTCAGGCTGAAAGCCGTTGACGTAGAGGGACGGGTACGGGGGGCACGCGATGGGGGACTGGGCGGGGGACTGGATGGGGGACTGGCACGGCGGGCCGATGGTGGCCTTCGACCTGGAGACCACGGGCACCGACACCGAGTCCGACCGGATCGTGACGGCGGCCGTCGTCGCGGTCGGTCCGGACGGGCAGGTGGCCCGGGAGCGGACCTGGCTGGTCGACCCGGGCGTGGCCATCCCGGAGCAGGCCTCGGCCATCCACGGCATCTCCACGGACCACGCCCGCTCACGGGGCATGGCGGCGGCCGCGGCGATCGAGGAGATCACCCGGACGCTCGTGGAGGCACTGAGCTCGGGAACCCCGCTGGTGGTGATGAACGCGCGGTACGACCTGACCCTGCTGGACCGCGAGTGCCGCCGCCACGGGATCCGTCCGCTGGGCGAGCGCTGGCCGGAGAACTCCGCGCCGCCCGTCATCGACCCCCTCGTGCTGGACAAGCACGCGGACCGCTACCGCAAGGGCCGGCGGACCCTCCAGGCCCTGTGCGAGCACTACGGCGTGAGCCTGGAAGCGGCGCACGACGCGGGCGCGGACGCGCTGGCGGCGGCCCGCGCGGCGCGCCGGATGGGCGCCGTCCACGCGGCGATAGGGACGGTCGCCCTGACGGACCTGCACGAGCTGCAGATCCGCGCGGCGGCCGAGCAGGCGGCCTCGCTGCAGAGCTACCTGCGGCGCACCTCGGACCCCGAGGCGATAGTCGAGCGCGCCTGGCCCGTCGTGCCGTACCGGGTCTGACGGGGGGCGGACCCTACCGGAGCAGCCAGTCGCGGGTCAGCTCCATGACCTCGGTGCGGCTGCGCCCGACGTGGTCGGCGGCGATGAAGTGGCCGCCGATCCGCAGGGAGTAGACCAGCATGGAGCGGACCTCGACCTCGTCCTCGTCGGGGCAGAACGCGCCGAACAGCGAACGCAGGTAGTCCATGCGGCGGTTGTCCACGCGCCGCAGCCGCTCCGCGACGGACTCCTCGCGCCGGGCCCAGTCGCGGATGGCGAGTTCGGCCGCCACGCCCCGCGCCGGGCCGTCGGCGACCGAGACGATCGCGAACAGCCGCTTCAGCCGGGCCCTGGCGTCTCCGCCCGCGCCCTCGACCTGTTCGATCACGGCCTCGGCGGACTCGCGCTCCCAGGTGTCGAGCATCTCCCCGAGCAGCGCGTCCCGGTTGCCGAAGTGCCCGTAGAACCCGCCCTTCGTGACGCCGAGGGCCTGGGCGAGCGCTTCGATCCGGACCGCCTCGGGGCCCCCGGCGGCGAGCGCCCGCAGGCCCTCTTCGATCCAGCCGCGCCGCGGCGTGCGGGTCGTGCCCACGATGTCTCTCCCTCCTGCACGGCCCGATCTATACGGTGCCGTATAAATCGGTGCTAGGCTTTTTCTATACGGCATCGTATAGATAGGGGCTTGCTCATGAGACTCCCCAGAACCGCGCACACCGACCGCCCCTGGCGGATCCACGAGATCGCCGGCGACTTCCGCGTCGAGGACGTGTGGGAGCTGCCGACGCCGGGCGGCCCCGACGACCTCGACCGGCTCGTGCGCCAGTTCGCGCGCGGCGGGGGAGACCCCGTCCCCTCCCTCGCGGGCCGCACGCTGTTCGCGATCCGCTGGAAGCTGGGGGCGCTGCTCGGCTGGGACGACCCCGCCGACGGCCTCGGGGGCCGGGTGGCGACCCTGCGCGACCGGCTGCCGGCGGACCTGCGCGAGGGGCCCCGCGGGCCCGACCTCGGCTCGGTCCCGTTCACCTCCGTCTACCGGACGCACGACGAGTGGGTCGCGGAGACGGCCAACCGGACCGTGCACGGGGTGATGCACATCGGCTGGGTCCCGGACGAGGACGGCGCGGGCGGCTACCACGGCCGGATGGCCGTCCTGGTCAAGCCGAACGGACGCTTCGGCGCCCTCTACATGCTGGGCATCAAGCCCTTCCGGTATCTGGGGGTCTACCCGGCGCTGATCCGCGGCATCGGCCGCGCATGGCGGGCCCCTTCGGTCTCCGGCCCGGCCTGATCCGGGCGGGCCGGGCGGATCGCCTTGAACCCCGCGGGGCCGAACCGGGCCCGGTAGGAAGGGAAACGCCGTTCCTAGAGCGGGTGCCAGCGGACTTCCGGGTCGTCCTCGCGCAGGGAGGCGATCCGGCGGCGGAACTCCGCCAGCGCCTTCGGGTTGGCCGGGGCGTGCTGGGAGACCCAGGCGCAGCTGGCCGTCTCGCGGGCGCCGCGCAGGACCGCGCAGCCCTCCCACGCGCGCACGTCCCAGCCGTACGCCGCCGTGAACTCCTCGTACGCCGCGCCAGGAAGGCCGTACCGGTCGCGGGAGAGCGCCATCACCACCAGGTCGTGCTCGCGCAGGTCGGCGGAGACCGTCTCCAGGTCCACCAGCACCGGCCCGGCCGGGCCCACGTGCACGTTGCGGGGCAGGGCGTCGCCGTGGATCGGGCCCGGCGGCAGGTGCGGGGTGAGGGCGGCGACCTGGGCGGCGTACCCGTCGCGGCGGGCCCGCAGGTACGCGGCGTCCTCCGGGTCGATCGCCGCGCCCGCCAGCCGCAGCCAGCGCTCCACCCCGCCCAGCAGATCACGCGGAGGCAGGACGAAGGGGGGCGCCGGCAGGGCGTGGATCCGCCGCAGCAGCGCGGCGAGGTCCTCCGGTCCGGCCGGCCGGACCGCGTCGGGGAGCCGGTGCCACAGCGTCACCGGGTGCCCGTCCACCAGCCGCGGCTCCGGTTCCGCCGCGCGGACCGCGGGGACCCCGGAATCGGCGAGCCAGCCCGCCACCTTGAGCTCCAGCTCGGCGCGCGGCAGCAGCGCCGCCTCCCGGCCGACCTTGGCGACCAGGCCGCTGCCGTCGAGCGCGAAGACGGCGTTCTCGCCGAGGGCCAGCAGTCGGGGAGCGGGCGCTCCCGCCCCGGCCAGCCCCGCCGCCGTCAGGGCCTCCCGGGCCCGTGCCTCGTCCATGCCGTCTCCGCAGTCCGTCCGTATCCCGGGTGCCCCGGGCAGGACCGGGCGCTCATGACCGCACAAGTCTCGCACCCGGCCCCGGCCTCGGCCCCGACCCCCGCCTCCTCTCGGGTCCCCATATCAGTTGCACGAGACGTATCGTCTCGTTATGGTTTCGCTCATGACCACCACCGCGAAGCCCGCCCACATCGCCATGTTCTCCATCGCGGCCGCCGGCCACGTGAACCCGAGCATCGAAGTGATCCGCGAGCTGGTCGCCCGCGGCCACCGTGTCAGTTACGCCATCCCCGCCGCGTACGCGGACAAGATCGCCGAGACCGGTGCCACCCCGGTGGTCTGGGACTCCACCCTCCCCACCGAGGACGACCCCGAGGCCTGGGGCACCGAGCTCATCGACACCATCGAGCCCTTCCTCGCCGACGCCGTCCAGGCGCTCCCGCAGCTCGCCGCCGCCTTCGCGGGCGACGAGCCGGACCTCGTGCTCCACGACATCACCGCCTACCCGGCGATCGTCCTCGCCCACCGCTGGGGCGTCCCCGCCGTGTCCCTCTCCCCGAACCTGGTCGCCTGGACCGGCTACGAGGAGGAGGTCGCCGAGCCGATGTTCGCCGAACTGCGCGCCTCCGAGCGCGGGAAGGCGTACTACGCCCGGTTCCGGGCCTGGCTCGACGAGAACGGCATCGACGAGGACAGCGACCGGTTCGTCGGCCGCCCCCGCCGCAGCATCGTCCTCATCCCGCGCGCCCTGCAGCCCAACGCCGACCGGGTCGACGAGGCCGTGTACACCTTCGTCGGCGCCTGCCAGGGCGACCGCAGCGCCACCCAGGGCACCTGGACGCGCCCGGCGGCCGCGGCCGGGAAGAAGGTCCTCCTGGTCTCCCTCGGTTCCACCTTCACCAAGCAGCCGGCCTTCTACCGCGCCTGCGCCGAAGCCTTCGGGGACCTGCCCGACTGGCACGTGGTGCTCCAGATCGGCACGTTCACGGACGAGGCGGAGCTCGGCGAGATCCCCGCCAACGTCGAAGTGCACCGCTGGGTTCCCCAGCTGGACATCCTGCGCCAGGCCGACGCCTTCATCACCCACGCGGGTGCCGGCGGCAGCCAGGAGGGACTGGCCACCGGGACCCCGATGGTCGCGGTTCCGCAGGCCGTCGATCAGTTCGGCAACGCCGACATGCTGGCCGGCCTGGGCGTCGCCCGGCACGTCCCGATGGCCGAGGCCGACGCCGCGACCCTGCGCGACGCCGTCCTCGCCCTGGTCGCCGACCCGGAGGTCGCCGCCCGCGCGGAGCGCATCCGCCGTGAGACGGCCACCGAGGGCGGCGCGCGCCGGGCGGCCGACCTGATCGAGGCCGAACTGCCCGGAGAGGGGTGAACGGAGCGTGGTGTCAGGGGTGCGCCCTATCGTGCGGACATGACCAAGACGACCACGTACGCGGCCCTGCTCCGGGGCATCAATGTCGGCGGGAACAAGAAGGTCCCGATGGCCGAGCTGCGCCAGGTCCTGGAGGGCCTCGGCCACGAGGACGTGCAGACGTACCTCCAGAGCGGCAACGCCGTCTTCACCGGCCCGGCCGGGAAGACGCCGACCGCCCTCGCCCGGGAGCTGGAGGCCGCCATCGAGGCCCACTTCGGATTCCGGGTCCCCTGCCTCGTGCTCGACGGCAGCTACCTGCGCGCCGTCGCCGACGCCTGCCCCTTCCCGGCCGCCGAACTCGAAGGCAAGCAGCTCCACGCCACCTTCTGCTCCGAGCAGCCCGCCGAGTCCCGCTTCGCCCCGATCGACGCCGCCGCGTACCTCCCGGAGGAGTACCGCCTGGGCGACCGCGTCATCTACCTCTACGCCCCGGACGGCCTGGGCCGCTCCAAACTGGCCGAGGCCCTCGCGAAGCCCGCGGTGGTCAAGGGCCTGGACGTGACCACCCGCAACTGGAACACGGTCGTGAAGCTCGTCGAACTCACGCGGGGCACCTCCTGATCCCTACTCCTGGGACGTCCACGGCCACCGGGCCTCGCGGCCGGCCTCGACGAGGCCGATCATCCGGAACCCGGCGTCCGCCAGGCCGCCGAAGGTGTGCCGGTGGGGGCCGCCGGGGCCGTGGGCGGGCCGGTACCCCGCCAGGTTCCACGTGTACACCGGGACGTCCCGCGGGACCGGTTCCGCGGGACCGCGCGGCCTCGGGGCCGGGCCCGTCTGCTCGTCGGTGACGATCAGCACCCTGTCGTGGTCCCGGTAGTGGGCACGTACCGCCTTGGTGGTGTCGGTGCCGCCGAGGCGGCGGAACCGCTGGAGCACGTCGAGCACCGGCTCCCCGGACCGGTACGGCACCTGCGCGCTCGACCATCCGAACTCCACCAGGTCCGCGTCCTCGGCGCGCATCGCCAGCGCCGTGCCGAAAACGGCCGCGGCGTCCGCCCGGGTCAGGGTGGACCGCTCCGAGACGGTGTCGTAGAACATGGAATCCGACCGGTCCACCAGGATCAGGGTCCGCCCCGGCAGGGCCGGTACGTTGGCCAGCGAATGGCTCAGCGCCGCCTCCAGCCCCGCCGACCAGCGCGCCGAGGGCGCGTGGCGGCGGGCGGCCAGGAAGCGGAAGGGGAACTGCCGGGACCGGGCGACCTCCCGCGGGTCCGAGATCCGTGCGGCGACCGCGGCCGCCGCCTCGTCCGAGATCCCGGCCCCGTCGAAGTTGCGCAGGTTGCGCAGCAGCGCCATCGGCCCCATCGAGGGGATCACGGCCTCCCAGACCGCGGCGTCCATCGGTCCCTGCAGCCAGCCCGCCAGGGCCTCCCAGGTCATGCCCGCCTCCGCCAGCCGCTCGGCGCCGTCCGGCCCGGTGACCAGGGCCCGCCGCTCGTCCAACGGCAGTTCCCTCAGGATCCGGTGTGCGGTGAGCAACCGGTCGCCGGGCGGCGGCGCCGCCTCCTGCGGCTGGTGCCGGCGGTCCAGGGCGTACCGGAACAGCTCGCCCTGCCAGGGCTTGGCCGGGTCGGGCGCGGCGTGGACCAGGTTCAGGACGTCGCCGAAGCGGAAGGCCTTGGACTCGGTGTCGTACTTCAGCAGGGAGCGGGAGGAGTACAGCCGCCGTACCGCGTCGGCGATGCCCCGTTTCACGGGCTGAGGGACGCCGCGCCCGTAGGCCGAGGTCCAGTGGGCGAGCAACTCGCCCGGTTCGTCGGCGCGCTGGAGCACGGAATCGATGACGGACCGGTTGGACGGGCCGTCGCAGGACCCGGCGGCGAGCCGCGCCCTGACGTACGCGGCCGCGCCGGTCAGGGAGGCCGTACGCATGTTTCCCTCGCCCCGGAGCCAGCGCAGCAGACCGGCCGTCCACACGGGGTCCTCCAGGGCGAGTTCACCCACGAGGCGGGTGTAGCGCTCGTCGCGTTCCGAGCCGCTCTCGTAGAAGGTCCGCTGGGAGACGAAGTTCCCCACGGCCAGGAGGAAGAGTTCCTCGCGCGGCTCCCGGACGAAACCGGGGCCGCCCTCGTGGGTGAGCGGGTCCGCCCCGGCGCGCTGAGGCTGGGACCACGCAACGGGCGGGGTACGGGCCGCCGCGGCGGAGACGTGCGGGGCCACGAGCATCTCGGACCAGATCTTCGACGTGCGCGGGGTGTGGCGAGGCAGGGAATCCCCCCGGATCCAGAGGCAATGGAGAGCCCCGGCCGAGACCTCCGACGGGCGGAGGGACGGGCGGGGCACAGGCGCCCGCGCCACCCCGAGATCAGAAGTGGCCGCGGCGTCACTTGGTTTCGGAAGGAAGTAGCCGCGGCCGAGCGCATCGGGGGACGCGGTCGCGCCGCCACCTTAGGCAGGCCCGCGCACCGCGTGCCAGCCAATTATTAGACGGCGGGATCCGCCAGTCCGTTCAGCAGGGTCATCTCGTGCGGGGTCAGGTGGACCGTTGCCGCGTCGAGGTTCTCCGCCAGGTGGTCCGGGGAGCCCGTGCCAGGGGTGGGGCACAGGACGGGGGAGTGCTGGAGGAGCCAGGCCAGGGAGATCTGGCCGGTGGACGCGCCGTGCTCGGCGGCGACCGCCGTCAGTGCGGCGGCGCTCTCCCGCGTCAGGGCTCCGCTGCCCAGCGGGTAGTAGGGGAGGAAGGCGATGCCGCGTTCCTCGCACAGGGCCAGCAGCTCCGCGCAGGAGCGGTCCAGGAGGTTGTACGGGTTCTGGACCGAGGCCACCGGGACCAGGGACAGGGCCTGCCTGAGCTGGTCCGCCGTCACCGTGTTCAGCCCGATGTGGCGGATCTTGCCCTCCGCCCGGAGCTCGGCCAGCGTGCCCAGCTGCTCCGCTGCCGGGACGGCCGGGTCGAAGCGGTGCAGCTGGTAGAGGTCGATCCGGTCCAGGCGGAGCCTGCGCAGGCTCGCCTCGCACATCGCGCGCAGGTCCTGCGGGCGGCCCGCCGCGTGCCACTGGTCGGGGCCGGTGCGCACCACCCCGCCCTTGGTGGACACCACCAGCCGCTCCCCGTACGGGTGGAGGGCCTCGGCGACCAGCTCCTCGGCCAGGTGGGGGCCGTAGTTGTCGGCGGTGTCGATCAGGGTGACCCCGCGGGCGACGGCGGTGCGCAGCAGCGCGACCGACGCGGGGCGCGCGGCGCGCGGGCCCCAGTAGCCGGAGCCGACCAGACCGCCGGTGCCGAGTCCGAGGCGGCGTACGGGCAGGTCCCCGCCGAGGGCGAACGTCTCATCCACGTCAACAGACATGGCCCGACGGTAACCCAGGCCGCCGGATGTGCCAGGCTCGTGGGCATGCGTTACATCATCATCGGCGCCGGAGCGATCGGCGCGACCATCGGCGGACGGCTCGCGGAGTCCGGCAACGAGGTCGTGCTCGTCGCGCGCGGCCCCCACGCGGAGGCCCTGCGGGCCGACGGGCTGCGGCTCACCACGGCGGACGGGGAGCGGGTGCACCGGCTGCCCGTGGTCGGCGGACCGGCCGAGCTCGGCGAACTGCGCCCCGACGACGTGCTGTTGCTGACCGTGAAGACCCAGGACGCGCTCGCCGCCCTCGACGCGTGGGGTGACGCGGAGGTCGCGGGCGGCGGCACGGCCGCGCAGCGGCTGCCGGTGCTGTGCGCGCAGAACGGGGTGGAGAGCGAACGCCTCGCCCTACGGCGCTTCGCGCGCGTGTACGGGGTCTGCGTGTGGCTGCCGGCGACCTTCCTGGAGCCGGGGGTGGTCTCCGCGCTGTGCGCTCCGCTGACCGGGATCCTGCACCTCGGGAAGGCCGCCGGGGGCGCGGACGCGCGGGCCCGGCGGATCGCGGCCGACCTGGAGAAGGCCGGGTTCGGGGCGCCGGTCGTCGAGGACGTGATGCGGTGGAAGTACGCGAAGCTGCTGGGCAACCTGGGCAACGCGATCCAGGCGACCACCGGGCCCGAGCCGGAGCCCGCGAAGGCGGCGCTGCTGCTGCGGGCCGTGCGCGAGGCGAAGGCCGCCTTCGCCGCGGCGGGGATCGACTGGGCCTCCGATGCCGAGCAGTCGGCCGCGCGTGAGGGGAAGGTCGATGCGCCGGCGGGGGTGGTGCGGGGCGGGTCGTCCTGGCAGAGCCTGGCCCGGGGGACGGGGTCGGTGGAGGCGGACTATCTCAACGGGGAGATCGTGCTGCTCGGGCGGCTGCACGGGGTGGCCACGCCGGTCAACGACACGCTGCGCGTGGCGGCGAACATCTTCGCCCGGGAGGGTCTGCCGCCGGGGGCGATGTCCATCGAGGACCTGACGGCCCTGGCCGACGAGGCGGCCGCGCGAGCCTAGCGGCCGGCCGCGGGTGGGCGTGCCCTGCGGGGCCTGTCACCGACCCGCCCTTCCACCGTTCCCCGGGCTCCGCCCGGACCCTTGCCGCGTGCGGCGCCGTTCCCGGGGGCCAGCCCCCGGACCCCCGCTCCTCAAACGCCGGAGGGGCTGAGATCGCCCGCGGCGCGGGGTCCGGGGCGCAGCCCCGGGGAACGGTGGAAGGGCGGGTCGGGGAACCGGCCCCGCGCAGCGGCAGGCGGGTCAGGCCGCCAGGGACGGGATGCGGGCCGGGGAAGCGGTGGCCGCGTCGTACCTGCGGAGCAGCAGGCGGGCCAGTTCCGGGGACGGGCCCAGGACGGCCGAGATCACGTCGGCGCCCGCGGCTTCGGCGCCCGCCGCGATGCGGTCGGGCAGCCGCCCGGGGGCGATGACGTAGGGGGCCACCGCGATCCGGCGGACGCCCTCCGCGCGCAGCGCACGTACGGCGTCCTCGGTCCGGGGAAGAGCGGCGGAGGCGAACGCAGGCCGCACGGCGCACCAACCGGTGTGCCGCCACTCCCGCGCGGTTTCAGCGATCACTGCGATCGCCTCCGGGTCGGAGGATCCGGCGGACGCGAGCACCACACCGGTGGTGGCGCGGTCCGCCGGGGTGAGGCCGGCTTCCCACAGCCGGCGCTCCAGGGTCGCCAGCAGCAGCGGCGACGGGCCGAGCACATCCGCGATCCGGACCGAGAGGTCCGGCAGGTGGGACGCGGCGCCCGCGAGCACCGCCGGGATGTCGGACTTCGCGTGGAACGCCCGCGTCAACAGGAGCGGGAGCGCCACGACGTCGCGTACGCCCGACAGGTAGAGCGAGGCGACCGCCTGGTCGACCGTCGGGGTGTCGAAGTCCAGGAAGGCGGTCTCCACGCGCAGCCCCGGCCGCAGCGCCCGTACCCGCCGGGTGAGGGCGTGCACGGTCGCCGCGTGCCGCGGATCGCGGCTGCCGTGGGCGATGACCAGCAGGGCCGGGGAGTGCGTGGAGGGGCGCGCCGACATGGTGATCAGCTCTTGACCAGCAGGCCGCGGGTGCGCAGCACCCACCGCTCGACCGGGCTGAAGATCAGCAGGTCGATCGCGATGCCGACGACCAGGATCAGGATGATCGCGAGGAACACGCCGGGCAGGTCGATGTTGTTGCGGCCGTTTTCGAGGAGCTGGCCCAGGCCCAGGCCCAGGTCGGGGGAGCTGGCGATGATCTCGGCGGCCATCAGGGAGCGCCAGGAGAAGGCCCAGCCCTGCTTGAGGCCGGCCAGGTAACCGGGCAGCGCGGCCGGCATGACCACGTGCCGGGCACCGGCCAGGCCGGTGGCGCCCAGGGTGCGGCCGGCCCGCAGGAACAGCGGCGGGATCTGGTCGATGCCGGAGACGAGGCCGTTGGCGATCGACGGGACGGCGCCGAGCAGGATGACGGTGTACATCATCGCGTCGTTGAGCCCGAACCAGAGCACCGCCGGGGGCACCCAGGCGACCGAGGGCAGCGACTGCAGGCCCTGCAGGATCGGGCCGATCGCGGCGCGGACGAACTTCACCCGGGCCACGAGCAGACCGAGCGGCGTGCCGATGGCCAGGGCCAGCAGGAAGCCGAGCAGACCGCGCGAGACGCTGGTCCAGATGACCTCCAGCAGGGTGCCCTTGGCCCACATGTCGGACAGGCTGTCCCAGACGGAGGACAGGGCGGGGAGCTTGGTCTCCTCGGTGACGTGCGCCGCGACGAGGACCTGCCAGACGAGGAGGACCAGGCCGACGGCGAGGACCGGCGGCAGGACCTTCTTGACGAGGATCTCGCGGACCGGGGTGCGGTGGGTCTGGACGGCGTCGAGCGCGTCGAGGCCCGCCTCCAGCCCGGCGAGGTCGTCGGCCTTGGCCTTGAACCGGGACTCGGGGGTGGTGTCAGTGCTGGCCATGGCGGCGGATCTCCCCACGCAGGTGTTCAGTGATCTCAAGGGACAGCTCCGCGACGTCCGCGTCCTCGATGCGGCGCGGCTGCGGAATGCCCACGGTCCATTCCTTCGCGACCCGGCCGGGGCGGGAGGACAGGAGGACCACGCGCTGGGCGAGGCGGACGGCCTCACGGACGTTGTGCGTGACGAACAGGACGGACAGGTTCGTCTCGTCCCAGATCCGGGTGAGCTCGCCGTGCAGCACGTCGCGGGTGATGGCGTCGAGCGCCGCGAACGGCTCGTCCATCAGCAGCAGCTGGCTGTCCTGGGCCAGCGCCCGGGCCAGGGCCACGCGCTGGCGCATGCCGCCCGACAGCTCGTGGACCCGCTTGCCGTAGGAGCCGCCGAGCCGGACCAGCTCCAGCAGCCGCTCGGCCTCCGGCTTGCGGTCGGCCTTGGGCACCCCGCGCAGCCGCAGGGCGAGTTCGATGTTCTTGCCCGCGGTGAGCCACGGGAAGAGGGCGTGCTCCTGGAACATCAGGGCCGGACGGCCGCCGGGGGTCTCGATCGACCCCGCGGACGGCTTGTCCAGTCCGGCGACCAGGTTGAGCAGGGTGGACTTTCCACACCCCGAGGCACCCAGGATGGTGACGAACTCTCCCGGAGCGACATCGAGGCTGATGTCGTCGAGGACGAGCTGCGATCCGGCCGGGCCGGAGAAGGACTTCGAGACGTGCTCGATCCGGGCGGCGTGCGTCTGCTCCGCTACGGTGCCCTCGGCAGCCTTGGCAAGCGTGGTGGCCATGGTCGTCACCTCCTGGGATTCGGGACGGGTACTGAAGGAGTTGCTGGACGGAGAGGGTTACTTGGCGCCGAGGCCGGCGTCGGCGACTTCGGGCTGGCCGGCGGTCTTGAGGACCTTGTTGAGGATCTTGAGGTCGTAGATGCCGTTGAGGTCGGGCTGCTCGATGAGCTTGGCCTTGACCGCCCATTCCGACTGCGTCTTCAGGGTTGCCGCGAGGGGGTCGTTGGTGATGAGGATGCTGGGCCAGGCGGGGTCGATGACCTTGGCGTCGAGCGGCTTGCCGCTGTCGGCGGCGAGCTTGGCGTTGGCGGAGGCCTTGGCCTTGTCGGGGTTGGCGTTGATCCAGGCGTTGGTCTTGACGGTGCCGGTGAGGACGGCTTCGACGACGTCGGCGTGTTCGGTGAGGAACTTCTGGGACACGATGATGTTCGTGATGACGAACTTCTTGTCGGGCCACAGGGAGGTTTCGTCGAGGAGGACGGTGCCGCCTTCGGAGACGAGCTTGGAGGCGGTGGGTTCGGGGACCCAGGCGCCGTCGATGGAGCCCTGCTTGAAGG
>NZ_JBSFDF010000048.1:0-65987 GCF_053593795.1 Streptomyces sp. NPDC002104 | reverse complement strand
GAGGGTGGAATTGCCCTGCGGGCAATCCAGGCCCGCCGGGCAAGATCCAGCCCCTCCGGCGTTTGAGGAGCGGGGGTCCGGGGGCTGGCCCCCGGGAACGGCGCCGCACGCGGCAGACGGGGTCCGGGCGGAGCCCGGGGAACGGTGGAAGGGCGGGTAGGGGACCTCGCCCCGCAGGGCCCAGCACCCGCACGCGCCCACCGACCCCGGGCCGGGACGGCCGTGGCGGCAACCCCGCAACCCCGACCCGCCACCGCCGGACGGAGTCCGGCGCAGCGGTGCGAGCTCCGCGTCAAGAAGGGGGGCTAAATGCCCAGCTCTGCTCGCGTGAGCTGGGCGACCGCCTCCTTCGGGCCGTCCAGTTCCACCGCCGCGGCGTCCTGCCGGCCGAAGCAGAACAGGGTCAGTTCCCCGGGCTCCCCGGTGACCGTGACCACCGGGGCCCCCTTGTGGGCGACCGCCGTCTGGCCGTTCGGGCGCCACAGGACCAGGCCCACGGGGGAGCGCCGCCCCGTGAGGCGCGCCAGTTTTTCCAGACGGGACCACAGGGAGTCCGAGAAGACCGGGTCCAGGACGCGCGGGGACCAGTCCGGCTGGGCGCGGCGGACGTCCTCGGAGTGGACGTAGAACTCCACCGCGTTCGCCAGCTCGTCGATCTGCTTCAGCGAGTAGGGGGACAGCTTCGGCGGGCCCGTGCGGATCAGCTGGATGAGCTCCTCGTACGGTTTGGCCGCGTACTCCTCCATCGCCTTGTCCAGGCGGCCCTTCAGGACGTTCAGGAGCAGTCCGCCCGCCGCGTCCGGGCGCCGCTCCCGGACCACCACGTGCGCGGCGAGGTCCCGCGTCCGCCAGCCGTCGCACAGCGTCGGCGCCTCCGGGCCGGCGGATTCCAACAGGTCGGCCAGCAGCAGTCGTTCACGCTTCGCATGGGTAGACATGTGTGCCAGCCTACGGCTGGAACCCGCCCCGCGGCTGCTCATCAGGCGGACAGGGATCCTTGATCGTCCCCCGGGCCCGGCACAATGGCTCCCATGAGTACGTCCTCCCTCGATCCCGCCATCGCCGCCCGCCTCAAGCGCTCCGCGGACGGTCTGGTCCCGGCCATCGCCCAGCAGTACGACACCGGTGAGGTGCTCATGCTCGGCTGGATGGACGACGAGGCCCTGCACCGCACCCTGACCACCGGCCGGTGCACGTACTGGTCGCGCAGCCGTCAGGAGTACTGGGTGAAGGGCGACACTTCCGGTCACTTCCAGCACGTGAAGTCCGTCGCGCTCGACTGCGACGCCGACACCGTGCTCGTCCAGGTGGACCAGGTCGGCGCGGCCTGCCACACCGGTGCCCGGACGTGTTTCGATGCCGACGTCCTCCCCCTGGCCGGTCCCTCCGGCCCCACCGCCGACGCCGAATAGCCGAAGCCGATCACAAGTAAGGTCCCACGCCATGGATCTTGAGACGTTCCGCAAGCTCGCGGCCGACCGCCGCGTCATCCCCGTCAGCCGCAAGCTGCTGGCGGACGGTGACACGCCCGTCGGGCTCTACCGCAAGCTGGCCGCCGAACGCCCCGGGACGTTCCTCCTGGAGTCCGCCGAGAACGGCCGCTCCTGGTCGCGCTACTCCTTCGTCGGCGTCCGCAGCGCCTCCACCCTCACCGTCCGCGACGGCCAGGCCCACTGGATCGGCACCCCGCCCGTCGGCGTCCCGACCTCCGGCGACCCCCTGGAGGCCCTGCGGCAGACCGTGGAGGCCCTGCACACCCCCCGGGACCTGGCCTCCGGCATGCCGCCCTTCACCGGCGGCATGGTCGGCTACCTCGGCTACGACATCGTGCGCCGGCTGGAGCGCATCGGCGAGCACACCGAGGACGACCTGCAGCTGCCCGAGCTGACGATGCTGCTCACCTCCGACCTGGCGGTCCTGGACCACTGGGACGGCACCGTCCAGCTCATCGCCAACGCCATCAACCACAACGACCTCGCCGCGGGCGTGGACGAGGCGTACGAGGACGCGGTGGCCCGCCTCGACGCGATGGAGGCCGACCTCGCGCGGCCGGCCCCGTACGCGCCGATGCCGCTGCCCGCCTCCGAGCTCCCGGAGTACTCGGCGCTGTGGGGCGGCGAGAAGTACCAGGCCGCCGTGGAGGACGTGAAGGAGCGGATCCGGGCCGGCGAGGCCTTCCAGGTGGTGCCCTCGCAGCGGTTCGAGACCCCGTGCAGCGCCTCCGCGCTCGACGTCTACCGGGTGCTGCGGGCCACGAACCCCTCCCCGTACATGTACCTCTTCCGCTTCGAGAACGGCTTCGACGTCGTCGGGTCCAGCCCCGAGGCGCTGGTCAAGGTCGAGGACGGGCGGGCCATGGTCCACCCCATCGCCGGCACCCGGCACCGGGGCGCCACCCCGCAGCAGGACAACGAGCTCGCCGACGAGCTGCTCGCCGACCCCAAGGAGCGCGCCGAGCACCTCATGCTCGTCGACCTCGGCCGCAACGACCTCGGCCGGGTCTGCGAGCCGGGCTCGGTGGAGGTCGTCGACTTCATGAGCATCGAGCGGTACTCGCACGTCATGCACATCGTCTCCACCGTCACCGGGCGCGTCGCCGAGGGGAAGACCGCCTTCGACGTGCTCACCGCCTGCTTCCCGGCCGGCACCCTGTCCGGCGCGCCCAAGCCGCGCGCCATGCAGATCATCGAGGAGCTGGAGCCCACCCGCCGCGGGCTCTACGGCGGCTGCGTCGGCTACCTCGACTTCGCCGGGGACTCCGACACCGCCATCGCCATCCGCACCGCGTTGCTGCGCGACGGGAAGGCGTACGTGCAGGCCGGCGCCGGGGTCGTCGCCGACTCGGTGCCCGAGCTGGAGGACGCCGAGTGCCGCAACAAGGCCGCCGCGGTGCTCCGCGCGGTGGCGGCGGCGAACCGCCTCCACGGCGCCTGAGCCGGTAGGGGATAGTGGGGTACGTGAGTGCCGTACCCCCGCCCCGATCCGAAGACGCCGATGCCGCCGCCGAGCCCGAGGCCCCCGCGGGCCGCGGCGGCCGCCGCAGCGTGGCCGTCGCCCTGCTGCTCGGCGCCCTCGGCGCCACCGTCGCCCTGCTCGCCTCCGGCCGCGTCTGGGCCCGGGGCGTGGCCAGCGTCGGCGGCGGCTCGCTGCCGGTGACCGCGGACGGGCGGGCCGTCACCGGGCTGCCCGCCGCCCTGGCCATCGTCGGGCTCGCCGCCCTGGTCGCCGTCTTCGCCGTACGCGGCCGCAGCCGGCTGCTGGTCTCGGGGCTGCTCGCGCTGAGCGGCCTGGGCGCGGCGCTGGCCGCGCTGGCCGGCGCGGACGGCCGGCGCGCGCTGGACACGCAGGCGGCCCGTACGACGGCCGACGCCGCGGCCCAGGTGGCCGGCCTGACCCATACGGCCTGGCCCTACGTGACGGCGGCGGGCGGGGCGCTGATCCTGCTGGCGGGACTGCTCGCGCTGCGCTTCGGGGGCACCTGGCCCACGATGGGCGGCCGCTACGAGCGGGACGGCAGCCCGCGACCGCGCAAGGCGGCCGTGGTGGACCCGGACCGGCCCGAGGACTTGTGGAAGGCTCTGGACCGGGGCGAGGACCCCACCGGTCCGGACCCGGCCCGCTGAACCCGTGTCCGGCCCGCGCGGGCGCAGGCGCCCGCGTGAACCGGGAGCCGACCCCGTGGACGAGGCCGGTTCGCGGTGCGGGACAATGACCATCCAGCGTTCGGCACAGCACCGTTCGCCACAGCACGTGCGGCGTGCGACAGAGCACACCCGAGTACGAGGAGCAACTCATGGCGGGCACTAGCCACGGACACACCCCGGCCGCCTGGACCGGTGTCATCATCGCCTTCATCGGTTTCGCCATCTCCGGCGCCTTCATGGTGCTGGCGAACCCGCTGGGCTTCTGGGCCGGTCTCGTCGTCGTCGCCATCGGCGGTGTCGTGGGCCTGGCGATGAAGGCCGCGGGCATGGGTGCGCCGAAGGCCGCGCACCGGGACCTCGCCGAGGTCATCGCCGCGAACCGCGTCGCCGCCAAGGTCTGACCGGGCCGCAGCGGGCACGCGGGTTTTCGAAAGGCGCGGCCCTGTCGGGCTGCGCCTTTTGTCATGAGCGGAGAGAATCAGCGGGTGGACGCCTCCTCTGGAACGACCGGCCTCGCGCCGCCTCCCGCGCCCGTGTCCCGGGCCGGCCGGCTGGTGGGTCCGGCGCTCACGCTGGGCGTGGCCGCCGCGGCCCTCGCGTACGTGGGGACCGTGGACCCGAACGAGCCGGGCCACTATCCGGTCTGCCCGCTGTTCCGGCTGACCGGGGTCCTGTGCCCCGGCTGCGGCGGGCTGCGCAGTGCCCACGCGTTCGCCCACGGCGATCTCGTGACAGCTATCGGGTCAAATGCCCTCGCGGTCGCGGGCTACTTCTTCTTCGCCGGGTTCATGGTCCTGTGGCTGGTTCGGGCCTATCGGGGGGTACGGGCCCCGAGGGTCGTCGTACGGCCTGTGTACTGGTGGGGGATGGGCGCGGTGGCCCTGGGCTTCTCCGTTGTCCGGAACCTGCCCCTGGGCTCTTTCCTGGCGCCCTGAGGTATAGCTGAAGTAAAGATTCCGGATGTCCATTTAATGGGACGCCGTCAACCGCGTGCGGAGGGCAAGGCGTCCTGCGGATACCATTTGAACTGCTGACCTTGCAGTTGTACGTGTCTGCAAGGCGGCCGACCGTCATCGACCCGGAAGGGGGCCGCTCGCGTGAGTGTGCTCGACGAGATCATCGAAGGGGTCCGCGAAGACCTTGCCGAACGGCAGGCGCGCGTCAGCCTCGACGAGCTCAAGGAGCGTGCCGCCAAGGCGCCCCAGGCCAAGGACGGCGTCGCTGCCCTGCGCGGCGACAGCGTCAAGGTGATCTGCGAGGTCAAGCGTTCCAGCCCCTCCAAGGGTGCGCTGGCCGCCATCGCCGATCCGGCCGGGCTCGCCGCCGACTACGAAGCGGGCGGTGCGGCGGTCATTTCCGTCCTCACCGAGCAGCGTCGTTTCGGCGGCTCGCTGGCCGACCTGGAGGCCGTCCGCGCCCGCGTGGACATCCCGATCCTGCGCAAGGACTTCATCGTCACGGCGTACCAGCTGTGGGAGGCCCGCGCCTACGGCGCCGACCTCGTGCTGCTGATCGTCGCGGCCCTGGAGCAGGAGGCCCTCGTCTCCCTCATCGAGCGGGCCGAGTCCATCGGCCTCACCCCGCTCGTCGAGGTCCACGACGAGGAGGAGATCGAGCGTGCGGTCGCGGCGGGCGCCAAGATCATCGGCGTCAACGCCCGCAACCTGAAGGACCTCAAGGTCGACCGCTCCACCTTCGAGCGGATCGTCGGAGAGATCCCGGCCCACATCGTGAAGGTTGCCGAATCCGGCATCCGCGGGCCGCACGATCTGATCGCCTATGCGAACGAGGGCGCGGACGCCGTCCTCGTCGGGGAGTCCCTGGTGACCGGCCGCGACCCGAAGGCGGCCGTGGCCGACCTCGTCGCCGCCGGCGCCCACCCCGCCCTGCGCCACGGGCGGAGCTGACCCGTACCCATGGCCCGAAACCGCCCCTCCGTCCGCACCCGGCCGGGCTCCGGCCTGGCCGGTGTGCCGACGGCGCACGCGCCCCTGGCGCGCGGCTGCCGCCCTCGCGGCTGCCGCGCCCCGGCCCGGCGCGTGCGCGGGCGGCGGGTCCGGTACGTGATCGGCTCCGAGCCCGGTCAGGTCAACGGCATGCGATGGCGACCCGGAGTCGCGCCGTAACGAGGCCCGCCGGACGGTGTACGTCGTACACCCGTCTCCGTCGGCGTCCTGTCACGGTCCGTTCCCCGGAGCCGCCGGCTCGGGGACGGGCCGCTCCGCACCCTCGTACGCCCGTGCCCCAGCGGGGTGTGCGCGCCAGGGGCGGACGGCGCAATACGGTGAAGGCATCCGCGTCGCATCCGTAGGAGTACCTGGGCATGTCCAGCGCCAGCAATTTCTTCATCCCGGACCCCGAGGGTCACATCCCCAACGCCGAGGGCTACTTCGGCGACTTCGGCGGCAAGTTCATCCCGGAGGCGCTCGTCGCCGCCGTGGACGAGGTCGCCGTCGAGTACGAGAAGGCCAAGGGCGACCCGGCCTTCGCGGCCGAGCTCAACGACCTGATGGTCAACTACACCGGCCGCCCCAGCTCCCTGACCGAGGTGCCGCGGTTCGCCGAGCACGCGGGCGGGGCGCGGATCTTCCTCAAGCGCGAGGACCTGAACCACACCGGCTCGCACAAGATCAACAACGTGCTGGGCCAGGCGCTGCTCACCAAGCGCATGGGCAAGACCCGCGTCATCGCGGAGACCGGCGCGGGCCAGCACGGCGTGGCCACCGCCACCGCCTGCGCCCTGTTCGGCCTCGAGTGCACGATCTACATGGGCGAGATCGACACCCAGCGCCAGGCCCTGAACGTGGCCCGGATGCGGATCCTCGGCGCCGAGGTCATCGCGGTGAAGTCCGGCTCCCGGACCCTGAAGGACGCCATCAACGAGGCGTTCCGCGACTGGGTCGCCAACGTGGACCGCACCCACTACCTCTTCGGCACCGTCGCGGGCCCGCACCCCTTCCCCGCGATGGTCCGCGACTTCCACCGGGTCATCGGCGTCGAGGCCCGCCGCCAGATCCTGGAGCGCGCCGGACGGCTGCCCGACGCGGTCGCGGCCTGTGTCGGCGGCGGCTCCAACGCCATCGGCCTGTTCCACGCCTTCATCCCGGACGCCGACGTCCGCCTGGTCGGCTTCGAGCCCGCCGGACACGGCGTGGAGACCGGCGAGCACGCGGCCACGCTGACCGCGGGCGAGCCCGGCATCCTGCACGGATCGCGCTCCTACGTCCTGCAGGACGAGGAGGGCCAGATCACCGAGCCGTACTCCATCTCGGCCGGCCTGGACTACCCGGGCATCGGCCCGGAGCACTCGTACCTCAAGGACGCGGGCCGCGCCGAGTACCGCGCGGTCACCGACGACCAGGCGATGCAGGCCCTGCGGCTGCTCTCGCGCACCGAGGGCATCATCCCGGCCATCGAGTCCGCGCACGCCCTCGCGGGCGCGCTGGACCTGGGCAAGGAGCTCGGCAAGGACGGGCTGATCGTCGTCAACCTGTCCGGCCGCGGCGACAAGGACATGGACACCGCCGCCCGGTACTTCGACCTGTACGACGCCGAGACCACCGGCAGCACCGAGGGGGAGACCAAGTGAGCGGCACCATCGAACTCCTGTCGGCGACCCTCGCGAAGGCGAAGTCCGAGGACCGCGCGGCCCTCGTCGCCTACCTCCCGGCCGGCTTCCCGACCGTGGACGGGGCCATCGAGGCCGTCAAGGCCGTCATCGCCGGCGGCGCGGACGTGGTCGAGATCGGCCTCCCGCACAGCGACCCGGTCCTGGACGGCGCCATCATCCAGACCGCCGACGACATCGCCCTGCGCGGCGGGGTCAAGATCGCGGACACCCTGCGGACCGTCCGCGAGGCGTACGAGGCCACGGGCGCCCCGATCCTCGTCATGACGTACTGGAACCCGATCGACCGCTACGGCGTCGAGCGGTTCACCGCGGAGCTCGCCGCGGCCGGCGGCGCCGGCTGCATCCTGCCCGACCTGCCGGTCCAGGAGTCCGCGCTGTGGCGCGAGCACGCGGCCAAGCACGGTCTGGCGACCGTCTTCGTCGTGGCTCCCAGCAGCAAGGACGAGCGCCTCGCCACCATCACGGCGGCCGGCTCCGGCTTCGTCTACGCCGCCTCCCTCATGGGGGTCACCGGCACCCGCGAGTCGGTCGGCAACCAGGCGGCCGACCTGGTCCGCCGCACCCGCGCCACCAGCGAGCTGCCGGTCTGCGTGGGACTGGGCGTCTCCAACGCCGCCCAGGCCAAGGAGGTCGCGGGCTTCGCCGACGGCGTCATCGTCGGCTCGGCCTTCGTGAAGCTGCTGCTCGACGCGCCGGACCTGCCCGCCGGGCTGGCCGCCGTCAAGGCACTGGCGGGCGAGCTCGCCGAGGGCGTGCGCCGGAGCTGAGGCGGCGTACGCCGGATCCGGGGGTCGGCGCCGTCCGGCGCAGCCCGTTCGATCGCGCGGCCGGACCCCTGAGCGGGTTCTGTAGCCCGATCGGGTGGAAGTAGGGGCAGGGAGGCACGAGAGTGCCTCCCTGCTTCGTTTGGCCGAACGTGAGCGACATGAACGACGGTGCGAACCGCGATACGACGAAACGATCGGCCCGTGAGCGACTCCAGGTGGAGCGCGAGCGGCAGAAGGCCAAGGACAAGCGGCGGCGGACCCTCGTCGTGTCGGCGGCGGTGGTCGGCGTCCTGGGTCTGGCGGCCGTCGTCGGCCTGATCGCGGCGAACACCGGCAAGGGCGGATCCTCGGCCAAGGGCGGCCCGCTGGTGGCCCCGTCCGGAGCCACGGGCAAGGACGCGCTGGCCATCCAGGCCGGCAAGGACGAGGCCCCCTCCACGCTGACCGTGTGGGAGGACTTCCGCTGCCCGGCCTGCAAGGCCTTCGAGACCAACTACCGCGACACCATCCACGACCTGGAGGCCAAGGGCCTCCTCAAGGTCGAGTACCACATCGTCACCCTGATCGACGGGAACATGGGCGGCAGCGGCTCCCTCAAGAGCGCCAACGCGGCCGCGTGCGCCCAGGACGCCGGGAAGTTCGGCTCGTACCACGACGTGCTCTTCGACAACCAGCCCGAGGAGACCAACGACGCCTACGGCAAGAACGCCAAGCTGCTGGAGCTGGCCGGGAAGGTCGACGGACTCGACACCCCCGCCTTCCGCAGCTGCGTCGAGGACGGGACGCACAACAGCTGGGTGAACAAGTCGCAGGACGCCTTCCGCGCGGGCAATTTCCGCGGGACCCCGACCGTGCTGCTCGACGGCAAGGACATCTTCGCGGACCAGGCCAACCCGCTGACCCCGCAGAAGCTCAAGGAGAAGGTGGAGGCGGCCGGCAAGGGCGGCCCGGGCGGGGTGAAGGGCTCCCCGTCGGCATCGGCATCGGCGTCGTCCGGCTCCCCGGCCAAGTCCCGGTCAGGGTCCGGCTCCGGGGCGCCGTCGTCTTCCGCGTCGGGTCCGGCGAAGGCCTCCGCGTCCTCCGGGTCCTCTGCGTCCTCCTCGTCGCGCTCGGCGGGACGGTCGGCCACGGGCGGCGGTACGGGCTCCGAGGACAGCTCCGCGGACCACGACGGGATGTCCATGGGGCACTGACGGCCGTCTCGATTCGGCAGCAGCTTGCCGGGCGGGTTGCGGTCACCACCGTCCGGCAAGGTAGCGTCGCTTCTTGCCATGAACCTTGCCTTCATTCCCAGTCCGTCGACGGGCGTGCTCCATCTCGGGCCGATCCCGCTGCGCGGCTACGCGTTCTGCATCATCATCGGCGTCTTCGTCGCCGTCTGGCTCGGCAACAAGCGCTGGATCGCGCGCGGCGGTAAGCCGGGCACGGTCGCGGACATCGCCGTGTGGGCCGTGCCGTTCGGTCTGGTCGGCGGTCGCCTCTACCACGTGATCACCGACTACCAGCTCTACTTCGGTGAGGGCCGCGACTGGGTCGGCGCCTTCAAGATCTGGGAGGGCGGCCTGGGCATCTGGGGCGCGATCGCGCTCGGCGCGGTCGGCGCCTGGATCGGCTGCCGCCGGCGCGGCATCCCGCTGCCGGCCTGGGCCGACGCCCTGGCCCCCGGCATCGCGCTGGCCCAGGCCTGCGGGCGCTGGGGCAACTGGTTCAACCAGGAGCTGTACGGCCGCGCCACCGATCTGCCCTGGGCGGTGAAGATCAGCGACGGCCCGAACCGCGTCGCCGGGACCTACCACCCGACCTTCCTCTACGAGTCCCTCTGGTGCGTCGGTGTCGCCCTGCTGGTGATCTGGGCCGACCGGCGCTTCAGGCTCGGACACGGGCGGGCCTTCGCGCTGTACGTCGCCGCGTACTGCGTGGGGCGCGGCTGGATCGAGTACATGCGGGTCGACGAGGCCCACCACATCCTCGGTCTGCGGCTCAACGTCTGGACCTCGATCGTCGTCTTCGTGCTCGCCGTGGTGTACCTGGTGCTGTCCGCGAAGCTGCGGCCGGGCCGCGAGGAGGTCGTCGAGCCCGAGACCGGCGCCGGCGCGGTGGCCGGGGCCGGGGCCAAGGACGGGGACACCCCGGCCGGGGACGCCGAAGCCAAGGGAGCCGTCGAGGCAGGGGCCGGGGCCGACGCCCAGCCGAAGGACGCCAAGGGCGAAGCCGAAGCCGACGGCAAGGACAAGGCCGAGGACAAGGACAAGCCCGAGGCTCAGGCCGACGCCGAGGTCGAGGCCCCCGGGGCCAAGAAGCTCTGACCGGCAACGGTCGAACGGGAGGGGCGCCGCGCACACCGCGCGGCGCCCCTCCCGTTGCGCGTGCCCCGGGTCAGGAGAGCACCGGTGCGTCCCGGCGGGACAGGGCCACGACCCGTTCCGCGCCCGCCAGCATCGCCGGGTCGACGAAGCGGCCGTCGGGGAGGGCCACCGCGCCGGGGGTGCGCCGGGCCGCCGCCACGATCTCCTCGGCGGCGCTGACCTCCGCCGCGCCGGGCAGGTAGGCCCGCTCGATCACCGGGAGCTGGCGCGGGTGGATCGCCGCGCGGCCCAGGAAGCCGAGGGCGCGGCCCCGGGCGCAGGAGGCGGCCAGCGCCTCCAGGTTCCGGATGTCGGGGAACACCGACTGGGCCGGCGGCGCCAGCCCGGCCGCGCGGGCGGCGACCACCACCCGGGAGCGCGGCCAGTCCAGGCCCGACTCCGCGGTCACGCCCAGGTCGGCCCGCAGGTCGGCCTCGCCCAGGGACAGCCCGCGCAGGGCGGGGTGCGCGCGGGCGATGTCGTAGGCCCGTTCCACACCGATCGCCGATTCCAGCAGGGCGTACAGGGCCACCCCGGGGGCGCGGTCGGCGGTGACGGCGATCTGCTCCGGCGACGAGATCTTGGGCAGGCGCAGTCCGGCGAGGCCGTGCAGCCCGCCCAGCGCACTGAGGTCGGCGACGCCCCACGGGGAGTCCAGGGCGTTGACGCGGACGTGGACGGGGACCGGGTGGCTGCCGTCGAGCAGCTCGGCGGTGGCGGCGCGGGCGTACTCCTTGCGGGAGGCCGACACCGCGTCCTCCAGGTCGACGATCACGGCGTCGGCTCCGGCGTGCAGCGCCTTGGAGACCACGTCCGGGCGGTCGCCGGGTACGTAGAGCCAGGTCAGGATCACAGGGCGCCTTCCGTGCGGAGAGCGGTGATCTCGGCCGGGGAGAGGCCGAGCTCGGTGAGTACGGCGTCGGTGTCCGCGCCGTGCGGGCGGCCCGCCCAGCGGATGGAGCCCGGGGTGTCCGAGAGCCGGAAGAGGACGTTCTGCATGCGGATCGGGCCCAGCTCCGGGTCCTCGACCTCGGTGATCGTGTCCAGGGCCGCGTACTGCGGATCGGCCATGACGTCCCGTACGTCGTAGACCAGCGCGACCGCGGCCTCGGCCTCCTCGAAGGCGGCCGTCACCTCGTCCGCCTTGTGGCGGGCGATCCAGCCGCCGACCGCCTCGTCGAGCACGTCCGCGTGACCGGCCCTCCCGGAGCCGGACGCGAACCATGGCTCGGCGATCAGCTCGGGCCGGCCCACGAGCCGCATCACGCGCTCGGCGATGGACTGGGCGGAGGTGGAGACCGCGAGCCAGCGGCCGTCCAGGCTGCGGTACGTGTTGCGGGGCGCGTTGTTGGTGGACCGGTTTCCGGTGCGCGGCTGGACGTAGCCGAGCTGGTCGTACCAGAGCGGGTGCGGCCCGAGGACCGTCAGGATCGGCTCGATGATCGCCAGGTCCACCACCTGCCCCTGCCCGGTGCGGTCGCGTCCGGCGAGCGCCGCCATCACGGCGTACGCGGTGGTCAGCGCGGCGATCGAGTCCGCGAGCCCGAAGGGCGGCAGGGTCGGCGGCCCCTCCGGCTCCCCGGTGATCGCGGCGAAGCCGCTCATCGCCTCCGCGAGGGTGCCGAAGCCGGGACGGTGGGCGTACGGGCCCTCCTGGCCGAAGGCCGTCACGCGGGTCAGGATCAGCCGCGGGTTCGCGGCGGACAGCTCGGGCCAGCCCAGGCCCCAGCGCTCCAGGGTTCCCGGGCGGAAGTTCTCGATCACCACGTCGGCGGTGGCGGCCAGGCGCAGCAGGGTGTCCCGGCCGCCGGGGGTGGACAGATCGAGGGTCATCGTCCGCTTGTTGCGGCCGAGCAGCTTCCACCAGAGGCCGATGCCGTCCTTGGCGGGGCCGTGGCCGCGGGAGGGGTCGGGGCGGGTCGGGTGCTCCACCTTGACCACCTCGGCGCCGAAGTCGCCGAGCAGGGTGGCGGCGAGGGGACCGGCGAAGAGGGTGGCGAGGTCGAGGACGCGCAGTCCGCGCAGGGGCGGGGCGGTGGCGGCGGTACCCGTAGCGGTCTCCTGGGCGGCGGGAGTCACGAGGCGGCTCCGGAGCGGGCGAAGGCGTCGGTCTGGGAGCGGGTCGGCATCGAGTCCTGGGCCCCGGGGCGCTGCACGGACAGGGCGGCGGCCGCCGAGGCCCAGCGCAGCGCCGCGGGCATCGCCGCGCCCTCGCCCAGGGCCACGGCGAGCGCGCCGACGAAGGTGTCTCCGGCGGCGGTGGTGTCCACGGCCCGTACCCGCGGCGCGGGCACGGCCAGCGGCTCGCGGCCGCGGGCGGCGTACAGCACCCCGGCCGCGCCGAGGGTGACGACCACCTCCGGCACGTCCTGGAGCAGGGCGGCCGCGGCCAGGTGGACGTCGGTGAGCCCGGTGAGGGTGGCGGCCTCGTGCTCGTTGGGTACCAACAGGTCGGTGGCGGCGAGGAGTTCGGCGGGCAGTGGCTGGGCGGGGGCCGGGGTGAGGATGGTCCGTACGCCGTGGGCGCGGGCGGCGAGCGCGCCGGCGAGCACGGCTTCCAGGGGCAGTTCGAGCTGGAGGAGCAGGGAGTCGGCGGCGCCGATCCGGGCCTCGTCGCCCGGTTCCAGGGAGGTGACGAGGGCGTTGGCGCCGGGGATGACGACGATGCTGTTGCCGCCCTCGTCGTCCACGGTGATGTGCGCGGTGCCGCTCGCGCCCTCGACGGTGCGCAGGGCCGCCGTCCCGACGCCGGCGCCGGTGAGCGCGGAGCGCAGCCGTACGCCGAACTCGTCGGCCCCGACCGCGCCGATCATCACCACCTCCGCGCCCGAGCGGGCGGCGGCGACGGCCTGGTTGGCGCCCTTGCCGCCGGGGACGGTGCGGAACTCGCGGCCGGTGACGGTCTCCCCGAGGCGGGGGGCCTTGGAGACGTAGGCGACGAGGTCCATGTTGGTACTGCCGAGCACGGCGATGGCCGTCATGAGCGGGCTGCCTCCTGTGCGGTGAGGTGGGCGAGGGTGTCGAAGCCGATGCCGTCGAAGCCGGGAACGCTGGTGGCGAGGCGGTTCTTCAGCGGGGCGGTCCAGCGGTGCGGGATCGCGTCGGGGGAGCCGGCGAGCAGTCCGGCGAGGGCGCCGGCGGTGGCGCCGTTGGAGTCGGTGTCCCAGCCGCCGGACACGGCCCGGCACACGGAGTGGGTGAACTCCCCGTCGGCGTGGGTGAGGGCGGCGGCGATCACGGCGGTGTTGGGGACGGCGTGGACCCAGTGGTAGTGGCCGTAGCGGGCGTGGAGCAGGTCGACGACGGTATCGAACTCGGGCTCCGCGGCGGCGGTCCGGATCCCGAAGCGGACGGCCTCGGCGAGGCGGGAGCCGGGCGGTACGGCGGCCAGACCGGCCCGGAGCGCGGTGTGCACGTCGGCCCGGCCGGTGGCCGCGGCGGCGGTGGCGGCGGCGACGAACGCCGCGGCGTGGGCGCCGTTGCCGGTGTGGGTGAGGGCCGCGTCCCGGCGCGCCTGGGCCGCGGCGGCGGCCGGGTCGCCCGGGTTGGTCCAGCCGTGGACGTCGGCGCGGATCAGGGCGCCGATCCATTCGCGGAAGGGGTTGTGGTGGGTGGCGGTGGCGGGGGGCTCCAGCCCTTGCAGCAGATTGCGGTACGCGACCCGCTCGGCGGTGAAGGTCCGGCCGGCCGGGAGCTCGTCGAGCCAGAGCCGGCCGACGTCGGCGGTGGTGAAGCCCTTGCCGTGGCGCTGGAGGAGGAGCAGGCCGAGGAGGGGGTAGTTGAGGTCGTCGTCCTCGGGAGTGCCGTCGATGTTCTCGGCGAGGGAGGTGGGCGCGGAGCGGCGGTTCCAGGGGTGCGCGGCGAGGACCTCCGGCGGTACGCCGCGCTCGGTGAACCAGTCGGCCAGGGGCCAGTTCCCGGCGGCCCGGGCCAGGGCCCGGATCCCGGCCAGGGGCAGCTTCTCCACGGGCTTGCCGAGCACGCACCCGACGGCCCGGCCGACCCAGGCGGCCTCCAGCCGGAGGCGCAGCGCGGGGTGGTGGGCCTCGTGGGCGGGTGTGCCGGGGGCTCGGGGGCCGGAGCCGGGTCCGGATGGGGCGCCGGGTCCGGGTCCGGCTTCGGACGGGGCTCCGGGTTCGGGTCCGTCCCCGGCTTCGGCGGGGGCGGGTTCGGGGGCGGGTTCCCTGGCCCCGGCCCAGCCCGGGACCGGGGGCGGGGCCCCTGGCCCCGGCGGCGTGGGTTCGTCCGCGTGCGGGGTGGCCGGCGGGGCCGTGCCGGGGGTGGGGGCGGGTTCCCCCACCCCGCCCCTTCCCGAAACCGGGGGCGAGCCCCCGGGCCCCTGGGTGGGCCGGGGGGCCGGGTCGGCGGGTGCGGGGAGGGCCGCCAGGGCCGACAGGAGGTCGGTGGCCAGGGCCCGGAGTTCCGGCGGGGCCGGAGTGGCGGAGGCGCCCGCCCGGGCCGGGGCGAGGTGGCCGCCCGCCGCGAGCCAGACGCGCAGCAGCGGCTCCGCGGCTTCCCCGCGGCCGTCCTCGGCGGCCTGCCGGAACTCGTGGCCGACCAGGTCCTCGGGCTGGACCCACGTCAGCCGGACCAGATCGTCCGGAGGCGCCGGCGTCGGTGTCGGTGCCGGGGTGCGGTGGGCGATGGTCATCGGGGGGCCGTCAGCTCGGTGAAGGCGGACTCGTGGGCGCGGCGGCGGGAGTGGTCGCGGGTGAAGACCTCGCGGGTCACCGAGGCCAGGGCCGACGCCGGTGCGTGCAGGTCCAGGCGGCTGGCCTCCGCGACCCGGTCCGCCCAGGCGGGCGGGACGGCCGCCCCGCCCGACAGGGCGCCCGCGATCGCGCCGGCCATGGTCGCGATGGAGTCGCAGTCCCGGCCGTAGTTGACGGCGCCGAGCACGGAGCTCTCGTAGCAGCCGTCGGCGACGAGCAACATGCCCAGCGCGACAGGGAGTTCCTCGATGGAGTGCAGGCGGGACGGGCGGCGCGCGCCCAGGGACGGGGCGCGGTAGTCCGGGCCCACCGAGTCGTACGGGGCGACCGCGGCCCGGAGCGGGGCCAGCGCCGACTCGAAGTCCCGGTGGCGGGAGGCGACTTCGCAGACCGCGGCGATGGCCGAGCGGGTGCCGTCCTTGGCCAGGGAGAGGGCCGTCTCGACCACGGAGGCGGCCGTGGCACCCGGCACGCACGCCGCCGCCACCGCCGCCGCGAACACCCCCGCCGCCTCCCGCCCGTACGAGGACTGGTGCGCTCCGGTGACGTCCAGCGCCTCCGCGTACGCCCCGGCCGGATTGCCCGCGTTGACGAGGCCGACCGGGGCCATGTACATCGCCGCACCGCAGTTGACGATGTTGCCGTTGCCGGCCTCCCGCGGGTCCGCGTGCGCGTAGTGCAGCCGGGTCACGATCCACTTCTCGGCGAGGAAGATCCGCTGGAGGGGGAGGGCGTCCGCCTCCAGTTCCGGGATCCAGCGGGGGATCGTCATCAGGTCCGGGACCAGGTGCTCGGCGATCGCGTACGCGTCCAGGTGGTCCCGTACGGCCTCGTAGACCCGTACCAGCGCGTGCGTCATCAGGGTGTCGTCGGTGACGTGGCCGTCGCCCTTGTGGTACGGGGCGATCGGGCGGGCGGTGCGCCAGTCCTCGTGCCACGGCCCGACGATGCCGCGCACCCGGCCGCCGTGCCGTTCCACGATCTGTTCCGGGGTCCAGCCCTCCACCGGGCCGCCCAGCGCGTCGCCGACGGCCGCGCCGACGAGGGCGCCGGTGATCCGGTCGTCCAGGGAGGGGGTGGGGGAGGTGGGGGCCGAGGCGGTGTGGGGGGTGGGGTCCACGGGGGTCACGGTCGTCATGTGCGGGGCTTTCCTTGGGGCTTGGGCGAGGTGAGTTCCGTACGGGTGAGCAGCGCGGCCAGTTCGACGAGGTCGGTGCCCGCGAGGCGGGGGAGGGCGCAGCCCGAGAGGGTGCGGCAGGCTTCGCGCCAGGCGGCGGGGAGCGAGTCCCCGCCGCCGAGGGCGCCGGTCAGCGCGCCGGCGAGGGCGGGGGCGGAGTCCGCGACGCGCGACAGGCAGGCGGCGGCCGGGACCGCCTCGCCGACGCGGCCGCGGGCGGCGGTGGCGAGGGCCAGGGCCACGGGGACGGTCTCCGCGGCGGCGATCCCGTAGCTGTAGACGTGGTCGACGATCTGGTGCTCCAGGAGCGGGACGATCGCGAAGGCTCCGCCGGTCCCGCCGGCCGTCTCGGCGCGGGCGAGCTTCACCGCGTGCCGGGCGTTGCGGCCGATCTCGGTGGACTCGGGGAGCTGCGCGAGGGCGGCGTCGACGGCGGCGTCGGTGTCGGAGGCGGTGCAGGTTCCGCTGCCCGCGAGGGCGGTGGCGATGGCGGCGGCCATGGCGCGGGCGCCGTGGACGCCGTCGCCGTCCTGGGTGTAGCGGGCGTCGAACTCGGCGAGGTCCGCGGCGGCCTCGGGGTCCCCGGGATGGACGACGGCGAGGACGCAGGCACGGATGCAGGCGGCGTCGTCGAAGTAGTGCGGGTTGTCGTGGCCGGTGGCGGGCGGACGCAGGCCCGCGGCGAGGTTGCCGAGGCCGGCCCGGACGGAGATCCGGGCCCGCATGGGGAGGACGGCGGACTCGACCTCGGGCGCGCGTTCCGCCGCCGCGGCGACCTCGCTGGCCAGGGCGTTCCAGGCCAGGTCGATGGCGGCGCGCATGCGGCGGGACCGGGAGAGGTCGCTGAGCAGCACCCCGGCGGCGGTGAGGACGGACTCGGCGGCGAAGGCCGCCCACTCGGCGTCGTCGGAGGGGCCCAGGCGCAGGGGCTCCGGGGGCTGGTTGAGGGCGATGGGGACGGGGAGGGTGGTGGTGGCGTTCTGCTCGGCGAAGGTGTCGAGCTCGCGGGTGAGGCGCCGGGTCCACTCGGGCATCCGGCTGGCCCGGTGGCGGGCCGCGGGCCACCCGGCGGCGTCGCCCGCGGCGAGCCCGAGCAGCAGCCCCTCGATCCGGCGGGGGCCGGGGGCCGCCCCGGTGGCGGTTCCCGCGGTCACGGCCGCGGCCGCGGCCGTACGGGGCTGCGCGTCCCGCGGGGCGGGCCCCGACGGGGCGGTGAGCGGGCCGCCCGCCGCCTCCGCCGGGGCGGTGCGGGCCGCGGGGCCGGGGCCGGATCCGGGGGCGGCCCAGACCCCCGGCGGGGCGGCGAGCGGCCCGGACGCGGCTTCCGCCGGGGCGGCGGTACGGGCCTGCGCGGTCCCGCTCGCGGCGCCGGCCGGGGCAGCGGTACGGGCCTGCGCGGTCCCCCTCACGACGCCGGCCGCCGGGGTGTCCGGGCCGGAGGCGCTGCCGTCCGAGGGCGGGGTGTCGCGTCCGGTACCCCGGCCGGGTACGTCGAGCGGCTCGGCGGTACGGGCCTGCGCGCGCGGCGGGGTGTCGTGCGCGTGCCCGGCGGGTCCGGGCTGCGGGTCGGGGATCTCCCCGTGCCCGCCCCTTCCCGAAACCGGGGGCAGGCCCCCGGACCCCCGGACGGGCGCGGCCGGGGCCGACCGCTCCGCGAGCCCGGCGGCGACTCCGCCCCGTACCGCGGACTCGGCCCGAAGGAACGCGGGCACCGGCGTACCGGCTCCCGGGACCGCCCCAACGAGGGCGCTGCTGCGCGGGGCCCGCCCGGCCGCGGTGCCGCTCGGCGGGCTCCCCGCACCGCGGACGTCGCCTTCGAGGGCCTGCGCGGCCTGGGCGGCGCCGTCCGGGCTCCGGCCGGCCTGGAGGCCGGGTTCCGGGGTCCGCTCGGGCCCGGCCTCGCCCCCCGGGGCCGGCGCGGCGAGGGGGTCGCCCTCCAGCGCCGATCCGGCGAGTGCCGGGTCCTCCGGCGGAGCCGTCCGGACGTCGGGGGTCTCGGGCGGGGTCGCGGGGGGCGGGGTGGTCGGGGTCAGGGTCATCGGGGGGTCTCGGTTTCCGGGGTGAGGAGGTCCGCGATGTCCAGGACGTGGTAGCCGCGCATCGAGGGGAGGCAGCTTCCGCGGACCGGGCCGATCGCCGAGGACCAGGCGGCCGGGATGGCGGGGGCGCCGGACATCGCTCCGGCGAGGGCGCCCGCGACGGCCGCCGTGGTGTCCGCGTCGCGGCCCATGTTGACCGCCATGAGGACGGAGGAGGAGAAGTCGCCACCGCACGCGGCGAACGCGCCGAAGGCCAGGCCGACCGCCTCCGGGGCCAGGTCCGTCCAGGGGTAGCCGCCGATGACCACCGCCGAGCGGACCGCCCGCTCGCCGCGCGGGGCGGCCGTGACGGCCCGGCGCAGGGAGCGGGCCGTCCAGGAGTCCGACGGGATGACCGACAGGGCCGCCGAGATCACGGAGGCCGCGGAGCCGCCGGCCATCGCCGCCGCGACGCCCGCCGCGACGGCCTGGCCGCCGTAGATGCCCTCGCCGTCGTGGCTGACGCAGCCGTCGATGGCGACCAGGCGGGCGGCCTCGGCGGGCCGGCCCGCCGCGAAGACGCCGAAGGGGGCCGCCCGCATGGCCAGACCGTCCGACCAGGCGTGCCGGTGCTGGGCGGAGATGGGGGCCGCCAGGCCCCGGCGGAGGTTCTCCAGGGTGCCGCGTTCCGAGAAGCCCGCCCCGCGGAACGGACCCTCGTCCAGGTCCGCGATCCAGTGGTGCCAGGCCCGTTCCACGTGGGCGACGGTCAGCGCCGAACCGTGGCGGGCCAGCAGCAGGCCCGAGAAGATCGCGTACTCGGTGTCGTCCGTGCCCGCCGGATCGTCCGAGACGAAGCCCTCGATCCGGCCCCACTTCGCCCGGATCTCGGACGGCTTCATGTTCTCCGCGGGGGCGCCCAGCGCGTCACCCACCGCGAGTCCGAGAAGGGCGCCCCGGGCCCGTTCGAGGAGGACCTGCGGATTGCATGCAATCTGCTTCATCAGCTCCATGGCGCGCCTCTCCCACTTGGATGGGACTCATATTGAGCCCTTGGGGGATTTGTGCCATGGCATGAGGTTTGTCGCTCGTCGCGAAACACCCGCCGAGGGCCGCCGTCACCCGGTCGCCGATGCCCAAAACCCCAGGTAAGTACGGCCTTCCTTGCTGGCGGGCGGCAAAAATCGTGCGTAGTTTCGAGGTGTTCAGGGGGAGTGGGTGTCCGCGCGTCGTCCATGGCACAGCTCTGTGCGCCCACTCGTACAAAAGGGGAGACAGCCGACATGTCCATCATTGATATCGAAGCACCGCTGCACACCGCCCACCGCGACAACCACACCCACCGTGACGTCAACGGCGGATGGCTGCGCCCGGCGGTCTTCGGTGCGATGGACGGGCTCGTCTCCAACCTCGCGCTGATGACCGGCGTGGCCGGCGGCGCCGTCGCCCCGCACGTCGTCGTGGTCACCGGCCTGGCCGGCCTCGCCGCCGGCGCCTTCTCCATGGCGGCGGGGGAGTACACCTCGGTCGCCTCCCAGCGCGAGCTCGTCCTCGCCGAACTGGACATAGAGCGCCAGCAGTTGCGCAAGCACCCCATCGACGAGATGGAGGAGCTGGCCGAGCTCTACGTCTCGCGCGGCGTCGAGCCGGCGCTGGCCCGCGAGGTGGCCATGCAGCTGTCCCGCGACCCGGAGCAGGCGCTGGAGATCCACGCCCGCGAGGAGCTCGGGATCGACCCGGACGACCTGCCGTCGCCGATGGTCGCGGCCGTGTCCTCCTTCGGATCCTTCGCGCTCGGCGCGGTGATCCCGCTGCTGCCCTACCTGCTCGGTGCGACGGTCCTGTGGCCCGCGGTGCTGGCGGCGCTGGTGGGTCTGTTCGCCTGCGGCGCGGTGGTCTCCCGGGTCACGGCCCGGTCCTGGTGGTACAGCGGGCTGCGCCAGCTCGTCCTGGGTGGCGCGGCCGCGGGTGTGACGTACATCCTGGGAACCTGGATCGGCGGAGCCGTAGGCTGACCGTGCAGGGAGTGAGACACTATGCAGTACGCAACATAAGTAGTCAGTTACTCGGCGGTTTCGATCCCATGTCCGCCGGGCATCAGACCCTGGGCGCCGGGCAATGAGGCCCGCCCCGTGCCGGGACCTTCGTCCCGTGTCCCGATGGCAGGACACCTGCGAAAGTCCCCTCTTGTCTGCTCCGTGCAGTGTCCGCATGCTGGAATGACATATCCGCTTCTCGGGATTGTCGTCATCATGTAATCTGCACGAAATTTCGCAGAGGGCCAACGTCGTCCCTCGGCTATGCACATATGCCACGACGACGACGGGAGAGCCGATGCGTTCCGCATCCACGCACTCCGCGACCGGCCTCAGCAACACCGCCTGGTCGCCCATGGACGGTCGCCCCGCCCAGCAGGGCATGTACGACCCGCGCAACGAGCACGACGCCTGCGGCGTCGGCTTTGTGGCCAACCTCACCGGCGAGGCCAGCCACACGCTGGTCGAGCAGGCGCTGACCGTATTGCGGAACCTCGAGCACCGAGGCGCCACCGGATCCGAGCCCGACTCGGGCGACGGCGCCGGCATCCTCTCCCAGGTCCCGGACGCGTTCCTGCGCGAGGTGGCCGGTTTCGACCTTCCCGAGGCCGGCGCGTACGCCGTCGGCATCGCCTTCCTCCCCGCCGACGGCACCGCACAGGCCGTCGCCGTGGAGCAGATCGAGGCCATCGCCGCCGAGGAGAACCTCACGGTTCTCGGCTGGCGCGAGGTTCCGGTCACCCCCGACCTGCTCGGCAACGGCGCCCGCGCCACCATGCCGGCCTTCTCGCAGCTGTTCGTCAGCAACGGGACGAGCGGGATCGAGCTGGACCGCAAGGCCTTCGTGCTGCGCAAGCGCGCCGAGCGCGAGGCCGGGGTCTACTTCCCGTCGCTCTCCGCCCGCACGATCGTCTACAAGGGCATGCTGACCACCGGCCAGCTGGAGCCCTTCTTCCCGGACCTCTCCGACCGCCGCTTCGCCTCCGCGATCGCCCTGGTCCACTCCCGGTTCTCGACGAACACCTTCCCGTCGTGGCCGCTGGCCCACCCGTACCGCTTCGTCGCGCACAACGGCGAGATCAACACGGTCAAGGGCAACCGGAACTGGATGCGGGCCCGCGAGTCCCAGCTGGCCTCCGGCCTCTTCGGCGAGGGCGCCCTCGAGCGCATCTTCCCGATCTGCACCCCGGACGCCTCCGACTCTGCCTCCTTCGACGAGGTCCTGGAGCTGCTCCACCTCGGCGGCCGGTCGCTGCCGCACAGCGTGCTGATGATGATCCCGGAGGCGTGGGAGAACCACACCTCCATGTCGCCGGCCCGCCGCGCGTTCTACAAGTACCACTCCACGCAGATGGAGCCGTGGGACGGCCCCGCCTGCGTCACCTTCACCGACGGCACCCAGGTCGGCGCGGTCCTCGACCGCAACGGTCTGCGCCCCGGCCGCTACTGGGTCACCGACGACGACTTCGTCGTGCTCTCCTCCGAGGTCGGCGTCCTGGACATCGACCCGGCCAAGGTCGTCCGCAAGGGCCGCCTCCAGCCCGGCAAGATGTTCCTCGTCGACACCGCCCAGAAGCGGATCATCGAAGACGACGAGATCAAGGACGCGCTGGCCGCCGAGCACCCGTACGCCGAATGGCTGGAGACGGGCGAGATCGAGCTGACGGACCTGCCCGAGCGTGAGCACATCGTGCACACCCACGCCTCGGTCACCCGCCGCCAGCAGACCTTCGGCTACACCGAGGAAGAGCTCCGCATCATCCTCGCGCCGATGGCCCGTACCGCCGGCGAGCCCCTCGGCTCCATGGGTACGGACTCCCCGATCGCGGCCCTGTCCGAGCGCCCCCGGCTGCTCTTCGACTACTTCACCCAGCTCTTCGCGCAGGTCACCAACCCGCCGCTGGACGCCATCCGCGAGGAGCTCGTCACCTCGCTGCTGTCCTCGCTCGGCCCGCAGGGCAACCTGCTGGAGCCGACCGCCGCGTCCTGCCGCAGCGTCACCCTGCCCTTCCCGGTGATCGACAACGACGAGCTGGCCAAGCTCATCCACGTCAACGCCGACGGCGACATGCCGGGCATGAAGGCCGCCACCCTCTCGGGCCTGTACCGGGTCTCGGGCGGCGGCGACGCCCTGGCCGCACGCCTTGAGGAGATCCGCGGCGAGGTCGACGCGGCCATCGAGAACGGCGCGCACCTGATCGTCCTCTCGGACCGTCACTCCGACGCCGAGCACGCGCCGATCCCCTCGCTGCTGCTCACCTCCGCCGTGCACCACCACCTCATCGCGACCAAGCAGCGCACCCAGGTGGGTCTGCTGATCGAGGCCGGCGACGTCCGCGAGGTCCACCACGTCGCGCTGCTCATCGGCTACGGCGCCGCCGCGGTCAACCCGTACCTCGCCATGGAGTCCGTCGAGGACCTCCTGCGCGCCGGTACCTTCCTGTCCGGCCTGGAGCCGGAGCAGGCCATCAAGAACCTGATCTACGCGCTCGGCAAGGGCGTCCTGAAGGTCATGTCCAAGATGGGCATCTCCACTGTCGCCTCCTACCGCGGCGCGCAGGTCTTCGAGGCCGTCGGCCTGAACGAGGAGTTCGTCGCCGCGTACTTCGCGGGTACCGCCACCAAGATCGGCGGCGCCGGTCTGGACGTCATCGCCAAGGAGGTGGCCGCGCGCCACGCCAAGGCGTACCCGGCCTCCGGCATCGCCGCCACGCACCGCGCGCTGGAGATCGGCGGCGAGTACCAGTGGCGCCGCGAGGGCGAGCCGCACCTGTTCGACCCGGACACGGTCTTCCGGCTGCAGCACGCCACGCGCAACCGCCGGTACGACATCTTCAAGCAGTACACGGACCGGGTGAACGAGCAGTCCGAGCGCCTGATGACGCTCCGCGGGCTCTTCGGGTTCAAGGCCGACGAGACGGGGGCCCGTCCGCCGATCTCCATCGACGAGGTCGAGTCGGTCGCCGACATCGTCAAGCGCTTCTCCACCGGCGCCATGTCGTACGGCTCCATCTCCAAGGAGGCGCACGAGACCCTCGCCATCGCCATGAACCAGCTGGGCGCCAAGTCCAACACCGGTGAGGGCGGCGAGGACCCGGACCGCCTGTACGACCCGGCGCGCCGCTCCTCCATCAAGCAGGTCGCCTCCGGCCGCTTCGGTGTCACGAGCGAGTACCTGGTCAACGCGGACGACATCCAGATCAAGATGGCGCAGGGCGCCAAGCCCGGCGAGGGCGGCCAGCTGCCCGGCCACAAGGTCTACCCGTGGGTCGCCAAGACCCGGCACTCCACCCCCGGCGTCGGCCTGATCTCCCCGCCGCCGCACCACGACATCTACTCCATCGAGGACCTGGCTCAGCTGATCCACGACCTCAAGAACGCCAACCCGGTCGCCCGCATCCACGTGAAGCTGGTCTCCGAGGTCGGCGTGGGTACGGTCGCGGCCGGTGTCTCCAAGGCCCACGCGGACGTCGTCCTCATCTCCGGCCACGACGGCGGTACGGGCGCGTCTCCTCTGACGTCCCTGAAGCACGCGGGCGGTCCCTGGGAGCTCGGCCTCGCCGAGACCCAGCAGACCCTGCTGCTCAACGGGCTGCGCGACCGCATCGTGGTCCAGACGGACGGCCAGCTCAAGACCGGCCGCGACGTCGTCATCGCCGCGCTGCTCGGCGCCGAGGAGTTCGGTTTCGCGACCGCGCCGCTCGTCGTCTCCGGCTGCGTCATGATGCGCGTCTGCCACCTGGACACCTGCCCGGTCGGCATCGCCACGCAGAACCCGGTCCTGCGCGACCGGTTCTCCGGCAAGCCCGAGTTCGTCGTCAACTTCTTCGAGTTCATCGCGGAGGAGGTGCGCGAGCTCCTCGCCGAGCTGGGCTTCCGCACCATCGAGGAGGCCGTCGGCCACGCCGAGCTCCTCGACACCAGCAAGGCCGTCACGCACTGGAAGGCGCAGGGTCTCGACCTGGAGCCGCTCTTCTACGTGCCGGAGCTGCCCGAGGGCGCGGTCCGCCACGCCCTGATCGAGCAGGACCACGGTCTGGAGAAGGCGCTCGACAACGAGCTCATCCGCCTCGCCGCGGACGCGCTCAACGCCGACTCGGCCGAGACCGCGCAGCCGGTCCGCGCCCAGGTCGCGATCCGCAACATCAACCGCACGGTCGGCACCATGCTCGGCCACGAGGTCACGAAGAAGTTCGGCGGTGCGGGCCTGCCCGACAACACCATCGACCTGACCTTCACCGGCTCCGCCGGCCAGTCCTTCGGCGCCTTCCTGCCGAAGGGTGTGACCCTGCGCCTGGAGGGCGACGCCAACGACTACGTCGGCAAGGGCCTCTCCGGCGGCCGCGTCGTGGTCCGCCCGGACCGCGGCGCCGACCACCTGGCCGAGTACTCGACCATCGCGGGCAACACGATCGGCTACGGCGCCACCGGCGGCGAGCTGTTCCTGCGCGGCCGCACCGGCGAGCGCTTCTGCGTCCGCAACTCCGGCGCCCTGGTCGTCTCGGAAGGCGTGGGCGACCACGGCTGCGAGTACATGACCGGCGGCACCGCGGTCGTCCTCGGCGAGACGGGCCGCAACTTCGCGGCGGGCATGTCGGGCGGCGTCGCGTACGTCATCGACCTGGACCCGGCCAACGTCAACGTCGGCAACACGGGGGCGCTCGAAGCCCTCTCCGACACCGACTCCCAGTGGCTGCACGATGTGGTGCGCCGCCACGAGGAGGAGACCGGCTCGACCGTGGCCGCGAAGCTCCTGGCTGACTGGACCGCCTCGGCGGCCCGCTTCAGCAAGATCATCCCGACCACGTACAAGGCAGTGCTCGCCGCCAAGGACGCCGCTGAGCTCGCCGGACTCTCCGAGTCCGAGACCACGGAGAAGATGATGGAGGCGGCGACCCATGGCTGACCCGAAGGGCTTCCTCACCACCCCGCGCGAGACCGCCTGCACCCGTCCTGTGGCCGAGCGCCTCAAGGACTGGAACGAGGTCTACGTTCCGGGCTCGCTGCTGCCGATCATCAGCAAGCAGGCCGGCCGCTGCATGGACTGCGGCATCCCGTTCTGCCACAACGGCTGCCCGCTCGGGAACCTGATCCCCGAGTGGAACGACTTCGCGTACCGCGAGGACTGGACCGCGGCTTCGGAGCGTCTGCACGCGACGAACAACTTCCCGGAGTTCACGGGCCGTCTGTGCCCCGCTCCGTGCGAGTCCGCCTGTGTGCTCGGCATAAACCAGCCGGCCGTCACCATCAAGAACGTCGAAGTCTCGATCATCGACAAGGCGTGGGACAACGGCGACGTCACCCCGCAGGCGCCCGAGCGCCTGTCGGGCAAGACCGCCGCGGTCATCGGCTCCGGCCCGGCGGGTCTCGCCGCGGCCCAGCAGCTGACCCGGGCCGGCCACACCGTGGTGGTGTACGAGCGCGCCGACCGCATCGGCGGGCTGCTGCGCTACGGCATCCCCGAGTTCAAGATGGAGAAGGTGCACATCAACCGCCGCATCGAGCAGATGCGCGCGGAGGGCACCAAGTTCCGTACCGGTGTCGAGGTCGGCCGCGACATCACCGCCACCGACCTGCGCAAGCGGTTCGACGCGGTGGTCATCGCGGCGGGCGCGACCGTCTCCCGCGACCTGCCGGTCCCGGGGCGCGAGCTGAACGGCATCCACTTCGCGATGGAGTACCTCCCCCTCGCGAACAAGGTCCAGGAGGGCGACTTCATGGCGCCCCCCATCACGGCCGAGGGCAAGCACGTGGTCGTCATCGGCGGCGGCGACACCGGCGCGGACTGCGTCGGCACCGCCCACCGCCAGGGCGCGGCCTCGGTCACGCAGCTGGAGATCATGCCGCGTCCCTCCGAGGACCGGCCGGCCGGCCAGCCCTGGCCGACCTTCCCCATGCTGTACAAGGTCACCTCTGCTCACGAGGAGGGCGGCGAGCGGATCTACTCCGTCTCCACCACCCACTTCGAGGGCGACGAGGACGGCAACGTCCAGGCCCTCCACCTGGTCGAGGTCGCCTTCGAGGACGGCAAGCTCGTCCAGAAGCCCGGCACCGAGCGCGTCCTCCCCGCGCAGCTGGTCACCCTGGCGATGGGCTTCACCGGCACCGACCAGGAGAACGGCCTCACGGCGCAGTTCGGCCTGGCGATGGACGCCCGCGGCAACATCGAGCGCGACGCCTCCTACGCGACCAACGTCGACGGCGTCTTCGTCGCCGGCGACGCCGGCCGCGGCCAGTCGCTGATCGTCTGGGCCATCGCGGAAGGCCGCTCGGCCGCCCGCGGCGTGGACCGCTTCCTGACCGGCACCAGCGCCCTCCCGTACCCGGTCAAGCCGACGGACCGCTCGATCACCGTCTGACTCTGGACGCCGTGCTCGCACCGCTCGGCCGCAGGCGGCCTCCCGGGCTTCGCCCGGCTGCGCCGGCCTCCGGCCGTCGGTGCGACGGCTGAGCTCTCTGCGGTAACCCCCGGCCCCGGCCGGGACCCCTCATACGGTCCGTACAACGAAGTACGGCACTCCGACACGACGCCCGCCACGACTCCTTCTGGACGCCGTGCTCGCACCGCTCGGCCGCAGGCGGCCTCCCGGGCTTCGCCCGGCTGCGCCGGCCTCCGGCCGTCGGGTGGTCGCTGAGGCCCCGCAGTACCCCCGGCCCGCCGGGACCCCTCATACGGTCCGTACAACGAAGTACGGCACTCGACACAGCGCCCGCCACGTCCCCGACCAGGGGTGGCGGGCGTTGTGGCGTTCCGGGGCGGGTGTGCCGAGCTGCGGGGTGGGTGGGGGCGGGTTATCAAGGGGGGAAGGCGAGCCCGGGTGGTGTGGGGGTCGTCGCCGTCCTTGGTTGAGGAGTGCGCTCGTGGAGTTCGAGGTCAATGGCGTCCCGTGCGCGGTGGACGTGGACGGTGATCCGGCCGCCGTCGAGGTGGTGCGGGAGGGGCTGGGGCTGACCGGGACCAAGCTGGTCTGCTCCGGCGGGGTGTGCGGGGCGTGCACGATCCAGGTCGACGGGGAGCCGCGGGTGGCGTGTCTGACGCCGGCGGCCCGGCTGGCCGGGCGGCGGGTGACGACGGTGGAGGGGCTGGCCGGTCACCCGGTCGGGCGTGCCTTCGCCGGTGAGGACGCCCTCCAGTGCGGCTACTGCACCCCCGGGTTCGTGGTCGAGGCGGCCGCGTTCTTCGAGCGGTGGCGGGCCGCGCACGGACGGAGCAGGCCGGGGCGGGAGGAGGTCGCGGAGGCGCTGGCCGGGCATCTGTGCCGGTGCGGCGCCTATGAGGGCATCTACAGTGCCGTGGCCGCCGCGTGCGCGGGCGCGTACGAGGGCGAGGCGTCGGCGCCGCCGCGCGCCGAGGCTCCCCAGAAGGTCGACGGGTCGGCCCGGTACACCACCGATCACCGGCCCGAGGGGCTGCTGGAGGGGGTGATCATCCGGTCGCCGCACGCGCACGCGTACGTACGGTCCCTGGAGGCCGGGGACCTCCCGGTGGTGCCGCTGCTGCCGCCCGACGGGGTGGTGCGGTACGTCGGGCAGCCCGTGGCGGCCGTCGCCGCGGGGGACCGGGACGCCGCCCGGGCGGCCGCCTCCCGGGTCAAGGTGGAGTACGAGGTGCTGCCCGCCGCCCTCGACGTGCGCCGGGCGCGGGCCGGTGAGGGGCCGCTGGTCTACGAGGACAAGGCGGCGCGGAAGCTGGCGCCCGGCTCCGGGGAGGCTCCGCAGCTGACGCCCGCCCGCTGGCGCGGCAACCGGCGCGGTCCCTCCGCCATGAGCAAGCGACCCGCCACGGCCGTGCGCCGGATCGTCCAGGCGCGGGAGAACAGCCCCGAGCGGGTGGTCGAGGGGCTGTTCACCACCGCCGCGCAGACGCACACCCCGCTCGAACCCCATGCCTGCCTGGCCCGGTGGGACGAAGGCACCCTGCACCTGGAGGTGTCCACGCAGTCGGTGCGGCAGGTGGCCGTGCTCGCCGCCGAGCGGTTCGGCGTGCCCCTCGAACGGGTGGTGGCCCGGGCCGTCCACGTCGGCGGCGGCTTCGGCTGCAAGATGGGGCTGACCTCCGACGTGGTCGCCGCGGTGGAGCTGGCCCGGATGCACGGCGCCCCCGTACGGGTGGTGCTGGACCGCGACGAGGAACTCACCGACGGCGGGTACCGGCCCGGCACCCGGATCCGGCTGGCCATGGCAGCGGACGCGGACGGCGGGCTGAGCGCGCTGGCCATGGACGTGGACACCGACGGCGGGGTCTCGGTGGGCGGCACCGTCGCCGCGCTGGCCCGGTTCATGTACGGCAAGGCCCCGCGCCGGCTACGGGACTTCGACACCGTCACCCACCGGCCGCCGGGCGCCCCCTTCCGGGGCCCGGGCGGACCCACGATGTGCTGGGCCCTGGAACAGGGCGTCGACGAGATGGCCCGCCGGCTGGGAGAGGACCCGATCGCGCTGCGGCGCCGCTGGGACGGCAACCCGAAGCGGCACGCCCTGTACGACCTGGCCGCCGCCCTCCCGGCCTGGTCGGGCACCCGCGGCGGCACCGGGCGGTTCCGCCGGGGCGTCGGCGTGGCCGCGGCCAACTGGCTGTACTTCCTCGACCCCGTCACCGAGGTCGAGCTCACCGTCGAGGACGGGACCGTCATCGCCCGCTGCGCCGTGCAGGACATGGGCACCGGCTCGCGCACCGTCCTGCGCCGGGCCGTCGCCGAAGGGCTCGGCCTGCCGGAGGAGAGGGTGCGCGCCGAGGTCGGGCACAGCGACACCGTGCACGGGCCCACCTCCGGCGGCAGCCGCACCACGCCCTCGATCGTGCCCGCGGCCCTGGACGCCGCCGAACGGCTGCGCGAGGCCCTCGGCGGCGGTGACGGCGACGTCTCCTCCCGGCTGGGCCTCGCCCACGGCGTACGGGTCACCGGCCGGCGCCCCCGCGACCGCCGGGGCTTCGTGACCCCCCTCAACCTGACCATGGGCGGCATCGCGATCGGCCGCGGCTTCACCGGATCGGTGCAGGTCGCCGAGGTGGAGGTGGACACCCGGCTCGGCCGGATCCGCCCGCTGCGCGTGTGGAGCGGCATCGCCGCGGGCCGCATCCACGAGGAACGGCTCGCCCGCAGCCAGTGCGAGGGGGCCGTGGTCCAGGGCGTCGGGTACGCCCTGTTCGAGGAGCGGCGCACGGACCCGGCCACGGGACGGGTGCTGACCGACAACCTGGAGGACTACCGCATCCCCGGCATCGGCGACACCCCCGAGATCACCGTCCACTTCCACCAGGAGGGCTTCGACCACGTCCCCGGCGGCGGAGTCGGCCTCGGGGAGATCTCCACCCTGCCCACCGCGGCAGCCCTGGCCAACGCGGTCCACGACGCGACCGGCTGGCGCCCGTACGACATGCCCATCCGACCCGACCGGCTCCTGGAAGGACTGGGTACTTGAGCACCGAGCCCACCCTCACCGACCTCTCGGCCGCCGTCCTGGCGCGCGGCGGGGAGCTGCGCGCCGGCGGTACCGACACCACCGCCCGGTACCGCGCGGGCATCGCCCCCGGCCCGTTCACCGACCTCGACGGCGCGGGCAGCCTGCGCGGCTGCACGCCGCTGCCCGGCGGGGGCCTGCGGATCGGCGCCCTGACCACGCTCGCCACGCTGGCCGCCGATCCGCGGGTGCGCTCCGGCTGGCCCGCCCTGGCGGTGTCGGCCGGGACCGCGGCGACCCCGCAGATCCGGGCCGCGGGCACCCTGGGCGGGAACCTGCTCCAGCGCAACCGCTGCTGGTACTACCGCAATCCGCACTTCAGCTGCCTCCAGAAGGGCGGCTCCGGCTGCCCCGCGCGCGAGGGCGACCACCACTTCGGCGTGGTCAGCGGCGACGGCCCGTGCGTGGCCCCGCACCCGTCGACCCTCGCGATGGCCCTGCTCACTTACGACGCCGGGGTCGAGATCCACGGTGAAGCACCGCGCACGGTCGCCGAGTTGTACGGGGACGGCGACCGGCTCCACCGGGCCGACCACCTGCTGGCCCCGGACCGCGTGCTCACCGCGGTGCTGCTCCCGCCGCCCCTGCCGGGCGAGCGCGCCGCCTGCCACCGGGCCACCAGCCGGGCCCACGGCGAATGGCCCCTGGTCGAGGCCACCGCCCGGCTCGCGCTGGACGGCGCCACCGTCACGCACGCCGCGGTCGCGGCGGGCGGCGTGGCGCGGGTTCCGCTGCGGCTGCCGGAGGTGGAGACCGTCCTGATCGGCCGGGAGGCCACCCCCGAGCTGCTCGCGGCGGCGGCCGCGACGGTGCTGGCCCGCTGCAGCCCGCTGCCGCAGACCGGCTACAAGACCACGCTGTTCCGCGACACCGTGCTGGAGGTACTGGAGCGGGCCGCCGCCACCCCCGCCGGATAGCCCCCGGCCCTACGGCCGCCGCAGCCGTGCCGTGGCCCGGTACGCGCTGGGGGTGAGGCCCGTGGAGCGGACCAGGTGCGTGCGCAGGGAGTCGGCGGTGCCGAGCCCGCTGCGTGCGGCCACCTGGTCCATGGGAAGGGCGGTCGTCTCCAGGATCGCGCGGGCACGGTGGAGGCGCTGGTGCAGGAGCCACTGGAGGGGGCTGGCACCGGTTTCGGAGCGGAAACGCCGGGTCAGGGTGCGCACGCTCAGCCCCGCGTGCCGGGCCAGTTCGGCCAGGGTCGTCGGTTCGTGCAGCCGGGCCAGGGCCCAGGCGCGGGTCGCGGCCAGGGAGCCGCCGCGGTCGGCCGGGAGCGGTGTCTCGATGTACTGGGCCTGGCCGCCCGGCCGGGAGGGCGCCGCCACCATCAGGCGGGCCGTGGCGTTCGCGACGGCGGCTCCGTGATCGCCGCGCACCATGTGCAGGCACAGGTCGATCCCCGCGGAGAGCCCCGCCGAGGTCAGCACCCCGTCGTCCTCGACGAACAGCACGCCCGGGACCAGGTCCACCGCGGGGAAGCGCTCCCTGAACTCCTCCGACATGCTCCAGAAGGTCGTGGCGCGCCGGGAGTCGAGGAGGCCGGCCTGCGCGAGGACGAACGCACCCGTGCAGATGGACGCGATGCGCCGGCCCCGCGCGGCGGCATCCCGCAGGGCGTCCAGCACCCGCGGGTCGGCGCCGACCCGGGCGCCCGTCCCCGTCACCATCACCGTGTCGGCCCCCTCGACCGCCTCCAGACCGTGGCGCACGAAGACGTCGGTGCCGATCGCCGCCTTGACCACGCCGGGGGCGGGCGTGCAGACCGTCACCTCGTAGGCCGGGTCCTCCCCGAGCCGGGTCGCACCGAAGACCACCTCCGGGATCGACAGGTCGAAGGTGGTCACCGGGGGGACCGCGATGACCACCACCCGGTGCGGACGCCGGGTGGGGGAAGGTGGCGCGGGCGGGGTCGTCATGGCTCGAATCTCCGGACGGCTGGCATTCGGGCCACTACTGTACGGGAGTTCCCGGGGCGAGAGTTGATCCACCGAGCGATCAACTCAAGCCTCCAGCAAGGGAGTACGGCCATGTCCGTGCACGTCGTCACCGGCGCCGGCCCCATCGGCACCGCCACCGCCCGTCTGCTCGCCGCCTCCGGCGAACGGGTCCGCGTCATCACCCGCAGCGGCGGCGGGCCCGAACATCCGCTCGTCGAGCGGGTCGCCGCCGACATCACCGACACCGACCGCCTCACCGGACTGCTCCGGGATGCGCGCACCCTCTACAACGCCGCCGCTCCCGCCTATCAGGACTGGCGCACCGCCTTCCCGCCGCTGGCGGCCTCCCTGCTCACCGCCGCAGAGCGGACCGGCACGGACTACGTGATGCTCGGAAACCTCTACGGGTACGGACCGGTGGACGGGCCCCTGACCCCCGGGCTGCCCCTGCGGCCGACCTCGGACAAGGGGCGGGTGCGCGCGGCGATGTGGCACGAGGCCCTGGCGGCCCACGAGGCCGGGCGCGTGCGCGCCGCCGAGGTCCGGGCGAGCGACTTCCTCGGGGCAGGGGCGCTCTCGCTGTTCACCTGGACGGTCGTCCCCGCCGTGCTCGCGGGCGCGGAGGCGGTGCTCCCGGTCGGCCTGGACGAGGCGCACGCCTGGTCCTCCGTGGACGACGTGGCCCGCACCCTCGTCGCGGTCGGCGGCCGGGAGGACGGCTGGGGCCGCGCCTGGCACGTACCGTCCACCTCGGAACTGTCCGTCCGGGCCCTGGCCGGCCGGCTCGCCGCGACCGCGGGTGCGCCGGACCCGCGGCTGCGGCGAATGACGCGCGGGGAGCTGGCGGACCTGGTCGCCCGGGACGCGCTGATGGCCGAAGTCCCGGAGATGGCCTACATGTACGACCGGGCGCTGCGCGTCGACGCCTCCGACACCGAGGCCGTGCTGGGCGTGCGGGCCACCGCGCTGGACCTCGTCCTCAAGGAGCTGGTTGAGGGTGGGCGGTGAGGCCGACCGACCCATGCCCCGGCCGTACCGCGGCCCGCGTTCTGGCCCGTGTCCCGGCCCGCCCGACACCCCTACCCGCGAGTATTGACTATTAGTCAATTCGGGCCCACGCTCGACGCGAGCCGTCGTGTCGTCTCTGGTGTGGGAGGTCGTCCCGTGCGTACAGATGAGGAAATGGGCCGTTTGAGCAAGGAGTTGGGCGGCGCTCGGCCTCCCGCTTCGTTCGCGGAGCTGGACGCCGGGGAGCTCGCCCGGCTCGCCGAGGCGCTCAAAGCGGAGCGGGCGCGCCAGGCGGAGGGGCTGAACCAGGCCGCCGAGGAGGCGCTGGGACTGGTCCCGGCCCTCGCGCGCGGGGCCGTGCGCAAGGTGCTGTTCCGGTGAGCCGCGCCGAAGTGGAGAAAATCGCCCGGTTGGTGGGCGCGGACGCCGGAGACCTCGGCTTCCTGCGCGCCCTGCCGGACGAGGACGTACGGGCGTTCCGCGAGCAGGTCAGCGGCGTCCTGAACGACGGCGCACCCGAGATGCTCGACCGGATCGCCGCCGCCACCAAACTGGTGCCCGCCGGGGTGGCGGCCGCCATCTCCCAGAAGGCGCTCGGTCCCCGGCTGGCCGCGGGCGTCGCCGGCCGGCTGGAGGCGGGCCGGGCCGCCGCCATCATCGAGAAGCTGCCCGTTTCCTTCACCGCCGAGGCCTGCGGACACCTCGACCCGCGGAAGATCTCCGGGATCGTCGACCGGCTCGACGAGGGGCTCGTCGTCCGCATCGCCACCACCCTCGCCGAGAACCACGACCACCTCACCATGGGCCGGTTCGTCGGCCACATGCGGGACCAGGTGCTCCGCCGGATCCTCGACCAGGTCGACGACGCGGTCGTCCTGCGGGCCGGCTTCTACGTGGACCTGCCGGAGCGGCTGCCCCGGATCCTGGAGCTCATGGGCGACGACCGCCTCGGCGCGGTCGTACGGGCCGCTGCCGCCGAGGGGCTCTGGGAGGAGGCCCTCGGCGTCGCCGCGATGGTCGGCGGCGACCAGCGGCTGCGGATCGCCGAGCTCACCGCCCGCCTCGACACCGCCGCGCTCGACTCGCTCGTACGGGTGACGCACGCCGAGGGACTGTGGGAGTCCCTGCTCCCGCTCGTGGCGCTGCTCGGCGAGGAGGACCGGCTCGCGGTGGCCCGGCTGGAGTCCCTGCGGGATCCGCTCGTGCTGGCCGGAGTGGTACGGGCCGTCGTGGCGACCGCGCTGTGGGGGGCCTTCCTCCCGCTGGTGGGCGTACTGCCCGGGGAGGCGCGCAAGGTGGTGGCCGATGCCGCCGCCGGGCTGGGCGACGAGGAACTCGACGGACTCGTACGGGAGGTGGACAAGCAGGACCTGTGGGAGCTGGTGCTGCCGCTCGTCGAGCTCATGGACGAGGCGGGGAAGGAGCGGATCTTCGCCCTGCCGGCCTTCCAGGAGCAGCAGGAGTAGCCGGACACCCCCTATCGGCTGAGCACCGCCAGCAGCGCGCGGCGCGGGAGCAGGCGGGCGGCGAGGACGAAGAGGGAGTTGGCGCGCCCGGGGACGACGGTCGGGCGGGTGCTGCGGCGGTCCAGGGCGCGCAGGGCGGCGCGCACCACGGCCTCCGGGCTCTGGACCAGGGCGGCGGGGGCGTCCTGGTGCCGCCGGACCGGGGGCGCGGGCGGGGCGGGCGCGGTCGGGGCCGGGGACGTCGGCCCCGGCTCCGGCCCCGGCTCCGTCTCCGGCCTCGGCCCCGGCTCCGCGGCGGTGGGGCCGGGGCAGAGGGCCATGACGTGGACGCCGCGGGGGCGTTGCTCGTGCCAGAGGGCTTCGGAGAAGGCGGTCACGAAGGCCTTCCCGGCGCTGTAGACGGCGAGACCGGGGGACGGGGCGCTGCCGAGGGTGGAGGAGACGTTGACGAGGGCGTCTCCGTGGCGGGCCCCCGAGAGGAAGGCGTGCGCCAGCGTGACGACGGCTTCGCAGCCCAGGCGGGTGGCGGCCTGGGCGTCGCGCGGGTCGGACCCGGCGAAGGGCCCGTGGTGCGCGGTGCCGGCGCTGTTGACCAGCAGGTCGACGGGGCGCCGGCGCAGCTCGGCGGCGACCAGCTCCTGACCCTCGGGCGTCGAGAGGTCGGCGGCCAGGTGGCGGTGGCCGGGACCCCCCAGCTCCGCGACGAGGGCGCCCAGCCGGTCCTCGTCGCGGGACACGGCGGTCACGGTCCAGCCGGCGGCGGCGAGTTCGCGGGCGAAGGCCCGGCCGATGCCCGAACTGGCCCCGGTGACCAGGGCGGTGCGCGCGGTCACTTCTCGGCTCCGGGCACCGTGCCGGGCGACAGCAGGAAGGACGCCCGCTCCATGACGGGCTGTCGCTGGGTGTTCTGGAACGCGGCGATCCGCCACTGTCCGTCGCTCTCGCGGGTCAGCGTGTACGTCTGCACCTTCGACAGCTCGGCCGGCCGGCCGCCCTCGTAGGTGTCGCCGCGGCTGGTGACCACGGCCGCGTCGGGGCCGAGGAAGCGGATGCCCAGGATCGAGTCGGCCAGCTTCGTGCCCTTGACGAAGCCGCCGAAGAGGGCCCGGTGGGCCTCGGTGATGTCGCCGCGGCCCTGGTAGTGGGTGCCGACGTACGTCGTGTACGTGGCGTCCGGCGTGAAGAGGGCTCCGTACGCGTCGGCGTCGGCGGCGCCCCAGGCCCCGGCGAGCGAGGCCAGTACCCCGCAGACGGCGTCGCGGTCGCCGGTACGGCCACCGGCGCCGGCCTGCGTGGCGGTGACGGCCGTGCAGGCGGCGGAGCCGGTGACCCTGACCTCGGCGGTGGCGTCGAGCCACAGGTAGCCGCCGCCGGCCGTGAGGCCCAGCGCGAGCGCGGCGGCGATCAGGGCGCGCTTGAGGGTGCGCCGGCGGGGGCGGGGCGCGGGCGGGGCCGCGGAGTTGCTGTTCGGGGCGGTGGCGCGGCCGTCGAGTTGGGCGGTGGTCATGCGGGTTCTCCGTAAGGCCGTCGGGGTGGGGGAGGGGGAGAGTGAGGGGGAGAGTGAGGGGGCCGGGCGGGCGGTCACTGCTCGGCGGCCGGGACGAGGCCCGGGGCGAACCGGTAGGACACGGCCTCCATCAGGGGCTTGCGCTTGGTGTTCTGGAAGGCGGCGATCCGCCACCGCCCGTCCCCGCCCCCGTCCCCGTTCCCGGCCGCGTCCCCGTCCCCGTCCGCACCCTCGCCCGGGTCGCGGACGAGGGTGTACGTCTGGATCTTGGTGAGCTTCGCCGGGCGCTTGCCCTTGTAGGTGTCCCCGCGGCCGTTCACCACGGCCACGCCCGGCCCGTAGAAGCGGACGTCGAGGATCTCGTCGGCCAGCCGGGTGCCCTTGAGGAAGCCGGCGAAAAGCGTGCGGTGGCTGTCCACGATGTCGCGGCGGCCCCGGTAGAAGGTGCCGACGTAGGTGATGTACGTGGCGTCCTCGGTGAACAGCTCGCCGTACGCCTCGGCGTCGTGCCGCTCCCAGGCGGCGACGAGCCGGTCGAGCACGGACCGGACGGAAGCGAGGGACTCGCTGGTGGGCTGCTGCATGACGGACCGCTCCCCAATTGGTTAGACTGAGGCAGATGCTGCGCCCTCGCAGTATCTGCATGCGTGCAGATATAAATGTAGGAGACGATCCCGGACATGGCAACAGGCGGCGGCGGCCCGGACGCGCACACGACCTTCCGGCAATACCTGGACGCCGTGGGCCTCCAGGGTCTGGCCAGCGCGGAAGCGGCCGGACTGCACACCTCCGAGTGGTACGCCCTCAGCCTCATCACCCTGGAGGGCAGCCTCACCTCCGGTGAGCTCGCCACCCGCACGGGGCTGACCACGGGCGCGACGACCCGGCTCATCGACCGCCTGGAACGGGCCGGTTACGCCCGCCGGGCCGCCGACCCGGGGGACCGGCGCAGGGTCATCGTGGAGCCGGTGCCGGACGCGCTGGACCGCATCGAGGACGTGGTCGGACCGGCCCGCCGGCACATCGCGGCCGTGATCGGCTCCTACACCCCGGAGCAGCAGGCCCTGCTCTTCGACTACTTCGCCCGCGCCGCGCCCGCGTTCCGCGCGGCCACGGAGGAGATCCGCGGGTCCACCGCCGCCCGCCGGAGCAAGGGCCGCCCGGCGGCGGAGTAGAGGGGCCGGGGGGCGGCCGCGGCGCGGTGCGGCCGTCCCGTCAACACGTGAGCGCGGGCTCTCGTGCCTCTCCGGCAACCCCCGGGCCTTCTGGTAACAGTGGGTCACATGCTCCCCACCCACATGATGTTGAGCTGTCTCCTGGGCGCCGCGCTGCTCGCACCCGTCCCGCTCGCAGCCGCGGAGGGCCCCGCCGACGGCCGCACCGTCGACTACCGCGGGCTGCGCCTCACCGTCCCCGCCGACTGGCGGGTCGTCGACCTCGACCGCCACCCCGACGCCTGCCTGCGCCTCGACCTGCCCACCCTCTACCTCGGGCACGCCGGCGACCAGGGCGAATGCGGAGCCGCCCGCGCCGCGGCCCCCCGCTCCGACACCCTGCACCTGGAGCCGCTCGAAGGGGCCCCGCCGCGCGCCGACATCCCCACCGTCGGAGGCGACCGGGGCGACCCCCTGCCCAAGGTCCGGGGCGACAGCAACGAGATCCGCTACGCCCTGCGCCGCGCCGGGGTGATGGCCACCGTCTCCTACGGGTCCACCCCCGAGGCCGTCCGCGCCGTCCTCACCCGGGCCCGCGCCCTCACACCCCCGGCCGCCCCCCGCCCGGTCCCCGCCGACCCGGTCGGCGCCATCGGCGCAGGCTCCCGTACGACCGTCCAGACGCCCTTCACCGGCGAGGGCTTCGACGCCTGCACGGCCCCCACCCAGCGCACCATGAACGCCTGGCGGGACGACTCGCCCTTCGGCGCCGTCGGCGTCTACATCGGCGGCCGCGCCCGCGCCTGCGCCCAGCCGCAGCTCACCGCCGGATGGGTGAGGCAGCAGGCCGGGGCGGGCTGGCACCTGATGCCGATCTGGGTCGGCCCCCAGCCCTGGAACAGCTCCTCCACGGGGCTCTCCACCGACCCCTCGGAGGCCAACGAGCAGGGCCGGGCCGAGGCCGACGGCGCGGCCCACGCGGCCGCGGCGCTGGGCATGGCCGAGGGCACGGTGCTCTACAACGACCTGGAGAACTACACGGACCGGGCCACCTGGGACGCCCCGGTCGTCGCCTACCTCACGGCCTGGACGGACCGGCTGCACGAACTGGGCTTCGGGGCCGCCGCCTACGTCTCCGCGAGCTCGGGGGCCAAGGCGCTGAGCGCGCACTACGCCCAGGCCCCGGAGTCCATGCCCGACGTGCTGTGGGTGGCCCGCTGGAACGGTTCGGCCTCGGTCACCGACGCCGACCTGGGGCTCCCCGCCGGGACGGACCAGTGGACGGGGGGCCGCCGCGCCCACCAGTTCCGGGGGGACCACGACGCCACGTACGGGGACGTGACGCTCAACATCGACCGGAGCTGGCTGGAGGTCGGCGCCCGGACCCCGGCCGGGGCCGCGAAGACCCCGAAGGCCTCGAAGACGCCGGGCAAGACCCCGAAGACCCCGGGCAAGGCCCGGAAGGCTCCGGCCAAGTCCCCGGCCAAGTCCCCGGCCAAGGCTCCTGCGAAGTCCCCGGCCAGGGTCCCCGTCAAGGCACCCGCCAACACGCCGGCGCTCACCCCGGCGCTCGCCCCGGCGAAGTCCCCGGCCAGGGTCTAGCCGGTCCCGGGGTTCAGCCCGCCGCAGGCTCCTCGCGGGCCGGCTCGTCGTCGTTGCCCCGGCGCAGGGTGCGCAGACCGTGCTCCGGGGTCCACGTGCGGACCACCAGGTCGTCGCCCTCGACCCCGACGTGCACCACCTCGGTCAGCTCGGCGCGGAACAGGTCGAAGGGGTGCGGGGTGTCGTTCTCCTCGGCCTCCTCCGCGTACCGGTGGAGCTCGGGCTGTTCCACGATCTCCACCGCGCGCCCGGCGATCCGCACGTCCCCGTCGGGCATGCTCTCGCCCGCGCCCGGGTTGGTGTGCAGGGCGAACCGGGGATCGCGCCGCAGGTCCTTCCCCTTCATCGAGCCCGGCATCATGCCCAGCCACAGCTCGCCGCCGCGGATCTCGACGTTCAGTCCGGTCGCGCGCGGGGAGCCGTCCTTGCGCAGGGTGGCCAGGACGTGGTGCGGGAACTGTGCGAAGCGGGCCCGGACGGCCGCCGCGAAGTCCGGTTCCGCCTTTTCGAATACGGCCCAGTTGTTCGTCGTCATACGCCCATCAAAGCGCGGGGCACCCGCGCCCGCCGCTCAGGCGCGCACGATGCCCGCCGCCCGGGCCGCCGCCAGCCACCCGCGGAACTCCCCGACCAGCCGGTCGTACAGCTCCTGGTCCGCGACGGCCCGCGGATCCTGGCCGGCGTGGAAGTAGCCGGCGTTGTCCACCACCCGCTTCTGCGGGACGGGCAGTTCGTCCAGCCGCCGCAGGAAGTCGAACTGCGAGCTGCGGGTGTTGCCGAAGCCGACGAACTGCCAGAAGAGCGGCAGCCGGGCCGCTTTGCACAGGTACTTCTCGGCGGCGAGCTTGTTGATCGGACCGCCGTCGGTCTGGAAGACCACGAGCGCGGGGAGGGCGGACCCCGAGTCCAGGTAGTGGTCGATCACGGCGTCCATCGCCGCGTGGTAGGCCGTCCTGCCCATGTGGCCGAGGCCCGCGGCGATCGCGGTGACCCGCCCCGCGTGGCCCGCCAGGGAGATCTCCTCGACCGCGTCGACCTCGGTGGAGAAGAACACGACGGGCACGCGGGCGTCGTCGTCCAGGTGCGCGGAGAGCCCGATCACCCGGTCGGCGAGGGCCTGCACGCTGCCGTCCTCGTAGTACGGGCGCATGGAGCCCGAGTAGTCGAGCACCAGGTAGACGGCGGCCCGCCCGCCCTCCAGACCGTGGTTGCGGAGCGAGGTCCCGGCGCTCTTGTACAGGCTGACCAGCGCCGGGGCGGTCTCTTCGATCTTCCGGAGGTTTATCGCGCTGCCCGTCATGGGGCCGAGCGTACGACAGCCCGCGCTTCCCGGGCCCCGCTCGCCCGCGTCTCACCCGGTCGGAAGGAATCCCAGCCGGGCCGCCAGCCGTTCACGGTGCGCGGCGGGGGAGCCGAGGAGCAGGGCCGAGCCGTGGGCGCGCTTGAAGTACTCGTGCGCCTCGTGCTCCCAGGTGATGCCGATGCCGCCGTGCAGCTGGATCATCTCGCCCGCCACGTACGCGTACGCCTCCGAGCAGGCGGACTTGGCCGCGGCCGCCAGATCCGGGGCCGCGTCCGCGGCGGCCGCCGCGAGGGCGAGGGAGCGGGCGCCCTCCACCGCGGTGTGCAGGTCGGCCAGCCGGTGCTTGACCGCCTGGAAGGAGCCGATGGGCCGCCCGAACTGCACCCGCTCCTTCGCGTACCGCACCGTCACCTCCAGCGCCCGTGCGGCCGCCCCGGCCTGCTCGGCGGCGAGCGCCGTGCAGCCCAGGTCCCGGACTCGGGAGAGGATCCCGGCGCCGTCGGCCGAGAGCAGCCGGGCCGGGGTCCGGTCCAGGGTGAGCTCCGCGAGGGGCCGGGTGCGGTCCATCGTGGACCGTACGGTGAAGTCCGCCGGGGCGGCGAGCAGCTCGAAGAGCCCGAGCCCGAGCCCGCGCCCGAGCCCCCGCCCGGGCCCCCGCCCGAGCCCGCCGTCCGGTTCCGTACCGGGGGCGCCGTCCCTGCGGGCGAAGGCCAGCAGCAGGGACGGTTCCGCGGGGCCCGCCAGGACGTACTGCTTGGTGCCCGTGAGCAGCCAGTCCGCCCCGGCGGGCTCGGCCCGGGCCGACAGGTCCCGCGCCTCCCAGCCGCCGCCCGGTCGCCCCGGCGGGGTCTCCGCCCAGGCCAGGGCCCCCACGGCCGTCCCCTCCGCCAACCCCGGCAGGTGCTTCGCGCAGGCCTGGCGGTCGCCGGACGCGAGCAGGGCCGCCACGGTCAGCACCGCCGAACCCAGGTACGGTACGGGGCTCAGCGCACGCCCCAGTTCCTCCATGACCACCCCGACTTCGGCCGGGCCGCAGCCGAGCCCGCCGTACTCCTCGGGGACCGCCAGCGCGGCCGCGCCGATCTGCGCCGTCAGCGGAGCCCAGGCCGTGTGTCCGGGATGGCGCGCCAGGACGGCCCGTACCGCGTCCCGGAGTTCCTCCTGCTCCGCGGTCGGCTCCAGCGTCCTCATGCCGACTCCCCTCGCGCCGTGCGGCGCAGCTCCGTCTTCAGCAGCTTGCCGCCCGCGTTGCGCGGGAGCTCCTCCAGCCGGGTGAACCGCCGCGGCACCTTGAAGTTGGCCAGCCGTTCCCGGGTCCAGGCGGTCAGCTCCTCGGAGGTGACCGGCCCGGTGGTGACCACGTAGGCCACCCCGACCTCGCCGAGCCGTTCGTCGGGGGCTCCGACGACCGCCGCGTCGGTGATGGCGGGGTGGGTCAGCAGTACGTTCTCCACCTCCGCCGGGTAGGCGTTGAAGCCGCCGACCACGTACATGTCCTTCAGCCGGTCGGTGATGGCGAGGTAGCCGCGTGCGTCGAGGACGCCGATGTCCCCGGTGCGCAGCCAGCCGCCGGGCAGGACGGCTTCGGCGGTGCTCGCGGGGTCGTCGAGGTAGCCGGGGGTGACGTGGTAGCCGCGGACCTGCACCTCGCCCGGCTCCCCGGCGGGCAGCACCGCGCCGAGCGGGTCGGTGATCCGTACCTCGGTGCCGGGCAGCGGCAGGCCGACGGTGTGGGCGAGGGTCCAGGCGTCGGCGTCGGTGGGGCAGACGGACACGACCCCGCCGGACTCGGTGAGCCCGTACGCGGTGAACACGTCGGGCGCCCCCAGTTCGCCGCGGATCTCCTCGACGAGGGAGGTGGGCACCGAGGCGGCTCCGGTGCCGGCCAGGCGCAGCGCGGACAGATCGTGCGCGGCCCGCTCCGGGTGGCGGATCAGGCCGTGGAAGACGGTCGGCGGGCCCATCAGGCAGGTGACGCGCTCGGCGGCCATGCGGTGCAGGATGCGGTCGGTGTCGTAGACCGCCTCGGGGAGCATGGTGACCCCGCGCAGCAGGCAGGCGAGCACCCCGGCCTTGTAGCCGAAGGTGTGGAAGAAGGGGTTGACCAGCAGGTAGCGGTCGCCGGGGCGCAGGGTGACGAGGCCGGACCAGGAGGCGTAGAGCCGCAGGGTCTGGCCGTGGGTGGTCGTGACCCCCTTGGAACGGCCGGTGGTGCCGGAGGTGTAGAGGATGTCGCTGAGGTCCCCGGGGCGTACGGCGGCGGCGCGCGCGGCCCGTTCGGCCTCGGGGACGGCCTCGCCGGCGCGCAGGTACGCCTCCCAGGAGACGACCGGGGGCGGGCCGCCGGGGCCGCTGCCGTCCCCGGGGCCGCTCCCGTCCCGGGGGCCGCTGTCGTCCCGGGGATCGCTCCCGTCCCGGGGTTCGCCGCCGCCGCGGACTCCGCTCCCGTCGCGCAGGACCACCGTCGAGGCGAGCGCCCCGAGGTCCTCGCCGGAGGCGTGCAGGTCACGGACGTAGTCGGTACCGAGGAACCCGCGCTCGGTGAGCAGGACGCGGGCCCCGCTGCGCCGGATGATGTCGGCGGCCTCGGCGGGCTTGTAGCGGGTGTTGACCGGGACGAGGACCGCTCCGGCGCCGACCGCGCCCAGGGCGGCGGTGATCCAGTGGCGGCTGTTGGGGGCCCAGATCGCGACCCGGTCGCCGGGGCGGATGCCGTGCGCGATGGCGGCGCGGGCGGATGCGGAGATCTCGGTGGCGAGGCGGGTGAAGGTCCAGCGGACCTCTCCGTCGGCCAGCGCCTCGCGCTCCCCGTACGCGGCGGCGGCGTACTCCGGGAGCCGGGCGAGCGTGGCGGGCGGCTGCGCCTGCGGCTGCGGCTGTTGCTGAGGCGGGGGTGGTGGTGGCATCGGACCCTCCCTACTTGACGAGCGAGCGTGGGCGGTATCCAATCACAGGTGTTTCGGTTAGGCATATACCTAGTAGAAATAATCAGGGAGGTTTCTCATGAGGGAGGAAGCCATGTCCGACATGAAGTCGGTCCTGTCCAGCTTCTGCACCGGAGTCGCCGTCATCACGGCACGCGGAGCCGACGGCCGTCCCGCCGGGATGGCCGTGCAGTCCTTCTCGTCCGTGTCCCTCGACCCGCCGCTGGTGTGCTTCTGCCCGGCGCGCACGTCCTCCACCTGGCCCCGGATCCAGGCGGCGGGGCCCTTCGCCGTCAACATCCTGGCTGCCGACCAGCAGGAGCTGTGCCGCCGGTTCGCCGTCACCGGGGGCGACAAGTTCGCCGGCGTCGCCTGGCGGGCCGGCGGCAACGGGGCGCCCCTGCTGGACGGGGTCCTCGCCACCGTCGAATGCGATCTGGAGGCCGTCCTGGACGGCGGCGACCACGCCATTGCGCTGGGCCGCGTCACCGCCCTGACGGCGCACCGCGAGGGCGCGCCGCTGCTCTACTTCCGGCGCACCTACGGGCGCTTGCCGGGCTCGCCCGGGGCCGGGGCCGGGGCCGGGGCCGGGACCGCATCGCGCCCGCTCTCCAGTGCCGCGATGTCGTCGAGCATGGCGGCCGCCAGGTCCCGCTCGGAGGCGTAGTACCGCTCCGCCCACTTGAGGGTGAGCGTCGGGTACGCCCACGAGGCCTCTTCCCGGGCCCCGTCCGCGTCGGCCACCGCGCGCCGCCGCATCTTCTCCGCGAACTCCTGGTGCTGTACGAGGACTTCGCGCATCTGCTCCGGCTCCAGCAGGTGGCCGAGCCACAGTCGCAGCATCGGCCCGTGCTTGAGCACCGGCGGGTCGACGGGCGCCTCGCGCGCCCAGCGCCGTACGGCCGTCATGCCCTCGTCCGTGATCCGGTACACCCGCTTGTCGCGGGTGCCGGTCTCCTGGGCGACCATCCGCGACGACGCGTAGCCGGCCTTCTCCAGCCGCTTGAGCTCGCTGTAGATCTGGCTGAAGGACGGGCTCCAGTAGAAGAAGCGCAGCGACCAGTCCGACCACTTCTTCAGGTCGTAACCGGAGAGCTCCTCCCCGAAGGAGAGCAGCCCGAGCACCGCCCAGCTCGTCGCGGGGAGCGTGCGCCCGTTCGTCTCTTCTGCCGCCTCGTTGGTCACGCAGCGCAGTCTACGACCGGTCCGCGGCCGGTCTTCGTGGCGGCTCTTCCCCCGGCTCCGTATGACTGCTAGAAGTATTCCTATTCGAAATACATCACCGATGTGCCGTGCGCAGCGCGCGGCTGGGAGGTTCCCCGTGAAGTTCTCGATGATCTTCGAGGCGCAGCTCGTCGACCCGACGCCCGAACGCGAGCGCCAGGTCATCCACGACTGCGTCGAACAGGCCGTGTTCGCCGAGGAGATGGGCTTCGACCGGATCTGGGCCGTGGAGCACCACGCCCTCACCCAGTACGCCCACATGAGCGCCTCGGAGATCTTCCTGACCTGGGTCGCCGCCCGGACCGAGAGGATCCGCATCGGCCACGGCGTGGTCACCATGCCCTTCGGCTACCAGCACCCCGTGCGCGTGGCCGAACGCGCCGCCATGCTCGACGTGCTCTCCGGCGGCCGCGTGGACATCGGCGCGGGCCGCGGCGCCACCCGCCAGGAGATGTCCATGTACGGGGTCCGCCCCGAGGACACCTACCCGCAGATGGAGGAAGCGCTGCGGATCTTCTCCTCCGCCTGGCGCGAGGAGAAGTTCGAGTGGCACGGCTCCATCGACATCGGCCCCGGCGCGATCCTGCCCCGGCCGGTCCAGGACCCGCACCCGCCGCTCTTCATGGCCTGCTCCAAGCACGACACCCTCAAGCTCGCCGCCGAACTGGGCATCGGAGCCCTCGTCATGGGCTTCGCCGGCGCCGACGACGTCCGTACGATGCGCAAGGTCTACGACGAGGCCATCGCCACCCGCAGCGGGGACCGCTTCGTCTCCACCGAGGTCAACGACCACCTCTCGGCGCTCTGCCCCACCATCGTCCTCGACGACGCCGAACGCGCCCTGCGCCTGGGCACCCGCGGCCAGCGCTTCTTCGCCGAATCCATCGCGCACTGGTACGGCAACGCCCCCGAACCGACCGGCTACTCCGAGGACGAGACCGCCGAGGAGCACGTGGCCGCGCTGGAGAAGGGCCGTGAGGAGCTCGTCGCCAAGCTCCACGGGGCGAACATCCCGGCCCGCCCCATAGACACCGGCACCTACAACGCCGAGCATGCCTACGGCGACGCCCGGACGGCCATCGCCTACGTCGAGCAGCTCCGCGAGATCGGCGTCGACGAGGTCATGTGCCTGATCCAGATGGGCACCGTCCCCCAGGAGGCCTGCATGGAGACCATCCGCCAGTGGGGCGAGGTCGTCATCCCGCACTTCCGCGCCCTGGAGGGCTGACCCGTGACCGTCCCCCTCTCCCGCTCCCTCGACGGCAAGGTCGTCGTCATCACCGGCGCCGGACGCGGCCAGGGCGCGGCCGAGGCCCGCCTGTGCGCCGGGGCCGGAGCGCGGGTCGTGGTCACCGACATCCTCGAGGAGGAGGGCCGCGAGGTCGCCGCCTCGCTCGGCGACCAGGGGCTCTACGTACGCCACGACGTGGCCGACGCCGACAGCTGGGCGCAGGTGGTCCGCGAGGCCGTACGCGCCTTCGGCACGGTCTCCGCCCTGGTCAACAACGCCGCGCTGTGGCGCACGGCCCACGTGGAGCGCCAGGGCCTGGAGGACTTCGAGGCCCTGCTCCGGGTCAACCTCCTCGGCCCGTTCCTCGGCATCCAGGCCGTGGCCCCGGTGCTGCGCGCCGCCGGCGGCGGCTCCATCGTCAACGTCTCCTCCACCGCCGGGCTGGTTGGCATCCCGGGCCACGCGGCGTACGGCTCCAGCAAGTTCGCCCTGCGCGGGCTGACCAAGTCGGCCGCGCTGGACCTGGCGGGGGACCGGATCAGGATCAACTCCGTGCATCCTGGGGCCATCGACACCCCGATGGTCAGCGGGGCCGTCGCGGGACGGGACTGGTCGCACCTGCCGCTCGGGCGGATCGGGCAGCCCGAGGAGGTCGCGGAGCTGGTCCTCTTCCTCTGCTCGGACGGGTCCTCGTACATCACGGGCGCGGAGTTCACCGTCGACGGCGGGATGACGGCCCGATGAGCGGCCCGATGAGCGGCGCCGACCGGCTGTCCCCGACGGCCCGCCGGTTCTGCGACGCGATGGCGGCCGCCTTCCCCGGGCCGGGGGACCCGGCGGCCCTGCGGGCGGCGGCCTCCGGCTCCCCGGGCGGCGGCCCGGAGGTGGCCTCCGTACGGGACGCGGACGCGGACGGCGTCCCGGTGCGGATCTACGACCCGGCGCCGGGCGGCGCCGGTCGCCCCCTGCTGGTGTTCTTCCACGGCGGGGGCTGGGTGATGTGCGGCCTGGACACCCATGACGCGCTCTGCCGGGCCCTGGCCGTGGCCTCGGGCGCGGTGGTGGTCTCCGCGGACTACCGGCTCGCGCCCGAACACCCCTGGCCGGCGGCGCCCGACGACGCGCTGACGGTGCTGCTGTGGGCCCGGGCGCGGGCGGCCGTACTGGGCTGCGACCCCGCGCGGACGGTCGTCGCCGGGGACTCCAGCGGGGGCAACCTCGCGGCCGTGACGGCCCTGCGGGCCCCCGGACTGGTCGCCGGACAACTGCTGGTCTACCCGGCGCTGGACGCCTCGATGGACCATCCCTCCGTGGCCGAGTTCGCCGAGGGGTACTTCCACACGGCCGCGCACATGGCCTGGTACTGGGACCAGTACGGCGGCGACCCGGACCACCCCCACGTCTCCCCGCTGCGGGCCCCCGACCTCGCGGGACTGCCGCGCACGCTGCTGGTGCTGGCCGACTGCGACGTCCTGCGGGACGAGGGCCTGGCCTACGGGCGCCGGCTGGGCGGAGCGGGAGTCGACTGCGGGATCCACCTGGTCCCCGGGGTCTTCCACGGCTTCCTCGGCCTGCCCCTGCCCGCCGCGGCCGCGGCGATCGGGGCGGCGGGAGCGTGGGTGGCGGCGACGGCCGCGCGGTAGGAGGTGAGGGGGGCTGGGCGGCCGGATTCGAACCGGCGTCCTCCTCCATGATGTGTAGGCGCACTACCTCTGTGCTACGACCCAGCCCTTGCCCCGGATCCTAGGGGGTGTCCCGCCGGACGCGCACGCGAGTATCCCCGGCATGATGTGCGCATGTCGATATCGGTCCGCGGGGCGCTGACGCGCAACTCCCTCGCCCTGGCGGCGGAGTTGGCCGCCGCCCTGCTGCTGCGCGGCGCCCAGCCGCACTGGCTGCCGGTCCTGCTCGGCCTGGTCGCCCTCGTGTCGGGACTGCCCCACGGCACCGAGGCCGGCTTCGTCCACCGGACCGCGCTCGCACTCGGCGCGGTGGCGATCGCCCTGTCCGCGGCCCGCGCCCTGGACACCCCCGACCCGCTCCTGTGGCAGGTGCTGACCGGAGCCCTGGCCCTGGCCCAGACGGTCTCCCTGACCCGGCTCTCACGGCGCCGGTCCGCCTGAGGCCCGGCGCCGCGGATTCCGGGACGTCGGGCCGCGCGCCGTCCTACAGTTGGCCGTACGACCGGCTCTTCCTGGGGGGATGGGGCAATGTCCGTGATTCCGGCCGGAGTCGACCGGCCCATGGTGTCGCGCGTGTCCGGCCCGTCCGCCGTCCGAGAGCGGCAGTCGTCCCGCCAACGACTCTGTGAGGCACCGTGGCACGTCGGCACCTTCTCGTGTTCCTTCCGGGCATCGGCGGCAGCGTGCTCGCGGCCCGCCCGCGCGGGGCGCGGCCCCCGGAAACCGTGTGGAAGGCCCGGATCCCCAACATCCTGAGCACGCTCCACAATCCGGACCGGCTCAGCATCGAGGAGGCGCCCGACCTCGTCCCGACCGGGCTGGTCCGCTCCACCACGCTGCTGCCCGGGCTGTCCATCCTGCCCGGCTACGAGAAGGTGGCCGCGAGGCTGGCGGCGCTGCCCGGCGCCGTGCCGGACGTCTGCCGCCCGGACCGGCCCCGGTTACCGGGCGCCAACGTGCTGCTGTTCCCGTACGACTTCCGCCGGGGCGTCGCCCACGCGGCCCTGCGCCTGCGCGACGAGATCGACGCCCGGCTCCACGGGCTGAGCGCGTCCGAGCGGGCCGGCCGGGTCATCGTGGTCGGGCACTCCATGGGCGGCCTGGTGGCCCGCCACTGGCTCGGCCCGCTCGGCGGAGCCCCCGACTGCCGGGCCCTGATCACGCTCGGCACCCCGCACCGCGGCGCGCCCAAGGCGCTGGACGTCCTGGTGAACGGCGCACGGTACAAGCGCCTGGACTTCGACGCCACCACGGAGGTGCTCCGCGGCTGGCAGGGCGTGGCGGACCTGCTGCCCCGCTACCCGATGATCCTCGACACCACCGCCGGCCGCCCCCTGTACCCGTACGAACTGGCGAACCTCGCCCCCCTCGCGCCGGGACCGCCGCAGGCCCCCGTACCGGGTCTCGGCCTGGCGAAGGCGGCCTGGGACATGCACCAGGACATCGAGACCGGCTGGGCCCAGCTCGGAGCCGAGGGCGAAAACCCCCGTCCCGAGGTCGTGGCCAGGATCGGGTTCGGCCACGCCACCGCCTCCGGAGCCGTCTGGGACGGCTCCGAGCTCAAGGTCGACGACGTCCACCCCTACTGGCTGCCGGCCCCCGGCTGGGAGGAGGACCGCGGGGACCAGACCGTGCCCGCCGTCTCCGCGCTGCCGCTGGAACTCTCGGGCCACAGCCCCGAGGGTTTGCGCGTGCCCCAGCGCCACGGGCCCATGGGGGCGGCGCAGTTCATCACGGACCTGGTGGAGGCGTACGAACGGTACGGGTCCACGGAGGCGGTCCACGGCACCGAGCGCCCCGACGCCCTCGGGCTGGACCTGCCCGACGCGCACCCCGTCGGCACCACCCTGCGCGTGACCGTACGCCTGCCCGACCGTGCCCGGGAGCGAGTCGCTGACGAGCCGGACCTGCTGCCCGCCGCGTGGCTCTGGATCGGGCCGGAACCGGAACCGGGCGAACCGGTGGCCCCCACCGAGCCCGTGCCCCTGACCTGGGATCCCGGCGCCGGAGCGTACGTCCACGACTGGACGCCGGACACTCCGGACTATTACGGGGTCCGCATCCGGGCCCGCGCCGTGCCGGGCGCGGGGGACCTGTCCGTCAACGACGTCCTGGCCGTGGTCGAATGAACCAGTGGCCGCGCTGGCAGCGCAGCGCACCCGCGACCCTCGCCCAGTACGTCCTGCCCACCGAGGTGGCCGCACTCCTGCAGGTGCCCGGACCCTCGCAGGCCAGCCCCGTCGACCGGCTGCGCGCGGTGTACGAGGCCATGGCCCGGGTCGGTGTGAAGTACTCCCTGCCGGAGCCCAGTGACCGCTCGGGCCGCCAGCGGATCGCGGAACCGTACGAGGTCCTGAGCTCCCCGAAGAAGGGGACCTGCATCGACCTGGCCGTGGTGATGGCCGCCGCGGCCCGGCACGCGGGCCTGACGACCATGATCGTGGTGGCGGACGCGGCCGGGCCCGGCGCCGCGTCCCATGCGCTGCTCTGCGTCCACGTCGACACCGACGAGCCCTGGCCGTTCGACGCCACCGCCGACCCCCGCTCCGCCGCCGAGGGGGTGTGGCCGGAGCCGCCGCCCGGGCTGCTCGGACTGATCGGCACGGACTCCCGCTCGCCGTACCCCCTGCTCGTGGTGGACCCGGTCGGCGTCAGCGTCCCGCAGTCCTCCTCGTCCCCCGAACCGGGACTGGCCGTGCCCTTCGACCGGGCCTGCGAGCAGGGCCGGCGCCACCTCGCCGACGGCGGGATGCGCTGGGGCTTCGGTGTGGACGTGGACGCCCTGTGGAGCGCCACGGACCAGCAGGAGCCCTATACCTCGGTGCGCCGGGCCCGCTTCGGCCGCGAACACGAAACGGCCCTCCTCATCGGCCTGATCAAGACCGACCTCGCCGAAGACACCGGGAAGCGGTCCCTGCACCAGCCGCTCGTGATGCGGGTCCACGAGCCGGATCCGCACCAGGCGCCGGGTGCCACCGAGGGGCCCGGGCGCCCGTTGCCCGTCCTCCTCGACGAGGTGATCCGCTCACCGCTGCCCCGGCTGGTCCTCACCGGCGCGTCCGGCAGCGGCAAGAGCACGGCCGCGCGCGAACTGGCACTGCGCCTGCTCGACGTCCGCCGGACCGACGGACCGGTTCCCGTCCTCGTCAACATGTCCACGTGGAACCCCCGGCACGACCACCTGGACACCTTCATCGGCCGCCAGCTCGCACTCAACTACGCCTCGGGAAGCGGGCTGCGGAACGGCCGGTGGGGGAGGCGCCTGCGCGGGCAGCGGCCCCTGCCGGGCGGGTCCCTGGTCCGCGAGCTGGTCGAACAGCGCCGGATCCTGCCGCTCCTGGACGGACTCGACGAACTCCCGCAGCCGCTGTGGCCCGACGCCCGCCGGGAACTGGCCCGCACGCTCGGGGCGGCCGACCGGGCCTTCGTCCTCGTCTGCACCACCGAGTCCGCCGAAGACTTGATCCCCTGGGAGTTCGCCGGCCGCCAGGACGTCCGGGCCGTCCGGATGACTCCGGTGACACCGGCTTCCTCGATGGCCTTCCTCCGCAGTGCCTCGGGCAGCGGCAGCGCCCGCTGGGACGCCGTCGAACAGGAGATCGCCGCGGATCCCGGCGGACCCCTCGCGTCCGCGCTCGGCACCCCGCTGATGATCGACCTCGCCCGCACCGTGTACGCCGAGGGCCGCGCCCGACCCGACGAGCTGTGCGACCGGTCGGCGCTGGCCACGGAACAGGACGTGCGGGACCGCTTGTTCGAACGCTACCTGCCCACCGTCTACGAGACGCGGCCCGAGCCCCTCGGGCAGCGGACGCGGACCCTGCGGTTGAGGCCCTATCCGGCGGACGATGCCCAGCGCTGGCTCACCTTCCTGGCCCGCCAACTGGACCGGATGGAGGCGACCCAGCTGTTCTGGTGGCAGCTCATGGCCACGACGAAGCTCGTCGAGGCGGGCCGGCCGATCCGGCTCGCGCCCCGGCTGCGGACCCGGCCCCTCCTCCTCGGCCTGCTGGCCACCACCGCGGCGGTCCTGACGCAGGTCCTGCTGATCTCTCCCGCCCTCGGGAACTATTCGATGGGCTTCATGAGGTTCGAGGCGCAGGGGGGCGGCGCGCAGCAGACGACCTCCTGGTGGATGAACGGATACCAGTACGTCGTCGTCACCTCCTCACCGGTCCTGACGTATGCGATCGCCTTCGGCCTGACCGGAGTGGTGCTGAGCTGGCTGGTCGCGTCCCGCGAGGCCCCGGGACAGGTCAGGGTCGCGGCGTCCCCCGCGGAGGAACTCGCCCTCGACAAACGCGCCTTCCTGATCCAGGCGCCGGTCGTCGCGGCCGCCGCCGTGGCGGCTGTTCTCGTCGTGTACCTGCACACCGATGCCATGGGCGTCTTCCCGGAGGCGGACGGGCTGACGCTCGCCGAGGCCCGGTCCCGGGCCGGGGGGCTCGCCTGGTGGGGGATCGCCGTCTCCGCCGCCATCGCCGCTGCCACCGCGCTCCTGCTGCTGTTCTGGTCCTTCGCGTGGTCCCGCCTGTGGGCCACGGGGCTGGAGCTGAGCCTGCGCGGGCGGATGCCGCGCGATCCCCTGGGCTTCCTGGAGGACGCTCACCGCCGGGGGGTCCTGCGGCGCAACGGCAGCGCCTACGCCTTCCGCCACCGTCTGCTGCAGCGGCACCTGACCGCCCCCGGCCGGAAGGCCCCGCCCCTGGCCGCACTGATCGAATCGGCCCGGCAGCGCGAGGAGGCCGGGGCGTACCGCGAAGCCGTGGCCTTGCTCCGGCCCCTGGCCCTGTACGAACCGGATGCCCGCCGGGAGCTGGCCCTGCTCGCCGAGCGCCAGTCCGTACGCGTCGCCGGTGGCCGGTTCCTGCGCTACCACCGGTGGCTGAAGCTCTACAGACGAGCCGCCGCATGGTGGTACACGGCGATCGCCGAGGGCGACGAGGGGGCCCTGCGGGGACTCGCCGGGCTCCACCACCGGGAAGCCTCCAACACCTTCGGCTGGAAGGTGCTGGGTCCGCTCAAAGCCGCGACCGCGGCGGTACGGGAGGTGGAGTTCTGGGAGGCGCAGGAAGCAGTCGGGACCCCGGGCGCCGAGGAGGAGGTGCTGCGCCTCCTGCTGAGCCGCGCGCAGGACGTCCGCCCGGGTCTGCGCCGGCAGGTGGTCCGGGAGGACGCGCGCAAGAAGCTCGACGCACGCGGCGTCGCCTGGCGCAATGCCGCACCCTCCACACACCCCGCGTCCCCCTACGGCCGGCCGGCCGCCGCGGTCCACCTGGGCGATACGGTGCGCCGCACGCTCGAAGCGGCGGCCCGCGGTGGCGGGATCGTGCAGACCGGAGCCGTCCTCGCGCTGCTCGCCGAGCAGGACGCGGCCTTCGGCGACTGGGACCGTCTGTGGCTGTACACCGGGGACCCGCGTGCCACGCGGCTCGCATTCGCCCAGGACACCGGCGGCGGCGCCCCGCCGCAGGAGGCCGCGGCGCGCGCCGCGGCCTTCGGGCTGGCCTGGCCCGAAGGCGCCGCGATGTCCCCGGCCACCTCCGCCGGCCTCGGGGTGCTGCACCGCATGACGCAGATCTACCCGGTCGAGTCGGTGCCACCGGGCTGGCTCGCGCTGGCGCTGCTGCGGTTCCCGGACTCGGGGGCGGTCGGGGCGCTGACCGGGCTCTCCGGCCTCACCCACGTCGAGCTGCTCGACCACGTGATGGACGACATCCTGCTCGCCAGGCTCCCGCGCTTCCTGGCCTGGACGGCGGAGTCCCACCCCGGCACCGTGCCGGGGCAGGAGCCCGCTCAGCCGGAGGTCAGAGACGCTCGATGATCGTGACGTTGGCCTGGCCGCCGCCCTCGCACATGGTCTGGAGGCCGAAGCGGCCTCCCGTGCGCTCCAGTTCGTGGAGCAGGGTCGTCATCAGCTTGACGCCCGTCGCGCCCAGGGGGTGTCCCAGGGCGATCGCGCCGCCGTTGACGTTGACCCGCGCCGGGTCCGCGCCCGTCTCCTTGAGCCAGGCCAGCGCCACCGGGGCGAAGGCCTCGTTGATCTCGACCAGGTCGATGTCGGACAGGGACATGCCCGTCTTCTTCAGGGCGTACGCCGTCGCCGGGATCGGCGCCGACAGCATGCGGATCGGGTCCTCGCCGCGCACCGACAGGTGGTGGATGCGGGCCCGCGGGCGCAGCCCGTGTTCCCGTACCGCCCGCTCCGAGGCCAGCAGCATTGCCGCCGCGCCGTCCGAGACCTGGGAGGAGACCGCCGCCGTGATGGTGCCGCCCTCCAGGACGGGCTTCAGCCCCGCCATCTTCTCCAGCGTCGTGTCGCGGCGCGGGCCCTCGTCGACCGACACCGGCCCGTACGGCACGATCTCCCGCTCGAAGCGGCCCTCGTCGATCGCGCGCAGCGCCCGCTGGTGGGAGCGCAGGGCGAACTCCTCCATGTCGAGGCGGGAGATGCCCCACTTCTCGGCGATCAGCTGGGCGCCGTGGAACTGGTTGACGGGGGAGTCCCCGTACCGGGCCCGCCACCCCTCGGAGCCCAGGTACGGGCCCTCGGTGAAGCCGAGCGGCTCCGCGGCCTGCCGCGAGGCGAAGGCGATCGGGATCATCGACATGTTCTGGGTGCCGCCCGCGACCACCAGGTCCTGGGTGCCGGACATGACGCCCTGCGCCGCGAAGTGCACGGCCTGCTGCGAGGATCCGCACTGGCGGTCGATGGTGACGCCGGGGACCTCCTCGGGGAGTCCCGCCGCCAGCCAGGCGGTCCGGGCGATGTCGCCGGCCTGCGGTCCGACCGTGTCGAGGCAGCCGAAGACCACGTCCTCCACGGCCGACGGGTCGATCCCGGACCGTTCGACGAGGGCCTTGAGGACGTGCGCCCCCAGGTCGGCCGGGTGGACCCCGGACAGGCCCCCCTTGCGCCGCCCCACGGGGGTGCGTACCGCTTCGACTATGTAGGCCTCGGGCATCAGAACTCCTCAGGGTTACGTGCGTGTGGCGATGCCGTCCAGGACCATCGACAGGTACTGGCGGGCGATCTCCTCGGGGCTGTGCTGGCCGCCCGGCCGGTACCAGGACGCCGCCACCCACACCGTGTCGCGCACGAAGCGGTAGGTGAGGCGGATGTCCAGGTCGGTGCGGAAGACCCCGTCCGCGACCCCGCGCTCCAGCGTCCCCAGCCACGCCTTCTCGAACTTGACCTGCGAGTCGGAGAGGTAGTGGAAGCGGGGCTGGACCGACAGGGTCCGGGACTCCTTCTGGTAGATGGCGACCGCGGCGCGATGCCGGTCGATCTCCCGGAACGATTCGGTGACGAGGGCCTCGATGGTCTCCCTGGGTCCGAGACCGGCGGCGAGGACGGTGTCGTACCCCTCCCACAGCTCGGTCAGGAAGGCGGAGAGGATCTCGTCGAGCATCGATTCCTTGGAATCGAAGTGGTAGTAGAGGCTGCCGGCGAGCATGCCGGCGGCGTCGGCGATCTTGCGGACGGTGGTGGCGTTGTAGCCCTGCGCGGCGAAGACCTCGGCGGCGGTGTCGAGGAGTTCGCGGCGGCGTTCGGGCGACGCCGTCACCTGGGGCTTCTTCTTGGCCGTCGGTGCGATCGGCTTGTTCGTTGGCACGCGTCCATTCTGGTCCCCCGCCCGCCGGCCATGCGCCGGCCTACGCGTGCTGACTGCTGACCGACACGGTCTCGCCCGTCATGTACGACGAGTAGCCGCTGGCCAGGAACACGATGACGTTGGCCACCTCCCAGGGTTCGGCGTAGCGGCCGAAGGCCTCGCGGGCGGTGAGTTCGGTGAGCAGCTCCTCGCTGGTGACCTTCACCAGGTGCGGGTGCATGGCCAGGCTCGGTGCGACCGCGTTGATCCGTACGCCGAACTCCGCCGCCTCCAGCGCCGCGCAGCGGGTCAGCGCCATCACCCCGGCCTTGGCGGCGGCGTAGTGGGCCTGTCCGGTCTGGGCGCGCCAGCCGATGACGGAGGCGTTGTTGACGATCACCCCGCCCGCCGCGGAGGCCTTCATGGAGCGCATCGCGGCGCGGGTGCAGCGGAAGGTGCCGTTCAGGGTGACGTCGAGGACGCGGGACCACTGGTCGTCGGTCATGTCGACGAGGTTCGCGGTGCCGCCGAGCCCGGCGTTGTTGACGACGAGGTCGAGGCGGCCGTGGAGCCGTTCGGCGAGCGCGAAGAAGGCGGCCACCTGCTCCTCGTCGGTGACGTCGCAGGGCAGGGAGGCGACCCGGTCCGCGCCGAACTCCGCGGCCAGTGCCTCCTCGCTCTCCTTGAGGCGCCGGGCGTGCGCGTCGCCGATGAGGACGCGGGCGCCCTCCTCCAGGAAGCGGCGGGCGGTGGCCCCGCCGATGCCGGCTCCGGCGGCCGCGGTGATCACGGCGGTCCGGCCGGTCAGCAGTCCGTGTCCGGCCACGTACTCGGGTGCGTTGCCGAGCGCGTTCATGCCCGTACCTCCTTGGGAAGGCCGAGGATGCGCTCGGCGACGATGGTGCGCTGGATCTCGTCGGAGCCCGCGTAGATGGTGTCGGAGCGGGAGAAGAGGAAGAGCCGCTGCCAGTCGTCGAGGTCGTACGGATCCCCGTGCGTCCCCGCCGCGAGGAGCGAGGCGGCTCCGCGGACGTCCATGGCGAGTTCGCCGAGGTCACGGTGCCAGCGGGCCCAGTACAGCTTGGCCGTGGACGGGGCGACCCCGGGCCGCAGCGCGGAGGCGCGCATGGTCTCCAGGCCGGTCCAGGCCCGGACGAGCCGGTCGCGGACCAGCGGATCGGCGATCGCGCCGTTGCGCTTCGCCAGCGCGGCCAGGTCTTCGAGTTCGCGGCGGAAGCCGACCTGCTGGCCCAGGGTGGAGACGCCGCGCTCGAAGCCGAGGGTGGCCATGGCGACGGCCCAGCCCTCGCCGGGCGCGCCGACGACGTGGGCGGCGTCGGCGCGGGCCCCGTCGAAGAAGACCTCGTTGAACTCGGAGGTCCCGGTGAGCTGCACGATGGGCCGCACCTCCACCCCGGGCTGGTCCATCGGGACCAGGAGGTAGGAGAGCCCGGCGTGCCGGCGGGAGCCCGGCTCGGTGCGGGCGACGACGAAGCACCACTGCGCCTCGTGGGCCAGGGAGGTCCAGATCTTCTGGCCGTCCACCACCCACGCGCCGTCCGCCAGGGCGGCCCGGGTGCGGATGTTCGCCAGGTCCGAGCCGGCGTCGGGCTCGCTGTAGCCCTGGCACCACAGCTCCTCCACGGCCCGGATGGGCGGCAGGAAGCGCCGCCGCTGCTCCTCGGTGCCGTGGGCGATGAGGGTGGGGCCGAGGAGCTGCTCCCCTATGTGGTTCACGCGCGCGGGCGCGTCGGCCAGCGCGTACTCCTCGTGGAAGGCGATCTGCTGCGCGGTGCTCGCGCCGCGGCCGCCGTACTCGGGGGGCCAGCCCACGCAGGTCCAGCCGTGCGCCGCCATGTGCCGTTCCCACGCGAGGCGTTCGGCGAAGGCCTCGTGCTCCCGGCCGGGTCCGCCGCGGCCCTTGAGGGCGGCGAACTCGCCGGTGAGGTGGGTCCGTAGCCAACTCCGAACCTCGGTGCGGAACTCCTCGACGCTGCTCATGGCCGTACGTTAACCTACCAAACACTTGTTAGGGAAGGATTCAGGGATGCCCGAAGAGACGCCCGACGACACCCCCGTGCTCTACGAGCGCCGCGGCCCGGTCGCGTACGTGACCATGAACCGCCCCCGGTACCGCAACGCCCAGAACAGCGCGATGACCTACGCCCTCGACGACGCCTTCTACCGGGCCGCCGACGATCCCGCGGTCAAGGTCCTCGTCCTGGCCGGGGCCGGCGAGCACTTCTCCGCCGGCCACGACATCGGCACCCCCGGACGCGACGCGCACCTGCCCTTCGAACGCCGGGCCGGCCTGTGGTGGGACCACTCCCAGCGCTCCGGCGCCGAATCCCGCTTCGCCCGCGAATCCGAGGTCTACCTCGGCATGTGCCGGCGCTGGCGCGAACTGCCCAAACCCGTCATCGCCTCCGTCCACGGCGCGTGCGTGGCCGGCGGACTGATGCTCGCCTGGGTCTGCGACCTGATCGTGGCCAGCGAGGACGCCTTCTTCGCCGACCCCGTCGTCCGCATGGGCATCCCCGGCGTCGAGTACTTCGCCCACCCGTGGGCCATGCCCCCGCGCATCGCCAAGGAGTTCCTCTACACCGGCGACCGGATGCCCGCCCGCCGCGCGTACGAGATCGGCATGGTCAACCGGGTCGTCGAGCGCGCCGAACTGGCCGAAGCCACCGACCGGCTCGCCCTGCGGATCGCCGAGATGCCCTCCTTCGGACTCGCCCTCACCAAGCGGGCCGTCAACCAGGCCGAAGACCTCCAGGGCCTGCACACCGGCATGGACTCCGTCTTCGGCCTGCACCACCTCGCGCACGCCCACAACGCCGAGACCGCGGCGGACTCGCTCGGCGGCATGAACCTGTCCGCGATGAAGGAAGCCGCCCTGAAGGAGGCGAACAGCTGATGAACCTGAACCATGCGGCGGACGTGGAGGCCTTCCGGGCCGAGGCGCGCGACTGGCTCGCCGCCCACGTGCCCGCCGCCCCCCTGCCCTCGCTGGAGACCCGCGAGGGCTTCGCCGCCCACCGGGAATGGGAGGCGCTCCTGCACTCCGCCCGCTGGGCGGTGGTGTCCTGGCCCGAGGAGTACGGAGGCCGCGGCGTCGACATCGAGCACTGGCTGGTCTTCGAGGAGGAGTACTGGGCCGCGGGCGCGCCCGGCCGGGTCTCGCAGAACGGCATCAACCTGCTCGCCCCCACCCTCTTCGACCACGCCACCGAAGAACAGCGCGCCCGCGTCCTGCCCTCCATGGCGAGCGGGGAGACGATCTGGGCCCAGGCCTGGTCCGAGCCCGAATCCGGCTCCGACCTCGCTTCCCTGAAGTCCCGCGCCGTGCGCACCGAAGGCGGCTGGCTGCTGACCGGACAGAAGACCTGGTCCTCGCGGGCCGCCTTCGCCGACCGCGCCTTCGGCATCTTCCGCACCGACCCCGAAGCCCCCAAAGCCCACCAGGGACTCACCTACCTGATGTTCGACCTGCACGCCCCCGGGGTCGCGGTGCGGCCCATCGGCCGCCTCGACGGAAAGCCCGCCTTCGCGGAGCTCTTCCTCGACGAGGTCTTCGTCCCCGACGCCGACGTCATCGGCGAGCCCGGACAGGGCTGGCGGATCGCCATGTCCACCACCGGCAACGAACGCGGACTCACCCTGCGCGCCCCCGGCCGCTTCCTCGCCGCCGCCGACCGCCTCGTCGAGCTCTGGCGCAGCCACGGGGACCCTGCCGACACCGCCCTGCGCGACCGGGTCGCCGACGCGGTCGTCGGAGCCCGCGCCTACCAGCTGTTCACCTGGGCCAACGCCTCCCGGTTCGCCGCCGGGGAGACGATCGGCGCCGAGTCCAGCCTGAACAAGGTGTTCTGGTCCCAGTACGACATCGCCCTCCACGAGAGCGCCCTCGACCTGCTCGGCCCCGACGCGGAACTCGCCGACGGGGAATGGGCCGAGCCGTGGATCTTCTCCCTCGCCGGCCCCATCTACGCGGGGACCAACGAGATCCAGCGCGACATCATCGCCGAGCGGCTGCTCGGCCTCCCGAAGGGCCGCCGCTGATGCGCTTCCTGCCGACCGAGGAACAGTCGGACTTCGCCCGCACCCTGCGCGGCCTGCTCGCCGCCTCGGACGTCCCCGCGGCGGTACGGGCCTGGGGCGCCGGCGACCACGCACCGGGCCGGGCCCTGTGGGCCCGGATCGCCGCCACCGGACTGTTCGCCCTCGCGGCCGACGAAGCCCACGAGGGCATGGGCCTGATGCCGCTGGAGATGGCGGCCGGTTTCGTGGAGCTGGGCCGGGCCGGGGTCCCCGGCCCGGTGGTGGAGACGGCCGCCGCGGCCGTCCTCCTGACCCGCCTCGGCGACGAAGCGCTGGGCAAGCGGTTCCTCCCCGCTCTGGCGGCGGGGGAGACCCCGGCCACCCTCACCCTGCCCGGCGGGGGCCCGTACGCCCTGGACGCCGACGCCGCCACCCACCTCTTCACGGTGTCCGGGGCCGGGGAACTCCGGCTGGCCACGGGCGCCGGCCCGCTGCGCACCTCCACCGACCCCGCCCGCCGCCTGGCCCTCCCCGACGCCGGAGGCGAGCTCCTCGCCGCCGGCCCGGCCGTCACCGCGGCGGCCCGCGACGCCGCCGACTGGGCCCGGCTGCTCACCGCCGCCCAGTGCCTCGGCACCGGCGAGGCCCTCCTCGCGCGCACGGTGGAGTACGCGAAGCAGCGCACCCAGTTCGCCGTGCCGATCGGCGGCTTCCAGGCGGTCAAGCACCGCCTCGCCGACACCCTGCTCGGCCTGGAGTTCGCCCGGCCCCTGCTCTGGGCGGCCGCGCTCTCCCTGAACCCCGGGGAGGTCGCGGCGTCCAAGCTGACCGCGGGCGAAGCGGCGTACGCGGCCGCCATGACCGCGCTCCAGCTGCACGGCGCCGTCGGCTACACCGAGGAACTCGACCTCTCCCTGTGGCTGCGCAAGGCCCGCCCGCTGCGCGACGCCTGGGGAAGCCCCGCGCAGTGCCGGGCGGCGGTGCTCCGGGAACGGCTGCGGTAGGAGGCCGCCACCGCGCACCGGGCCGTCTCAGACGACGGCCACGCCGACGCTCACCACGTAGGGCTCCTCCACCGTTCCCTCCGGGAAGAGCGGGCTCAGCCGCTCCCGCTCGGCGTCCAGGAACTCCCGGGTCCCCGCCTCGCCCAGCAGCAGGAACGCCGAGTGGCTGGCCAGGTTCGCCAGGTGCGCCTCCAGCGGGATCCGCCGGGACCACGGGACGGTCCGCGTGGTGAAAGCGGAGTCCAGGCCGCGCGGGAGCGTGCGGTAACCCAGGGCCTGGGCGCTCCCGCCGACCGCGCCGGCCCCGCCCACGACCGCGCCGCCCGGGCCGTCCGCCCCGAAGAAGGCGCGGATCCGCTCGCCCTGCGCCGCGACCCAGCCGGCCGACTCGTCCAGGTCGTTCCACCAGATCGCCAGCGCCCCGCCGGGCCTCAGCACCCGGCGGGCCTCGGGCACGGAGTGCGCCGGATCCGTCCAGTGCCAGGCCTGGGCGTACGTCAGGAAGTCGAAGGCGGCCCCGGCCAGCGGAAGCCGGTTCCCGTCCCCGCGCACGACCTGGATCCCCGGCCGGGTGCGCCGGAACTCCGCCGCCATCCCGTCCCCGGGCTCCACCGCCACCACCTCGGCCCCCCGGGCGCGCATCGGCGCCGTCCCGATCCCGGTGCCCGCGCCCACGTCGGCGACCCGGGCCCCGGCGAAGCGGCGCCCGGCCAGCTCCTCGACCGCGTCGTACAGGGTCTCGGGATAGCCGGGCCGGTGCCGCCCGTAGAGGGCGGCGGCACTGTCGAAGGACCGGGCCCGGGAGCGGGGAGACGTCCGAGACGTCCGAGTCGTCCGAGTAGTCGTCATGCTGTCCATTCTTTTCGCTGCCGCCCGTCCGGGCCAGACCCCGTGGCCGCCCGCCGGGAAGACGCGGCTACGCGGCGCGGACCAGCCCCGCCTCGTGGGCGAGGATCGCGGCCTGGGTCCGGTTCGAGAGGTCGAGCTGCGTCAGGATCCGCGAGACGTACGTCTTCACGCTCGCGGGGGACAGGTGCAGCGCCTGCGCTATCTGAAGGTTCGTCCGGCCCTCGCCGACCAGCGCGAGGACGTCCCGCTCGCCGGGGGACAGCGTGGAGAGCTGCTCCGTGTGATCGGGCGCCCCGGTACGGGTGTCCGCCCGTTCCAGCAGCACCCGCATCACCCCGGGCGCCAGGGCGCTGCCGCCCGCCGCGACCGTGCGGACGGCCGCGAAGAGCTCCTCGGGGCGCAGGTCCTTCAGCAGGAACCCGGCCGCTCCGGCCCGCAGCGCGTCCAGGACCAGGTCGTCCGCCGTGTAGCCGGTGAGGACGAGCACGCGCGGCGGGTCCGGCAGCCGCAGTAGCTGCACGGTGGCCTCCATGCCGTCGACCTTCGGCATGACCAGGTCCATCAGCACCACGTCCGGCCGGTAGGTGCGGGCCAGCGGCACGGCCTCGGCCCCGTCGCCGGCCTCCGCGACCACCTCGATGCCGGGCGCGCTCGCGAGCAGGGTCACCAGGCCCGACCGTATGAGGCTCTGGTCGTCGACCACCATCACGCGGATCGTCATGTGACCCACCTCCCCTGAATCCCCGTGTGATTGCGGACATTACCGGCATAGAGGGACTTAAGGCCCGCCAACCCTCCCTCCCCCGTCCCCTTTTGGTGTCCTGCTTGTCCTCTTTCGGCGACTTCGGGGACCCCCCGTTCTCCCGGACGGTGGTGACCGAGGCCGAACGCACCGGCGCTTCACCCGGCGCACCGGCCTCCGTACACGTCCCCGAAGTCAGGAACTCCGCATGTCTTTCCCGTCTGCCCGTACCCTCGCCGGTCTCGTTGTCGCCGGTATCGCCGCACCCGCCGCCGTGGGTCTCGTGGCACAGCCCGCGTCCGCCGCGTCGGTCGGCACGTGGGACAAGGTCGCCCGGTGCGAGTCCACCAACGACTGGAGCATCGACACCGGCAACGGCTACTACGGCGGGCTGCAGTTCTCCTCCGGCACGTGGGCGGAGTTCGGCGGCCGGCAGTACGCCCCCCAGGCCAACCAGGCCACCAAGGCGCAGCAGATCGCCGTCGCCGAGAAGGTCCTGGCGACCCAGGGCCCCGGCGCCTGGCCCTCCTGCGGCAAGCTCGCCGGCCTCCAGCGCGGCGGCCCGGCCCCCGAGGCCCCCGCCCGGGGCGCCGGCACCCCGACCGCGCACCAGAAGGCCGACGCGGCCCCGGCCGCCCCGAAGAGCCGGGGCGCGCACACCTACACCGTCGCCGCCGGAGACACCCTCGGCACCATCGGCTCCGAACTGGGCGTCAGCTGGCAGAGCCTCTACTCCGCGAACCGCTCGGTGATCGGGTCCGACCCGGACGTGATCTTCCCGGGCCAGCGCCTCGCGTACGGCTCCAGCTCGGGCGGCGCCGCCCAGGCCGCGCCGAAGCCCTCCGGCCCGTCGGGCTCCTCGGAGTCCTCCGGCTCCTCCCGGAGCGGCTCCAGCGGCGCCGAGGGCGTACTGCCCGTCTCCGGCGGCAGCGTCTCCGCGCGCTACCACCAGGCGGGCGGCTGGGCCGCCGGCTACCACACCGGCATCGACTTCGCGGTGTCCACCGGCACCCCGGTCCGGGCCGCCGCCGCCGGCACCGTCGTCTCCTCCGGCTGGCAGGGTGCGTACGGCAACGCCGTGGTCATCAAGCACGACGACGGCCGCTACACCCTCTCCGCCCACCTCTCCTCGGCGACCGCCTCCGCGGGCGAGCGCGTCTCCGCCGGCGAGCGGATCGGCCGCTCCGGCAACACCGGCAACTCCACCGGCCCGCACCTCCACTTCGAGGTCCGCTCCAGCAACAGCTACGGCGCCGACGTCAACCCGGTCACCTGGCTGAACGGCCACGGCGTCTCCCTGTAAGCGACCCGGCTCACCGCGGGCCGGTTCCGTCACGGGCCGGTTCACCACGGGCCGGTTCGCCCGGTGCCCCCAGAACACGTCCCCCCGGGATGCCCCTTCGGCGGAAGAAGGGCAACCTGGGGGGACGTTTTGGCATGTTCTGCGCACTTCTGTGCGCCGATGGGGGGAGTGGAGTCATGCAGGCCGTGCCCGGTCGCGCCGGACAGCTGCTGGAACGGGGTCTGCGCACCCTGACGGGGGAGAGCGGCGGGGCACCCGACCCCGTGCGCGCCCGCCGCACCGACATCTGGCTCGCCCTGGTCTGCGGACTGCTCACCACCCTCAACCTCCACGACGTCCACCGCTTCGGCTTCGTCACCGACTACCCCACGAGCCTGGCCGTCGGCTGGCTCGCCGCGCTCTCCCTGCTCTGGCGCCGCTCCCACCCCTGGATCCCGGCCCTCGCGGCCACCGCGGCCACCCTCGTCTCCGACGACCGCGGCCCCCTCGTCTTCGCCGGCTACGCCCTGGCCGCGTACGGCCGCACCCACCGCTGGGGCGGGATCCTGCTGATGGCCGTCGTCTACGCCGCCACCCGCGACGTGATCCTGCCGCTCGGGTACGCGGGGCGCGACCCCGCCTCCTTCGTCCTCGGCTCCATCCTCGTGCCCGCCCTCTACGGGGAGACCGTGCGCCGCAACCGGCACGTCATGGCCGCGCTGCGCGAGCGGGCCCGCCAGGCCCACGCCGCCGTGGACCAGGCGGCCGACCTGGCCGTCGTCCAGGAACGCACCCGTTTGGCCCAGCGCACCCACGACGGACTCGGCCACCGCCTCACCGCCCTCACGATGCAGGCCGCCGCCCTGCGCCTGGACGCGGAGGCCGACCCCCGGGTCCGGGAGGCCGCTGGAGCCGTGGAGGAGTCGGCGCGCGCCGCGATGGCCGAGGTCAGGGAGGTGCTGGACATGCTGACCGACCCCGCGGGCAGCCGCGCGTACACCACCCCCGTGGACGTGGGCCGCTTCCTCGGCTCCCTGGCCCGGAACATGCGCGCCACCGGCATGGAGATCACCCACCACACCCAGCCCGGCCTGGGCCCCTTCCCGGCGGCCGACGGGCGCCTGCTGCTGCGCATAGCCCGCGAGGGCCTCACCAACGCGGCGAAGTACGCCCCCGGCTCCGCCGTCCGGATGAATCTGTACGCCGAGGACGGGGAGGTCCGCCTCGACGTGGTCAACACCGCCCCGGAGGGGGAACGGATCGTCCTGGACTCCGGCGGCATGGGCATTCCGGGGCTGCGGCGCGCCCTCACGGAGGTCGGCGGGAAGCTGCGCGCCGGATCCACCCAGGACGGAGGTCACATGCTCTCGGCGACACTCCCCGACCGACGTGTGCTAGCTTAGAGCTCGTTGCAGTTGTGGTACCCATGAACTTTATGTGCGCCTGACGGGAATGCTCCGACAGGCGCTTTTATTGTTTTGCCGGAATCTCCGGATGGGGCCCTTTGCCGCCTATTCAGGAGATTCAAAAATGGCACTTGGCACCGTGAAGTGGTTCAACTCGGAAAAGGGCTTCGGCTTCATCGAGCAGGACGGTGGCGGCCCGGACGTCTTCGCCCACTACTCGAACATCGCCACCCAGGGCTTCCGTGAGCTCAACGAGGGCCAGCGCGTGTCCTTCGACGTCACCCAGGGCCAGAAGGGCCCCCAGGCGGAGAACATCCTCCCCGCCTAAGGCAGTCAGCACGCCGGGGTCCGCACCGAGTAGGTGCGGGCCCCGGCTTGTCTGCTGTTTCGAACCAATTGTTTTACCTGCCGGTTTCAGGAGGGCTTTCTCGCATGACCAGCTCCAGCTCCGCACGACCCAGCCGCCGCCCCACCCGGGGTCGAGGTGCGGCCCAGGGACGTCCGAAGGCTGGCGCGGGACGGCAGAAGTCCGCCCCCGTGGCCAGGCCCCAAGAATTCACCATGCCCGAACCGCTGACCCCGGCCCTGCCGCCGGTGGACGCGTTCGAGGACATGGACATGCCCGAGGCGCTGCTGAAGACCCTCGCCGCCCAGGGCGTCACCCAGCCGTTCCCGATCCAGGCCGCGACCATCCCGAACTCGCTGGTCGGCCGTGACCTGCTCGGCCGCGGCCGTACCGGCTCCGGCAAGACGCTGGCCTTCGGCCTGGCCCTGCTGGCCCGCACCGCCGGCCGCCGCGCGCAGCCGAAGCAGCCGCTCGCGCTGGTCCTCGTACCGACCCGCGAGCTCGCGCAGCAGGTCACCGACGCCATGGCCCCGTACGCCACGGCCGTCAACCTGCGGATCACCACCGTCGTCGGCGGCATGTCGATCAACCGGCAGTCCGGCGCCCTGCGCCGCGGCGCCGAGGTGCTCGTCGCCACCCCCGGCCGCCTGAAGGACCTCATCGACCGCGGTGACGCCGACCTCTCCCAGGTCTCCATCACCGTCCTCGACGAGGCCGACCAGATGACCGACATGGGCTTCATGCCGCAGGTCACCGCCCTGCTCAAGCAGGTCCAGCCCGACGGCCAGACCATGCTGTTCTCGGCGACCCTCGACAAGAACATCGACAAACTCGTCAAGATGTTCCTCACCGACCCGGTCGCCTTCTCCGTCGACCCGTCCGCCGGTGCGGTCAGCACGATGGAGCACCACGTCCTGTACGTCATGGACGAGACCGACAAGAAGGCCGTGGCCACGCGCATAGCCGCTCGCGACGGCCGGGTGATCATGTTCGTCGACACCAAGCGCGGAGTCGACCGCATGGTCAAGAAGCTCCTCGCCGACGGCGTCCGCGCCTCCGGTCTGCACGGCGGCCGCTCGCAGCCGCAGCGCAACCGGACCCTCGACTGGTTCAAGACCGGCGAGGTCACCGCGCTGGTCGCCACCAACGTGGCCGCCCGCGGCATCCACATCGACGACCTCGACCTCGTCGTCAACGTGGACCCGCCGACCGACCACAAGGACTACCTGCACCGCGGCGGCCGTACCGCCCGCGCCGGCGAGTCCGGCAGCGTCGTCACCCTGGTCCTGCCGGACCAGAAGCGAGACATGACCCGTCTGATGTCGGACGCCGGGATCTCCCCGCGCACCGCGCAGATCAAGTCCTCCGACGAGGAGCTCGCCCGCATCACCGGCGCCAAGGAGCCCTCGGGCATCCCGGTCGTCATGGAGGTGCCGCAGGCCACCCCGCCGCGTCAGCGTTCCACCGGCCAGGCAGGCGGGGGCTCGGGCTCCGGCGCGCGCCGCCGCTCGGGCGGACCGCGTACGGGCGCCGGCACGGGTGCGGCTCCGGCCGTCGGGGGCGGCCGCGGCCGTCGCACCGGTGGCGGCGCCGCCGGGCAGGCTCCGGCCTCCGGCTCCGGCCAGGCCCGCCGCGGCCAGGGCGGACAGGGCGGCTCCACGGGCGGTTCCGGCGAGCGCGGCCGGCGGACCGGCGGGGCCCCCGCCGGTGGCGCGGCCGCCGCTTCGGCCCGCAGCCGCGTGGGTGGCGCCGGCCAGGGCCGCCGCCGCTCCGCCTGATCCGGAGCACCACGTACGAAACCACTGCCCCGAACTCCGTCCCGGCGGCGCTCTGGGAATTCACCTGGAACGGCTTCGACCCGGCCGAGGGGGCCCGGCACACCTACGACCTCTGCT